>NZ_CAWNVW010000001.1:0-122845 GCF_963878025.1 Vibrio sp. 11986-1-5
AAAATATCGAGTTCGCACATCTTGTTGTCTGGTTATTGATTTTTGGCGAAACCATTTGATCATACGACAAGATGTGTATCTACCTTAACTTGATGATTTTTATCAAAATCATTAGGGGATTCCTCAGTACTGAGCACCTCCTTCTAAACATATTCTGAATGATGGATTGATATTCTCTGCAATCATCATTTAGGAAAGGCATTGAGTATGACCCAAATGACATTAAATCAATGGAATTGGCTCGGTGTCATGATTGTTTTGGCACTGCTAATTCTTTTTTAACACCTTTGCTTGCTGTTTTGACAAAAAACCACTTCGGTGGTTTTTTTGCACGACCTAAAGAAATGCTTCATCTTTCATGTTATTCACCAGTCTTGAGTTTTGCTTCTTTACCCCCCATTTGTTTAACAATGCCTCCATGCAATAAGGAATGATCATGCTCCCTAATCATCATAGTGATGTCTCTGCACACAATTTTCAGGAAATACTGGCCAATTCAGCTCATCAACCTGTATTATTTTATTTTTGGGCTCCCATCAGTGATGAAAGTGCTCAACTACTCCCAGAGCTACAACAACTTGCCCAGCAATACGCTGGCGCCTTCCAATTAGCTACCTTAAATTGCCAGCAAGAGCAGCATATCGCGGCTCAATTTGGTATTCAGGCACTACCAACCATTGCATTATTTATTAATGGCCAACCGGTGGATGGATTAGGTGGACCACAGCCGCTTAGTGCCATCATCGACATGCTCGATAAACACTTACCTAGCCAAGAAGAGCGTACGGTTCAACAAGCATTACAACTCGTTAAGCAGCAAGACTATACACAAGCGTTACCGTTACTCCTCGAGCTCAGTGAAACTTGGCAAAACCAAGGTGAAGTTAAGCTAGCATTAGCGGACTGCTTTATTGCCACTCGTCGTTTTGCCGAAGCCAAAACGTTGCTAGATAGCGTCCCTATGCAATATCAGCAAAGCGATTACAAACGTTTGTTGGCACAAATTGAATTGTATGAACAAGCCGCAGAAAGCCCAGCGATTAAAGAGCTAGAAGAAGTGTTAGCGCAAGATAGTACCAATGCGACTATTGCTAATGAATTGGCCTCTCAATACCATCAAGTCCAACGTGATGAAGATGCACTAGAACTACTCTGGCGCTTTTTAGAACGTGATTTAACACTATTAGATGGTGAAATGAAAAAGACATTTATGGATATTCTAAGTGCTTTAGGTCAAGGTAATCCAACTGCGGCTCGTTATCGTCGACTGCTTTATTCTCAACTTTATTGATATCTTAACCCAGCCGATAACGCTATCTTTAGTAAAAGATAGCGTTAAATTTATCATTTATTTTTACTCTTTTATCTTGCGTCTCTCCTCTCGTCATTAATCAGTCAGCTCTCATTAGCCTCTAGTTTTTAATGCTAATGATTGCCTATTCCAGTGTTCTGATAGACAATGATTTGGGAATTTTTATATTGGCACTTAAGCAACGTAAAAACGTTGTCGCAAGTTCTATAACTCAAAGGGAACGTCATGGCTATTGATTCATTGATTACAATCGGCATATTTGTCTTCGTCGCCATTGTATTTATTATGTCGGCAGTAAAAACCGTCACTCAAGGTAACAACTGGACCGTAGAACGTTTCGGTCGTTACACCCATACACTCCGTCCCGGCTTAAACATTATTGTTCCATTTGTTGATAAAGTCGGTAGACGCATCAATATGATGGAGCGTGTTCTCGACATTCCAGCTCAAGAAGTGATCAGCAAAGACAACGCTAGTGTCGTCATCGATGCCGTCTGTTTTGTTCAGGTTATTGATGCAGCCAAAGCCGCTTATGAAGTAACAGATTTAGAGCACGCCATTCGTAACCTCACATTAACCAATATGCGGACAGTACTTGGTTCTATGGAACTGGATGAAATGCTCAGTCAGCGTGACATGATTAATACCAAGTTATTAACTATCATTGATCAAGCAACCAGTCCTTGGGGCGTAAAAATTACTCGTATTGAAATCAAAGATGTTCAACCACCAGCTGATCTTACTGCTGCAATGAACGCGCAAATGAAAGCCGAACGGAATAAACGTGCAGAAGTTCTCGAAGCAGAAGGGATTCGCCAAGCACAAATTTTACGCGCCGAAGGTCAAAAACAGTCTGAAATTCTTAAAGCCGAAGGTGATAAGCAGGCTGCAATATTACAAGCAGAGGCTCGTGAACGCGCCGCAGAAGCAGAAGCGAAAGCCACTAGCATGGTTTCTGAAGCCATTGCGAAAGGGGATATGCAAGCCGTCAATTACTTTATTGCTCAAGGCTATACCGATGCTCTAAAATCTATTGGCCAAGCAGAAAATAGCAAAATCATTATGCTGCCACTGGAAGCAACCGGCTTGATGGGGTCTATTGCTGGGGTCGCAGAAATGTTCAAACATTCAGCAGAGAAAAAGGGATAACGCTTGATTGAATGGCTCGCTCAATTTAATTACTGGCATTGGTTAGCCTTAGGGCTAGCCTTATTGGCTGTCGAACTGTTAGGAACAGCAGGCTATTTCTTATGGCTTGGTCTGTCTGCTCTTTTGGTTGGCCTAGTTATGCTGCTAATCCCGATAGGTTGGCAGTTACAGTGGATGACGTTTGCCAGCTTTGTACTATTAACTACTTGGCTTTGGTGGCGTCGCCAGTTTAAAGCTGATCGAAATAGTGATGCTCAACGTTCGCTGAATCAAAAAGAAAAGCAATTGATTGGGCGACGCCTATTGCTCACTGAACCCGTAAAAGCGCAGGTGGTCACTCGATTACAATTAGGTGATAGCACGTGGTCAGCAATCAGTGACCAAGATATTGCGGCTCAGTGTATGGTAGAGGTTGTTGCTCTTGATGGTATTACGCTTAAAATTAAACCTTATCAGCCTTTAGAAAAATAAGTAGCTACTTTGAGTGAGAGCTAAGAATAACTCTCACACTCTCTATATGAAGATAGACTCACTGTATTAATTAAGATAAATCAACGTAGCCTATGCTGCTGCAGCTTCAAGTCAGAAGTAGACCGTAGAAAACGATAAAAATCTACGTGCTCTTATCGTCAACATCTTTACAAGAACCCTTCAATTCTTTAATGATCGGACAATCATGTCCTTCATCACCGGGACAAGATGCAATCCACTCTTCAAGCTGCCGCTTAATCAAGGTGAGTTCAGTCAGTTTACTCGAGACTTCCTGCAACTTTTCTTGTGCTCGCGCACGCACCGCTGCGCGCGTGCGCTGTGGATCATTGGCCAGTGTGAGCATAGCTTTACACTCATCCAGACTAAAACCTACTCGCCGACAGCGAGCAATTAATAATAAATCATCGACATGCTGTGGTGTGTAAGTTCGGTAACCACTTGCAGATCGTAATGGCACAGTGATCAGACCTTTCTCTTCATATAAACGAATCGATTTAGCACTTAATCCTGTTAATTTAGCAACTTGGCTAATATTCATCATATTTTTAATTATTGGCTTACTGCCCAAGATAAGAAAGATTTCTGTTGCTTTTCATCTAGCTCAAGATAAATTTTTTGAATCTCTTTTAATTTATCTATATCAATTGGAGTCTCTTTTACTAATGATTTAGGGTGTACCGTAGGACTAATCATCGATAAATCGTTTATCGCAGCTTTACTCCCCGAGCGATTAAATTGACGAAGTTGTTTCGTGTAATCTCCCATAAAAGAAAATGAACGACCAGGTATAAAATCTTGAGTAATAATAAGATCTCCTTGGGTGATTTCTACATTTAAACTCGGATAACGATCAAATTCCCTAGCATTGCTTTCATCCCGAATAGTCATTGCTGATGCTAAGTTAACGACTCCAGAATCGCCAACCACTTTTAATACCATGAGTGGAGATTTATATTTATTTTGCTTGCCTGACATCTGAATTATTCGCTCAGTTCGTACAAGTAACTGATGTTCACCTGGCTCTAAAGTCAATTCAGCTCGATGCCCAAAACTAACACCTTCTGATTCACCATTTACGGCCAACAATTGAATATCACGATCAAAATTAACATTAATTACCGCATATCCGTTAAACGAAATACTCAATAATGAAATAAGTAAACTAATAGGTAAAATTTTCATAGGACATCCTTAAAATGAAATGGCGAGCCAAAGCTCGCCTTATACTCTACAGCTCAATAATCTAGCTTCGCTTAGAAGTAGTATTCTACACCTACAGAGTATTCATCATAATCCGCTGATTTCCAGCGACCATTATATGAGTTACCAAAATCAAGAGTACGAGCTCGTGCATATAGTACAGCTGACGGGTCTACGAAATATAGCGCTTGCACAGAGAGCACATCATCATCGGAGCCTTTTAACTTACTACCGCCGACTTTTAGCTCATCATTTTTGGCATAACCTAGCTTAAACTGCCAATCACCTGTCGTATAAGCTAAACCGGCTGAATACGCATTTTGTTTCTCTTTATCACCAGCGACAGGTTTCGCTTCCATCATCTTATATTGCGCATAGAAGGAAAGTCCATTATCAAACCATCCTTGAACACCAAATAGATAGGCATCATTATCCCATTCAGTGCTTTCTTTTGCTACGTCGCGGTTACCTTCATAAGCTAAATCAAATTGGAAAACAGAAACTTTATAATGCGCCGCGGCACCTATCCAATAATCTTTACCATCGCCTTTCTGTGCGCCATCTTTACCGGCCATACCATAGGCTAGATTAAAAGATAGGCTATCTGCAAATGTTGGTGTATCCCAACGAATAGTATTTGAAGCACGGTCTTGGTGCTTAGTGCCACCGATAGCACCACCCCAGTCGTATACATCACCTAAACCAGGGTTAGATGCAGGCCAGTCCACCAATTCGTAAAGAGGTGACAAAACTCGACCTAAACGAACAGTACCATAACTATCATGTTTAAAACCAACAAAGGTATCACGAGCACCTAGTTCAGAACCCGGATCAGAGAACGACGGATCAACATATCCAGCCTCAATTTGCCAAATAAAAGTTGATTCAATATTTTTGAAGTCTTTCTCACCACGGAAACCAATTCGAGACTCATTATTAAGCTGAGAGCCTCCTAACTTATCATCCGTTTCTTTATTACCAGCATCGTAATCTCGGTAAGCGGCTTGTAATGCGATAACGCCATAGACCTCATAGTTATCTGCTGCAGAAACATTAAATGCGATACCAGATGCAAGCATTGTTGCAACTGCTGCACCGACTAAGGAAGGTTTAAAATATTTGTCCATGGAAAACTCCTAAAAATGGATATAGCTGTTTTTATGTTTTCCCCCAAAAGTTGGCCGCCGAAGGGAGAAAGCTTTTCCTTGTATGAGAATAAGTACTATCTCTCATCACTATCTGCATACACATTGTGTATCCATGCATTAAGACTATCTGGATAGGGTAAAACATCAATCAGATCTTAATTTTTAACTAAAAAAATATGAGCCATAACAAATTTTAAGCGAGTAAGTGATCCAGATCGAATAATTAACACATTAAACAATAAATAAAAAAATAATTTAATTAACAATGACTTAAAAATAAAAATAATTAAATAATTGAAGTAGGTCGCATTGCTCAAAAATAGAAAGTGACAAAATAGTTACATTCAATCTCACTAATTTCTCCTTATAAATTAAGTTATTTTGGGCAATAAAAAACCCTTAGTCATTGATCAAGTGGCTAAGGGTTGTCGTTAGCATTTAAAATCGTTAGGAGAGGAGATCCAACAAATCTTGCTCAGAAAATATCTCGATTCCCAGCTCTTGAGCCTTAACTAATTTAGATCCTGCCGCCTCGCCCGCAAACAGCATATCGGTGTTTTTTGATACACTACCAGTCACTTTGGCCCCTAAGCTTTGTAAAGCCGCTTTAGCTTCATTGCGTGATAATTGAACCAGAGATCCCGTTAATACCACCGTTTTCCCAGCCAGAGGTTGTGGTTTTGCAGCATCTTGAGGCTCAATATCAGGCCAAGTTACGCCTAAATCTCTTAGTTCTTGCACAACACGTTGATTCTTTTCCTGACTAAAGAAAGCATGCACATGGCTCGCCACAATCACTCCTACATCTTGAACTTCAATTAATTGTTCTATAGACGCTTGGCTGATCGCTTCCAAAGTACAAAAATGTTGAGCCAGATTCATCGCTGTAGCTTCGCCAACTTCACGGATACCTAGGGCATATAAAAATCGTGCTAAGGTCGTATGCTTAGCGTTAATTAGTGCCTGAGTGATATTTTGAGCAGATTTAGGGCCCATTCTATCTAATACCGTTAACTCACCTGCTCGGAGTTTAAATAAATCGGCTGGCGTTTCGACCATTTCTCGCTCAACGAGCTGCTCAATGACTTTATCGCCTAAACCGTCTACATCCATTGCTTTGCGTGATACAAAGTGCTTTAACGCTTCTTTACGTTGTGCTTGACATACTAAGCCGCCAGTACAGCGAGCAACCGCTTCGCCCTCAACTCGCTCTACATCAGATTGACAAACTGGACAATGACTAGGGAAAATTATCGGTTGAGCCTCCTGGGGGCGACGTTCTAACACGACGGAAACAATTTGTGGGATCACGTCCCCAGCACGACGAACAATCACTGTGTCACCAACCATGACGCCTAATCGCTCGATCTCATCCGCGTTATGTAACGTCGCATTGCTGACTGTCACACCGCCGACAAATATCGGTTCTAACTTAGCAACAGGCGTGATGGCTCCGGTTCTTCCTACTTGAAATTCAACTTCATTTAAGCGAGTCATTTCCTCTTGAGCTGGGAACTTATAAGCAATCGCCCAGCGAGGAGCCCGAGCAACAAATCCCAATTTCTCTTGCAGTGCAATATCATCAACTTTAATTACCACACCATCAATTTCGTAAGGCAAATCCGCTCGTTTTGCCATGATAGTTTGATAGTAATCTTTAACTTGCGCCGCGTTTTCTACCCGCTGCGTCTCAGGACTAACCGGAAGCCCCCAGCTTTTTAACTGTAAAAAACGTTCATAATGACTGGTCGATAACTCAGCACCTTCAACCACACCAACACTGTAAGCATAAAAAGCTAAAGGACGCTTAGCGGTAATACGAGAATCCAGTTGGCGCAAACTCCCAGCCGCCGCATTACGTGGGTTAACAAACACCTTTTGACCTTTTTTCAGTGCTTGAGCGTTCATCCGCTCAAAACCCTCTTTAGGCATAAACACTTCACCTCGAACTTCAATCCGTGAAGGCCATCCAGTGCCAGAGAGTTTAAGTGGGATCGATTTGATGGTACGTACATTTTCAGTGATGTTCTCACCTGTCGTACCATCGCCACGAGTCGCAGCTTGAGTCAATCGACCATCCACATACAATAAGCTAACGGCTAACCCATCCAATTTAGGCTCACAACAAAAACGAGTATGCTGAGTGGCAGCAACTCGCTCACCGATACGACGAAAAAAGTTATCCAACTCACTATCAGCAAAGGCATTATCTAACGATAACATCGGTCTTTCATGAGTAACGGCTTCGAAACTCGATAACGGCGCTCCGCCAACACGCTGACTAGGAGAATCTTCGCTTATCCACTGTGGATATTGCGCTTCAATTTCTAATAACTCCTGCATCAACCGATCATATTCAGCATCTGGAATGGTTGGGGCATCTTCCACGTAATAACGTATCGCATGTTCATTCAGGATCTGCCGTAACTCTTGTAATCTTTGCTCTACGCGTTGCATTGTTATTCTCTCGGATCATGAAAAAAGGCTCCGGTCGGAGCCTTAAGATAGGTTAATTATTTCTGTTTAAGCTTGAACTGTTGAATTTGTTTACGATATTCAGCCAGCCGATTGGGGGTCATCAAGTTGCGCGCATCATCTAAAACGTTAGCACCCATATCATCAGCAATTTGTTGGGCCGTTTTGAGCATTAACTTAAAGTTTTGCTCAGCATCACCGTAACAAGGTAAGGTCATAAAGAAAGAGATACCTTTGGTGGTAAATTCCGCTGGATCATCATGTTTTAATGTTCCCGGCTGTAACATATTAGCCACACTAAACAAAACTTTTCCCGTTCCCGATAAATCAGCATGACGGTGATAGATGTCCAGCTCACCATACAGCAATCCATTTTGTTGGAAGCTATCAAACAATTTACTACCCACAAAAGGCTCAGCACCTGCGCAATGTACATTAAGCACAATCACCTGCATTTCAGGCTCTTCTTCTGGGATTTCATTTTGAGTAGAGGTAATGGCTTCAGATGAGTCTTCAACTACCGACGTATCAAGACGACGTTCCTCGTCAAAATCAACGTTTGGTTCAACTATTGCCTGTTCCGAGATAGTGTTGAGATCATGACTCAAAACGCTTTGTGCTGCGTCACTATTCTCTTGTAAATCATAATCAGCAATTAAAGGATCAATTTCATGACTGGTTAAACCAAAATCGGGCTCTCGGCGATCAGGGCGAGTGACTTCGTCATTCGACGTCACTTTCGCCTCTTTTACCGCCTTCTTATCTTGACGTTCAACATTGATACGCCCGAGCGGCTTATCGCCAAACTTCGACTTCCCTTCCTTTTTACTGGTCCAAAGACCATGAAACAATAAAGCGGCTATCGCTAGCCCGCCAACAATAATGAGTACGAATCGCAATTCCTGCATCTTAAACTCTCAGTGTTTCGGTGTTGATGTTCTGAGCTTTAACGCCTATGTTGAACGTCTGCCAAAGTGGGGTGTATCGAACTATAAGGTTACTTTACCAAAAGTTACCCCTGATTTAGAACAACTTAATGTTAGAAGTTACGTCTACAAGCGCATTTTTATTATTGTAAGCTTCAGTTACAATCTAAATTCTGCTTTTTACGTTCATATCGGAAGACATCATGTCCCCACGTTCTGGATTAGATTATTTTTTTGATGGTGTTCATCTGGCTTTTTCACCGGGCATCCGTCGCTTTACTTTACTCCCACTGATCATCAACTTACTGTTGGTTGGAACGGCTTTATATTACCTTTTTACTCACCTTAACGATTGGATAAACCAGTGGCTTAACGCTCTACCCAGTTTTTTATCTTGGCTATATTACCTACTTTGGCCATTGCTCACTATCACTATCCTCGGTACTTTTTCCTATTTTTTCAGCACGCTAGCTAATTTTATTGCTTCGCCTTTTCATGGCCTATTGGCCGAAAAGGTCGAGCAAAAAATAACCGGAGAAATCGAAAGCGATCTTAGCTTATTCTCTGTACTCAAGGACACGCCACGCATTCTTCTTCGTGAGGGACAAAAACTCCTTTACGTTATTCCTCGCGCACTAGGACTTTTCCTATTGTTACTCATTCCTGGTTTGGGACAAACGCTAGGGCCTGTTATCTGGTTTTTATTCACCGCTTGGATACTCGCCATCCAATACTGTGATTATTCCTTTGATAACCATAAAGTGGACTTTAACGTGATGCGTAAGCAATTAAAACAGAAACCAGGTAAAACCTATGGCTTTGGCATGGTAGTCGCGCTATTAACCACGATCCCTGTCGTAAATCTTTTTATTATGCCAATTGCAGTATGCGGAGCTACCGCCATGTGGGTTGGTGAGTTTAAATATTCTCACACCAACCACTCGGCCTCTGCCAGCAAGACTATATCCACCAAATAGATTAACGACCTAAATAATGAAATGAATAACGTAAGGCTATAAGCGAAGAGAATAAAGCCATCTGATAAATCGCTAATAAGTTATAACTTTTTAATCCTTTTACTTTTCTATCGAATCTCTATTCTTGACCAGTATCAACCAATTTGTAGCAACGCATCAACGATTGACCAATGCGTAATAAAGGGACAGCACAATGAGTAAAATTTACGAAGATAACTCTCTGACTATCGGTAACACGCCACTGGTTCGCCTAAACAAAGTCAGTAACGGTCGTGTATTAGCCAAAATTGAAGCGCGTAACCCAAGCTTCAGTGTTAAATGTCGTATTGGCGCTAACATGATTTGGGAAGCGGAAAAACAAGGCAAACTAAAAGAAGGGATTGAGCTAGTCGAACCAACCAGCGGCAACACTGGGGTTGCTTTAGCTTTTGTTGCTGCGGCCCGTGGTTACAAATTGACTTTAACCATGCCAGAATCAATGAGCCTTGAACGTCGTAAACTACTCAAAGCGCTTGGTGCTAACCTTGAATTGACTGAAGCGGCAAAAGGCATGAAAGGCGCTATTGCCAAAGCAGAAGAAATCGTCGCCAGCAACCCAAGTAAATACTTACTGCTTCAACAATTCGATAACCCGGCCAACCCTGCTATTCACGAAAAAACTACAGGCCCTGAGATCTGGCAAGCCACCGATGGTCAAATTGATGTCTTCGTTGCTGGGGTGGGTACTGGTGGTACTCTCACCGGAACAAGCCGTTATATTAAGGGTGAAAAAGGTAAAGCGATCATTTCTGTCGCCGTAGAACCAGCTGAATCACCAGTGATTAGTCAAGCCTTGGCAGGAGAAGACATTAAACCTGCACCGCACAAAATCCAAGGCATTGGAGCTGGCTTTATTCCAGGCAACTTAGATTTAGAACTGATTGACCGTGTAGAAACTGTAACGTCTGATGAAGCTATCGATATGGCTCGCCGCTTAATGGAAGAAGAAGGCATTTTAGCCGGAATCTCTTCAGGAGCAGCTGTTGTCGCGGCTAACCGCCTAGCTGAACTCCCTGAATTTGCTGGAAAAACCATTGTTACAGTGCTACCAAGCTCAGGAGAACGTTACCTTAGCACAGCACTCTTTGCTGGTATTTTTACTGAGAAAGAAAACCAACAGTAATAGGTGGTTAAATCAAATTTTCGTTTAAAAAAGCCCCATGCAGGGGCTTTTTTGTTGATCCTAGCCCCACCTTTGGTAATATCGGGATGTTTTATTTCTAGCTTCAAAATAAAGAAGCAGGCAAGATTAAAGTCAGGGCTGATTTCTGGTAAAACTCTACCTCAGCCGCTGATTGTTTTAAACTGAAATAAGCGCTACCACGAAAATCCCGTTACTCTGCTAGCAGAAATGGGCAGTAAAGGTTAAGCTTATCTAAGTGAACAACTTACAAAAACTACATTAATTGGGGTATAACACATGTACGAGAAGCAAGTAGAAATCACTGCAGAAAATGGTCTTCATACTCGTCCAGCTGCACAGTTTGTTAAAGAAGCAAAAGCATTCGATGCTGATATTACTGTGACTTCAAACGGTAAAAGCGCCAGCGCTAAAAGCTTATTTAAACTACAAACCCTTGGCCTAGTTAAAGGCACAGTGGTCTCTATCTCGGCTGAAGGCCCTCAAGCAAAAGAAGCCGTTGATCACCTAGTTGCCCTAATGGACCAACTTCACTAATCGACGCTCTCTATTTTAAATAAAGGTCATTTTGTTTGAACGACAAAATGGCCTTATTTGAAATATGATCAACAATAAACTACATATTATTGTTGATGCATCGTCTATATTCTCCCGTTTACAGTTGACCAATTTAAGGTAAGGCTATGATTTCAGGCATCCTAGCATCTCCAGGTATTGCTATCGGTAAAGCACTACTACTTCAAGAAGATGAAATAGTCCTAAACACAAACACCATCTCTGACGCAGAGGTAGCAGCAGAAATTGAGCGTTTTTACGACGCGCGCGCAAAATCATCAGCGCAGCTCACCGTCATTAAACAAAAAGCGCTTGAAACCTTTGGTGAAGAGAAAGAAGCCATCTTCGAAGGCCATATCATGCTACTTGAAGATGAAGAGCTAGAAGACGAAATTTTAGCCCTCATCAAAAATGATAAATTATCAGCAGATAACGCAATTTATACCGTGATTGAAGAGCAAGCCGCTGCTCTTGAATCGCTCGATGATGAATATTTGAAAGAGCGAGCGACCGATATTCGTGACATCGGCACCCGTTTTGTAAAAAATGCGCTCGGCATTAACATCGTGTCACTCAGCGATATTAATCAAGAAGTTATCTTGGTTGCTTACGATCTAACCCCTTCAGAAACCGCACAAATCAATCTTGACTACGTGCTTGGTTTTGCTTGTGACATTGGTGGCCGCACCTCACATACCTCAATCATGGCTCGCTCGCTAGAACTGCCTGCCATTGTGGGAACCAATAACATTACCAAACAAGTAAAAAATGGTGACATGCTAGTCATCGACGCGATTAACAACAAAATTTTTGTTAATCCAACCGAAGCCGAACTTGAGCAAGCCAAACAAGTTCAACACGCCTTCTTTGCAGAAAAAGAAGAGCTTGCCAAATTAAAAGACCTTCCAGCACAAACCCTTGATGGACATAGTGTTGAAGTGTGCGGCAACATTGGTACCGTAAAAGATTGTGATGGCATCATCCGTAATGGCGGAGAAGGTGTTGGTCTGTATCGTACCGAGTTCTTATTTATGGACCGTGACGCTCTGCCTACCGAAGAAGAACAGTATCAAGCTTATAAGCAAGTAGCCGAAGCCATGAAAGGCCAATCGGTCATTATCCGCACCATGGATATTGGCGGTGACAAAGATTTACCTTACATGGATTTACCAAAAGAAATGAACCCATTTTTGGGTTGGCGAGCAATCCGTATTAGCCTAGACCGCCGTGATATTCTACGCGATCAATTACGTGGCATTTTACGCGCGTCAGCACACGGCACATTGCGCATCATGTTCCCAATGATCATTTCAGTTGAAGAAATCCGTGAACTAAAAAAAGCCATCGAAGAATATAAAGCTGAGCTACGCAGCGAAGGGCTAGCATTCGACGAAAACATCGAAATTGGTGTAATGGTAGAGACACCAGCAGCGGCCGCTATCGCTCATCATTTAGCCAAAGAAGTGGCCTTCTTCTCGATTGGTACCAACGATTTGACCCAATATACTCTAGCAGTCGACCGTGGTAACGAAATGATTTCTCACCTCTACAACCCATTATCACCAGCGGTTTTAACGGTAATTAAACAGGTGATTGATGCCTCTCATGCCGAAGGCAAATGGACCGGAATGTGTGGTGAGCTTGCAGGAGATGAGCGAGCGACACTACTATTACTTGGTATGGGTTTAGATGAATTCTCGATGAGTGGTATTTCTATCCCTAAAGTAAAAAAAGTGATTCGCAACACCAATTTCGCAGAAGTTAAAGCCATGGCTGAATATGCGCTGTCATTACCGACTGCCGCTGAAATTGAAGCGTGTGTAGAAAAGTTCATCACCGAGAAGTGCCAATAAGTTATCAACCCCCTACAATAGGTGACGATTAGCAAACTCCTTGAAGGATATAAAAATAGTCGTCTATTGTTTGGGATTGGTATACTATACTGGTATAGAATAAATTTGAAACGTTAGGAGCATGACACAATGGGTCTGTTTGACAAACTTAAAAAGCTAGTCTCTGATGACAGCGCTGACGCAAGTGCAATTGAAATTATTGCACCGCTTTCTGGTGAAATTGTAAACATTGAAGATGTGCCAGATGTCGTGTTTGCCGAGAAAATCGTTGGTGATGGTATTGCGATTAAACCTGCGGGTAACAAGATGGTTGCTCCAGTAAACGGGACTATCGGTAAAATCTTCGAAACGAATCACGCATTCTCGATTGAATCTGATGATGGCGTTGAGCTGTTTGTTCACTTCGGTATTGATACCGTTGAATTGAAAGGCGAAGGCTTTAAGCGTATCGCTCAAGAAGGCCAATCAGTAAAAGTGGGCGACACAATTATTGAGTTCGATCTTGCTTTGCTAGAAGAAAAAGCCAAATCAACACTGACTCCGGTTGTTATCTCTAATATGGATGAGATTAAAGAACTGAGCAAGTTGTCAGGTTCTGTGACAGTTGGTGAAACTCCAGTACTTCGAGTAACTAAATAAGCGATTTATCGCTAAATTACACTCAAGACTGAAAAACGCTGCTACTATGGCAGCGTTTTTTTGTGGCTAGCCATTCTATCCACTTACAAACCAAGCGCGTAACGTAATACCTGCTGCTTAATCGGCCCCGTATGATCCGCCCCTTTCAATAAAGCATTGCGCATTACTTTTAGAGGTAACTTATTGTTACTGAAGGTTTTATAAAAAATATCCATCCCAGTTTGCATCAACAAGTTATCAGGACGACGCTGACGCTGATACTGTAAAAAATGAGTATCAGTAAACACTGAAACGTCTTTTGTTACTGCTAATAATACAGAAACATCTTTAAAACCGAGATTCACCCCCTGTCCGGCAAGAGGATTAATCGTGTGTGCAGCATCGCCAACTAAAATACACCCCTGCTTCACGTAACACTGAGCATGACGACGAGTGAGTGGAAAATGACCATGCTGCAACACTTCAATATCACCCAGCTCTTGTGGAAAATGGCTAAGGATCGCTTTTCTAAGTTGACTTAATGACAAATTCGCCAGTCGCTTAATCCGTTGCGGTGAGTCATACCACACCAGTGAAGCCTGATGACCCGTTAACGGTAAAAAAGATCGCGGCCCAGAAGGAAAAAACTGTTGCCAAGTAATATCTTGTTGTGGTTTTTCAGTCGCCACGTTGATCAACATACAGTGCTGACGATAATCCCAAGCCGTGATACCAATGTGTGCCATCTTTCTCACTAGTGATTGAGCGCCATCGGCCCCAATAATCCATTGGCTATGCAAAACCTGACCCGATTGTAAAGTGATCGCTTTGAGCTCAGAACTAAAATCAATATGACTGAGTTGATCGGGGCAAAATAGTGTCAAATGAGGATAAAGCGCAAACTGCTCCCATAATCCCAATTGAAGAATTCGGTTTTCAACCATAAAACCCAGTTGTGCTAACCCTAGCGAATCGCTCGAAAAACGTGTGCGACACTCTGGATGCTCCCAGGTTTCTAAACGACGATAGGGACAGAGACGCTTTTGTGCAATCGCTGGCCAAGCGCCTAACGACTGCAATAAGTCCACAGAGGTTTGCGAGATGGCTGAAATCCGGACATCCATCGGTTGCTCTGACGAAAATGGCTGCGGAGCGTAACCTTCGACTAACGCCACTCGTCGTCCTTGCTTTGCAAAACCCAAGGCAGCAGCAGCACCGACCATTCCACCACCGACCACAACAACATCAAATTTATTCATTCTCGACCCTTTGGGGTTACTCTTTTTTCTTAGCTCATTGTACGGAGTGAGTTTTTTTTTGCGAACATATTTATCGTAAAACCTTGCACAAAACAGGGTAAAAACCTAGTAACAGCAACGGTTATAATTTATTTCTAACCCTAGTCAGTCACAAACGAAAGCAGTACAATACGCCGCTACCGTCGTGATGGCGGATCCTTATTTGAACAAACTATTGAACGAGCGAAAGTGAGATGAGTAAGAAACTGCTAATTAAAACCTGGGGCTGTCAGATGAACGAATACGATTCATCGAAAATGGCCGATTTGCTCAACGCGGCAAATGGTTATGAGCTAACTGAAGAGCCAGAGGAAGCAGACGTACTTCTACTTAATACCTGTTCAATCCGGGAAAAAGCCCAAGAGAAGGTCTTCCATCAACTCGGGCGTTGGAAAAATCTTAAAGACAAAAAACCAGGTGTCGTGATTGGTGTCGGCGGCTGTGTGGCCACCCAAGAAGGCGATCATATTCGTGAACGCGCCCCGTTTGTTGATGTGATTTTTGGCCCACAAACTTTGCATCGCTTGCCTGAAATGATCAAGCAATCACAATCGACTGATGCGCCTGTGATGGATATCTCTTTCCCTGAAATCGAGAAATTCGATCGCTTACCTGAACCTAAAGCAGAAGGCCCTACCGCTTTTGTCTCCATTATGGAAGGTTGCTCGAAATATTGTACTTACTGTGTCGTACCTTATACGCGTGGTGAGGAAGTCAGCCGTCCGATGGATGATGTGTTATATGAAATAGCCCAATTGGCCGAACAAGGCGTGCGTGAAGTCAACCTCCTAGGGCAAAACGTCAATGCTTATCGTGGTCCAATGCACGATGGGACCATCTGCTCATTTGCTGAACTATTACGTTTAGTGGCTTCAATCGATGGTATTGACCGTATTCGCTTCACGACCAGTCACCCGCTAGAATTTACTGATGACATCATCGCCGTATATGAAGATACGCCGGAGCTAGTGAGCTTCCTGCATCTTCCAGTACAAAGTGGCAGTGATCGTATCTTAACCATGATGAAGCGCCCACACACAGCGATTGAATATAAGTCGATCATCCGTAAGCTACGTAAAGCTCGTCCTGATATCCAAATCAGCTCTGACTTTATCGTCGGCTTCCCTGGCGAATCAGACAGTGATTTCCAAGCTACGATGAAACTGATCAGAGACGTTGATTTTGATATGAGCTTTAGCTTTATTTTCTCACCTCGCCCTGGTACGCCAGCCGCCGATTACCCTTGTGATGTATCGGAAGAGACGAAAAAAGAGCGCTTATATGAACTTCAGCAACAAATTAATAGCCAAGCGATGCGTTATTCTCGTTTGATGCTTGATACTGAACAGCGTATTTTAGTCGAAGGCCCATCAAAGAAAAACTTGATGGAACTGCGCGGACGCACTGAAAATAACCGTGTCGTTAATTTTGAGGGCTCACCTGATCTGATTGGTCAATTCGTTGATGTGAAGATCGTCGATGTTTTCTCCAATTCCCTACGTGGTGAACTGATCCGTACTGAGTCAGAAATGAACTTACGCGTCGTTATTTCACCTTCACAGATGATGGCGAAAACGCGCCGAGAAGATGCCTTAGGCGTTGCTTCTTTCACACCATAGATATGGGGCATATCCCCTCATAATGACGTGTGAGGAAGATTGACGTTTTTGGTCACAACATTCCATGAGTAGCCGGTCAACATCGGCTACTTATTCATGATTTATTGAGAGGCCAATTTGAGCAATAAAATCGTTACTTTAGAGATCACTCTCGAACCTTCCGACAACCGCCGCTTAGCCAGCTTATGCGGTCCTTTTGATGATAATATTAAACATCTTGAGCGTCGCCTCGGTGTCGAAATTAACCACCGTAGCAATTTCTTTACTATTGTCGGCAAGCCTCATACTGCCGCAGCCGCCCTAGACATCATTAAAACGCTATATGTAGACACGGCACCTTTGCAAGGCAATATTACTGATATTGAGCCAGAGCGTATTCATCTTGCGATTAAAGAAGCTGGTGTGCTCGAGCAAAATCAAGAATCTACCATCACTTATGGCAAAGAAGTCTTCATCAAGACCAAAAAAGGCGTGATTAAACCACGCACACCAAACCAAGCTCAGTATTTGGTCAATATGGTCACCCACGACATTACCTTTGGGATTGGTCCTGCCGGTACGGGTAAAACCTATTTGGCGGTAGCTGCCGCGGTTGATGCCCTAGAGCGACAAGAAGTACGGCGTATTCTTCTCACTCGTCCTGCGGTAGAGGCGGGGGAAAAACTGGGCTTTTTACCCGGTGATTTGAGTCAAAAGGTTGATCCCTACTTACGCCCACTCTATGACGCCCTATTTGAAATGCTCGGTTTTGAACGCGTTGAAAAACTCATTGAGCGTAACGTTATCGAAGTCGCTCCACTGGCGTACATGCGTGGACGAACGCTAAATGATGCATTTATCATCCTTGATGAAAGCCAAAACACCACTGTGGAACAGATGAAAATGTTCCTGACCCGCATCGGTTTTAACTCACGCGCAGTGATCACTGGTGACGTAACGCAAATCGATTTACCTCGTGGTGCTCGTTCAGGGCTACGCCATGCCATCGAAGTGCTCAAGGAAGTCGATGAGATTAGCTTTAACTTTTTCTTAGCTGATGATGTGGTTCGTCATCCGGTTGTCGCCCGTATCGTTAATGCTTATGAAAAGTGGGAAGCTGAAGATCAAAAACAACGTAAAATCAATGAGCAACGTCGTCGTGAAGAACGGGAATCAATGAACATGACGCCGACAACCGCATCGAATACTGAGGAATCTCATTAGTCATGTCTATCGAACTAGACTTACAAATCGCCGTTGCAGACGAGCAAGGCCTGCCTAGCTTTGATGATTTTTTAACGTGGTTTAGCGCCGCAGTAACGCCTTTTCAATCTCAAGCCGAAGTCACCATTCGTGTGGTTGATCAAGCGGAGAGTCATCAGCTAAATTTAAACTACCGTGGCAAAGATAAACCGACGAATGTGCTATCTTTTCCATTTGAAGCCCCAGCTGAAATTGAACTGGATCTACTGGGAGATTTAGTCATTTGCCGGCAAGTGGTTGAGCAAGAGGCTCTTGAACAGCAGAAGCCTTTGATGGCTCATTGGGCGCATATGGTTGTACATGGCACTCTTCATCTGCTAGGTTATGACCATATTGATGATCAAGACGCGGACGAAATGGAAGCCCTTGAGACCGAAATCATGCAAAACATGGGGTTTGATGACCCATATTTAGCGGAGAAAAACTAAGCCAATACGCCCCATTAACCAAGCGCTGTAGGTAACCATAAAACCACTGCCGCTTGGTTCGCTGGGAAACGATGCGGATAAAGCTTACATGTGAGCTATCACACATCTGATAGCGTTACCAATAAGAGAAATAATGAACGACGATAACTCGCCCTATTCGACCGAAGGAAAAAAAGAAAAATCTGAAGGTCCGAGTAGAAAGTCCTTCTTTGAACGCCTAGGTCAACTGTTTCAAACAGATCCTAAAGACCGTCAAGATTTAGTTGATGTGATCAGAGACTCAGAAATCAATGACCTTATCGACCACGATACACGCGACATGCTTGAAGGCGTGATGGAAATTGCAGAGATGAGAGTACGGGATATTATGATCCCCCGCTCACAAATGGTGACCGTTGAACGCACCCACGATATGGATACGCTCATAGCGATCATTACCGATGCTCAACACTCCCGCTATCCTGTTATCAGTGAAGACAAAGACCATGTCGAAGGCATACTTCTTGCGAAGGACTTACTCAAATATTTAGGCTCAAGCAGCGCTCCCTTCAATATCGAAGAAGTCATTCGGCCTGCCGTGGTAGTTCCTGAAAGTAAACGCGTTGATCGCCTATTAAAAGAGTTCCGTGAGGAACGTTATCATATGGCGATTGTCGTAGATGAGTTTGGCGGTGTATCTGGCTTAGTCACTATCGAAGATATTCTCGAAGAGATTGTTGGTGATATCGAGGACGAATTCGATGATGAAGAGCAACTGGATATTCGTAAATTAAGTAAACATACCTACGCCGTGAAAGCGTTAACGACCATCGAGTCGTTTAACGAAACGTTTGGCACTTCGTTTAGCGATGAAGAAGTGGATACCGTTGGCGGTTTGGTAATGACCGCGTTTGGTCATTTACCTTCTCGTGGAGAGGTCATTGATATCAGTGGCTATAACTTTAAAGTCACTGCCGCCGACAGCCGAAGAGTAGTCCAACTGCAAGTGACTATTCCTGACTTACAAGCCCTTCCAGAAACCATGGAAGAATAGCTCGCTAGCGAGAACGGCCAGTCACGGTACGTAACCATAAAATCACTGCCATTGAACCTTGACGCGAACCATCAACATAACGCTGACGATTCGCGTCAAACTTAAAGGTAACGATGCTGATTCAGGCTCTCTGCCTGAATCACTTAATGAGAGCATGACTGGATGAAAGATCTTATCCCACAGCGCCTACAGCCTATCTTGGCTGTTTTTTTTGGTTCGCTGACCACATTAGCCTTTGCCCCTTATCAAATCTGGCCTATCGCTATTCTCAGCCCTTTGGTTTTATTACTGCTTATAGAGAAGAAAACGCCCAAACAAGCCGCACTACTCGGATATGGCTGGGGACTCGGGCAATTTGGTTTTGGGATCAGTTGGGTCTATGTCAGTATTGATACCTTCGGAGGCATGCCAACAATAGCCGGCTTGTTGCTGATGCTATTACTGGTTGCCTATCTCGCTCTGTATAATGGCCTATTTGCTTGGACTCTCAATCGTTTTTTCTCAACCACTCATTGGTCACGTTTTCTCTTCGCTGCGCCCGCACTGTGGCTACTCAGTGATTGGTTACGCGGCTGGGTTATGACCGGATTCCCCTGGCTATGGCTTGGCTATAGCCAAATCGACGGGCCGTTGGCTTCTTTCGCTCCTTTGGCGGGTGTTGAACTATTAACATTATTACTGATCATCAGTGCTGGTTCATTCGCCTATGCTTGGCAAAATAAAGCTTGGCGCTACTTACTGCTGCCCATCGGTATTTTTATCATCGGTGTCGTACTTCGCCCTGTCCAGTGGGTAACACCGCAACCAGAACGAGCCACTAGCGTAGCGATTATCCAAGGTAATGTTGAGCAATCTTTAAAATGGCATCCCAGCCAACGCTGGCCCACCATCATGAAATATACTGATCTGAGCCGTGAAAACTGGGATGCTGATATTATTATTTGGCCAGAAGCCGCCATCCCTGCTTTTGAAGTAGAAATTGGTTCATTTCTTAGCAATTTAGATTCAGCCGCACAAATGAACCAGAGCGCAGTCATCACTGGCATTTTAAACCATGACCAGCAGGGGCACTATTTTAATAGTATTTTAGCGTTAGGTGAGACGGAACATGCAGAGTATCGCTACGATGTGACTCAACGCTATCACAAACATCACTTGTTACCGTTTGGTGAGTTTGTCCCCTTCGAAGAGTGGTTAAGACCATTGGCACCCTTATTTAATCTACCGATGTCTTCATTTAGTCGGGGAGATTATATTCAACCGAATATCATCGCTAAAGGATTCGCCTTCGCCCCCGCACTGTGTTACGAAATCATCTTTAATGAACAACTTCGTGTCAACGTCACCGAACAAACCGATTTTTTGCTGACTTTATCGAATGACGCTTGGTTCGGTGATTCGATTGGCCCATTGCAGCATATGGAAATTGCCCGTATGCGGGCCTTAGAACTTGGTAAGCCTCTGATTCGTTCAACAAATAACGGAGTCACCGCGATCACCGATCATTATGGCCGAATCACGCATCAAATCCCGCAATTCGAAACGGCAGTGTTGAGAGCCGAGATCATTCCGACTCGCGGACAGACGCCCTATCATCGACTCGGGAGCTGGCCACTCTATTTATGGGTTATTGTCAGCCTTGCCATAGGGATGATCACGATTCGCCGCTCTTAAATCAGCAATAACACTCGATCTATCCTCAAGCGCTATCCATATCGCGCTTGGGGTTCGTCCCTTTGATTTTTGCTAAGGTTGCAAAGGCTGACGGCTAAATAATTTATGGCCGCAGCGCAGACAAGGAACTATTTCTGTTGGGTGATTATACTCAACTTTATGATTGCAACTTTCGCACACTAAGATCCCCAACCCAATCATTTCCCCAGCTTGATAGACACCTTGATGCTCAAGATCTTGAAATAGCTCCACCCACTCTACTTTAGTTTTATCCGTAATATCCAACAGCCCTTGCCAGATAGAATTAGCAATCATTAAATAAAATGGCCCCGTTTTACTCTGCTCATACTGTTCAGAAAAAGCTTTTAAATCCGCTTTAACATAAGCCGAAATCAGCGCTAATTCATCTTGAGTCAGGTCATTGGCCGCCGCCACGATCTTACCCGACGTGTCTAAAATATGCTCTAACTCTTCTGGACTTTGTTTCAACGTTTCGAGCACTTCTTCTACTAACGCCTCATAACCTGCTTTTTGTTTTGGCATAAGTCACCTCGTTCAGTCGTATTGGCTATTGTTGTGCTGTGCCGCTTTAGGTATTCTATGTTGATCTATTACTACCTGTTCGAACCGAACTCACAAATTCCAAGATAACCGGATGTCATCGATGCAAGATCAATATAACCCGCAAGATATTGAACAGAAAGTTCAACAGCACTGGGACAACAACAAAACCTTTGTTGTAAGTGAAGACCCAAATAAAGAAAAATTCTACTGTCTTTCGATGTTTCCTTATCCAAGCGGTCGACTGCACATGGGCCACGTACGTAACTACACGATTGGTGACGTCGTTTCTCGCTTCCAACGTTTACAAGGTAAAAACGTCATGCAACCGATTGGTTGGGATGCGTTTGGCTTGCCGGCCGAAAATGCTGCCGTTAAAAATAAAACAGCACCAGCGCCATGGACTTACGAAAATATCCAATACATGAAAAACCAGCTCAAATTACTGGGCTTTGGTTATGACTGGAGTCGTGAATTCGCTACCTGCCGTCCTGAATACTACCGTTGGGAACAAGAGTTTTTCACCAAACTGTACGAAAAAGGGTTGGTTTATAAGAAAACCTCCTCAGTAAACTGGTGTCCTAATGACCAAACCGTACTTGCTAACGAACAAGTGGAAGACGGCTGCTGCTGGCGCTGTGATACGCCTGTTGAGCAAAAAGAGATCCCACAGTGGTTTATTAAGATCACCGCTTACGCGCAAGAATTGCTTGATGATTTAGATAATCTTGACGGCTGGCCAGAAATGGTTAAAACCATGCAACGCAATTGGATCGGCCGCTCTGAAGGGGTAGAACTGAGCTTCCAAGTTAAAGATCAGGCGCAAGATCTGGAAGTCTATACAACTCGCCCAGACACGCTGATGGGGGTTACCTATGTGGGTATTGCCGCCGCGCACCCTCTCGCGGTTCAAGCTGCTGCCAATAATCCGCAACTTGCGGCCTTTATCGAAGAGTGTAAAAACACCAAAGTTGCCGAAGCCGAACTCGCGACGATGGAGAAAAAAGGCATGGCGACGGGCCTGACGGCTATCCATCCTTTAAATGGCCGAGAAGTGCCTATCTATGTCGCGAACTTCGTACTAATGCACTATGGTACTGGTGCGGTAATGGCCGTTCCGGCACACGACCAACGCGATTACGAATTTGCCACCAAATACGGCTTAGATATCATCCCGGTGATTAAGCCTGAAGATGGCAGCGAGTTAGATATCAGCCAGCAAGCTTATACAGAAAAAGGCGTACTGTTTGACTCTGGTGAATTCGACGGCCTAACTTTCCAAGCGGCTTTTGATGCCATTTCAGCAAAACTCGAAGCGCTAGGTAAAGGTAAAAAGACCGTTAACTTCCGTCTACGTGACTGGGGCGTTTCTCGTCAGCGCTACTGGGGTGCCCCCATCCCAATGGTCACCACTGAAGATGGTCAAGTTCATCCCGTCCCTGCCGACCAATTACCAGTAATCCTGCCTGAAGATGTCACAATGGATGGTGTAACCAGTCCGATTAAAGCCGATAAAACGTGGGCTGAAACTACATTTAATGGTCAACCAGCTCTGCGTGAAACCGATACTTTTGATACCTTTATGGAATCTTCTTGGTATTACGCACGTTACTGCTCACCACAAGCAGACGATATTTTAGACCCAGCTAAAGCCAACTACTGGCTACCGGTTGATCAATACATCGGTGGTATTGAACACGCTTGTATGCATCTACTCTACTCACGCTTTTTCCATAAGCTATTGCGTGATGCTGGTTATGTCACCTCCGATGAACCATTCAAACAATTACTTTGCCAAGGCATGGTATTAGCTGATGCTTTCTATTATAGCAATGAAAAAGGCACCAAAGAGTGGATTTCACCTACTGATGTTAAAGTAGAACGCGATGGTAAAGGTCGCATTATTTCAGCGATTGATCATCAAGGCCGACAAGTTGAGCACTCAGGCATGATCAAAATGTCTAAGTCAAAAAATAACGGCATTGACCCGCAAGAGATGGTCGATAAATACGGTGCAGATACAGTACGCTTATTTATGATGTTCGCTTCGCCTGCCGATATGACATTGGAGTGGCAAGAGTCTGGTGTTGAAGGAGCAAACCGCTTCCTAAGACGGGTATGGAAGCTCATCGCTGAACATACCGCTAAAGGCGCTGCGGTTGCGGTACAAAGCGATGCCTTAAATGCCGACCAAAAAGCGCTGCGTCGTGATGTGCATAAAACCATTGCTAAAGTGACTGATGATATTGCTCGTCGTCAAACCTTTAACACGGCGATTGCTGCGATCATGGAGCTGATGAATAAACTCACTAAAGCGCCACAAGAGTCTGAACAAGACCGAGCTATTTTGGATGAAGCGGCCAAAGCCATCACCTTAATGCTTTACCCTATTGCACCACATATCTGTTTTGAAATGTGGCAAGCACTAGGTGAAGCGGATATTGACCAAGCAACGTGGCCGACATACGACGAAGCAGCATTGGTTGAAGATCAGAAACTGGTTGTCCTGCAAGTTAATGGTAAGTTACGTGGTAAATTAACCGTTGCTGCGGATGCCAGCAAAGAACAGGTTGAAGCGCTTGGTCTACAAGATGAAAACGTACAGAAATTTACTGATGGTTTAACCATTCGTAAAGTTATTTACGTACCGGGCAAACTGCTCAATATTGTGGCGAACTAATCGCTAAGCTGATTGTCTGTATAGCCAAGCAACGTTAGGTTATCCGCTTACTATTCATGGTGGTCATCAATATCGAGCTGACCACCGAAATAGACTAAGCTGCCTTTCGTTATCAGCAAGTAAACAGGGCTTGTGCCCTGTTTACTTATCTCAGTTTATCGAACGAGGTAAGCTAAGATAAGTAAACTCACTGACGAGAACTAATAACCCATGCGTTTTATATTGCCTGTAACAACTCGACCTTGGTTGATTCTTTTGTTGATCACTTCAACATTTCTTGCTGGCTGCGGCTTCCATCTACGTGGAGACTACGACATTCCAGAAGAGTTGAGTATGATGTCTCTGACCAGTAACGATCAATACAGCACCTTAACACGGCTGGTCAAAGGTCAACTGCGCATGAACGAGATCCAACTCGTTGAACCTGCAAGCAATGTAGCTAATTTGCATCTCAATGGGGAAAGCCTGAGTGAACGAACCTTGTCGCTGTATCAAAACACTCGCGCTGCCGAAAAAGAACTGACGTTTAACACTTCTTATCGCGTCACCATACCAGACGTTGGGACTAAGACATTTTCTACCAGCGTAACCCGAAGTTACTTGGATAACCCACTGACTGCATTAGCAAAATCAGCTGAACGAGAAATGATTGTCGACGAAATGCGTAAACTGGCCGCCAGTCAAATTATTCGCCAAATGGCTCGCCTAAAGGCCAGCATTCCTAATGGCAGTTTTGAAGAGACTGACTCTAACGTCCAAACTCAATCTGAGCTTGATAACTCAAATACCATTAATATGTTATAGGGTTAACCATGCGATTGTACGCCGATAAACTCAGCGAAACCCTCAACCGCTCGCTCTCTTCTATCTATTTAATCTTGGGTAATGAACCTTTATTGATTCAAGAATCACGTTTAGCGATTGAACGCAAAGCGCGAGAGCAAGGATTTACTGAGAAATACCGTTTTAATGCCGATGCTTCTCTTAATTGGGACGAGGTGTATGATTGTTGCCAATCAATGAGTCTCTTTTCTCAACGCCAGATCGTTGAAATAGAAGTCGCTGATAGTGGCTTTAACGCAGCATTAGGTAAAGAACTCGCCAGCTTAACCAGTACTCTAAGTCCTGATGTGTTATTGGTGATCATCGGTGGCAAACTGGCTAAAGCACAAGAAAATACGGCTTGGTTTAAAGCATTAAGCGCACAAGCTTGTTGGGTTAACTGTTTGACTCCCGAACTTTCTCGTTTACCTCAGTTCGTTGCAGCGCGCTGCCGAGCTCTAGGTTTAAAACCGGATAATGAAGCGATTCAAATGCTCGCTCAATGGCACGAAGGCAATTTACTGGCTTTGGTACAAAGTCTCGAAAAATTAGTACTTCTTTATCCTGATGGGCAATTAACATTATTACGTTTAGAAGAGTCACTCAGTCGCCACAACCAGTTTACCGCTTTCCACTGGATCGATGCCTTACTCGAAGGTAAGGCCAACCGAGCGCAACGCATTTTACGCCAACTGGCTGCCGAAGAGACTGAAGTGATTATCTTAATCCGTACGGTACAAAAAGAACTATTTCAATTGTTACAGATGCGGCAGGCATTAGAAACACAAGCGATAGGTACTGTCTTTTTTAACCAACATCGGATTTGGCAAACCAAACGACCACTTTATTCTGCCGCTCTACAGCGATTATCCGTGCCGCAACTGCGACATCTGTTGCAACTGCTTGCTCAGTGTGAATTATTGGCTAAAACTCAATATGTTCAACCCATTTGGCCATTGATGCAGCAACTGAGCTTACAATGTTGTTTACCGCAAGCAAACGTCGCTTTACCGACTTAAAAGCGTGTTATACTACGGCGCTTTTTTAGAAGCAGAATAACCCTTGATGACCATCATCAACGAACCATACTATGAGGATTCACCATTGCAACAGCAACAACAACTTACCCATTTCCTTGCTGATAAAGCCGATGACATGAAAGCCGTTAATATCGTTACCCTTGATGTCCAAGGCAAATCGAGTGTGACTGACTACATGGTAATTTGTACTGGCACATCAAAACGCCATGTGGCTTCGATTGCTGATCACATTGCCAATGAAGTAAAAAAAATCGGCCTAGAACCTCTCGGTATGGATGGCGAGAAAGAGGGTGAATGGGTCGTGTTAGATATGGGTTCGACCATGCTCCATGTCATGCAAGAAGAGCATCGCGCTTTATATCAATTAGAAAAGCTCTGGGGCTAAGTGTGAGAATTCAACTGATCGCCGTCGGCACTAAAATGCCGAAATGGGTTGAAGAAGGCTTTCAAGAGTACCGTCGACGCTTTCCTCATGATTTACCATTGGAATTAGTCGAAATAACGGCGGGTAAACGTGGAAAGAATGCTGACATTGCACGTATTTTACAAAAAGAAGGCGAAGCCATGCTCGCCGCCGTGCCCAAGGGAAATCGAATTATTACGCTCGATATCCCCGGAAAACCTTGGAATACTGAGCAGTTGGCAGAGCAATTAGAAAGTTGGAAACTCGATGCACGAGATGTGTCTATTTTAATTGGTGGACCAGAAGGGCTAGCACCAAGCTGCAAAGCGGCCGCCGAACAAAGCTGGTCATTATCACCGTTAACTCTGCCTCATCCACTGGTGCGTGTGGTTATGGCCGAAAGTCTCTATCGAGCATGGAGTATCACGGCCAATCATCCTTACCATCGAGAGTAATGAACGATGCTGCGTAAGCGAAGTCCAATCAGAGATTACCAAGCGGAAGCCCGACTGTTTCGTCGTCGAGCTATCGTGGCCTTCATGGGAATTATCGTGGCGATGGGTGTGCTGATCACCAACCTCTATCATATTCAGGTGAAACAGTACCAAGATTATAAAACTCGCTCCAACGACAATCGCATTAAAATTGTCCCGATTGCCCCCAACCGTGGATTAATTTACGATCGCAATGGTCATTTACTGGCGGAAAATCGCCCTGTGTTTAACTTGGAAATTATTCCTGAACAAGTAAACAATATGGACGAGACTATCGCTCGTCTGCAGCAAATTTTAACCATTCCAGAAGAACGAATTGCGGCGTTCGAAAGAGATCGCCGCCAAACTCGACGCTTCAATGCCATTCCTTTACTCACACAACTCAGTCATGAAGACGTGGCAAAGTTTTCCGTGCATCAGCATAACTTCCCTGGAGTCTCCGTTAGCGCAAATTTAAAGCGTTTTTATCCTTATGGAGAAGTCTTAACTCATGTAATTGGGTACGTATCACGAATTAACGATCGAGACGTAGAACGACTACAACGTGAAGGTAAAGCCGCTAATTATCAAGCAACACGGGATATTGGTAAGTTAGGTATTGAGCGTTACTACGAAGATCTGTTACACGGCACTGCCGGCTATCAAGAAGTTGAAGTCAATAGCCGTGGACGTATTATCCGGACGTTGAAATACGTGCCGCCTTCTCCCGGTAAAGATATTGTTCTCAATTTGGATATTGATTTACAGCTTTATATCCATCAATTACTTGACGGTCGCCGCGGCTCGGCGATTGTCTTAGATCCAGAAGATAACGGCATACTAGCGATGGTTTCAAGCCCAAGTTATGATCCGAATCCTTTTGTGCATGGCATTTCGTCAACCGAATACAATAAGTTACTGAATGACATCAACCGTCCTTTAGTTAACCGAGCGACCTTGGGGATTTATCCACCAGCCTCAACCGTAAAACCATTTATTGCTCCAGCTGCATTGCATGACGGCATCATTACACCAAGAACGACACGTAACGATCATGGTTCCTGGCAAATCCCTAATTCCGATACGCGTCCCTTTCGAGATTGGCTACGCTGGGGACATGGCCGGGTTGATATTTTAAAAGCGATTGAAGAATCGGTGGATACCTTTTTCTACCAAATTGCGTACGACATGGGAATTGATAACCTATCGACCTGGATGATGCGCTTTGGATTTGGTGATTTAACGGGTATTGATATCTTCGAAGAAAGTCGAGCCAATATGCCCACTCGCGAATGGAAAATGGCTCGTCATCGAACCCCTTGGTATAAAGGTGACACCATCCCAGTCGGGATCGGTCAAGGTTATTGGACCGCAACACCAATGCAATTGGCGAAAGCCACTTCGGTGGTTGCAAATAAAGGTAAAGTGATTGCTCCGCATTTACTGCGCTCTACGATTAAAAATGGTCAGCCCTTTTCGACTCAAAAAGAGACCGAGTATGTCACCTATCCTCCTATTGATGAGATCGATGACAAATATTGGGACATTGCAATACAAGGAATGTATCTGGTTAACCATGGCAGTCGAGGCACCGCACGACGCGCCTTTCAAGGCTTAAAGTACAAAAGTGCCGGTAAATCAGGAACCGCGCAAGTCTTTGGTCTGGCTGAAGGTCAAGAGTATAACGCTGACGAACTGGCCGAGCATTTACGAAATCATGCTCTCTATGTCGGTTTTGCACCGATAGATCATCCGAAACTGATCGTCAGCTTGGTGCTCGAGAACGCAGGCGGTGGTTCAGGTACTGCCGCCCCCGTTGTTAGACGAATTTTTGATCATGTAATCTTGGGACCACAAGAGGATAAACCATAATGAAGATGGATCCCGCAACCGGACAAAACCGGGCTTTCTTTGAACGTTTACATATTGATCTCCCTCTATTACTTGCCTTATTAGTGGTTATGGGATTTGGTTTGGTGGTGATGTACAGTGCTGGTGGACAAAGTTTAGCGATGATGGAGCGCCAAGCCATGCGCATGGCCATGGCGCTGTTAGTCATGGTTGGCTTGGCACAGCTGTCGCCACGCAGTTATGAACGATTGGCGCCGCTGCTGTTTTTTTGTGGCGTGATATTACTACTAGGCGTACTCTTTTTTGGAGAATCGTCCAAAGGGGCACAACGTTGGCTTAACCTTGGTTTTATCCGCTTCCAGCCCTCTGAACTACTGAAACTAGCTGTACCACTAATGGTGGCACGATATATTGGTCAACGACCTATTCCAGCAGATTTAATGACCCTAGCCGTCGCATTAATGATGGTCTTTTTCCCAGCAATATTGATCGCCAAACAGCCTGACTTAGGGACCGCCATTTTGATTGCAGCTTCCGGTATTTTTGTTATTTTCTTAGCCGGTATTAGCTGGAAAATCATCTCGGCAGCCGTGATCGCCGTTGGCGCATTTGTCCCTGTCATGTGGTTTTTCTTTATGCGCGAATATCAAAAAACTCGCGTACGTACCCTTTTTGATCCAGAATCCGATCCACTGGGAGCGGGGTATCACATTATTCAAAGTAAAATCGCAATTGGTTCGGGAGGCTTATCTGGTAAAGGGTGGTTACATGGCACCCAGTCTAACTTAGAGTTTTTACCCGAAAGGCACACTGACTTTATCTTTGCCGTCATTGCTGAAGAGTGGGGGTTGATTGGCGTGCTTGCTCTGCTCGCGGTGTATTTATTTATCATTGGCCGAGGGCTATACCTTGCCGGTAGTGCTCAAACCGCTTTTGGCCGAATGATGGCAGGGAGTATTGTTTTAAGTTTCTTTGTCTATGTCTTTGTTAATATCGGCATGGTAAGTGGCATTTTACCCGTTGTCGGTGTCCCCTTACCCCTCATCAGTTATGGCGGCACATCGATGGTGACACTGATGGCCGGATTTGGCATTTTGATGTCGATTCACACTCATCGTAAAGCGTTTTCTAAGGCGAATTGAACCGTATGAAATCCTCTCACTATTCATTACTCTTAAGCTTACTTTGTAGCGCTTTACTCATCGGTTGCAGCAGTAAACCGACAGGGCGCTATACTTTGTTTGATGATGTAGCGCCTAACATGCCAATTTCTGTCGAACATATTGAAGATGCCTACCCGCAATACGAACCCTATAGCCTAGGGGGAAATAGAGACTACACACTGCGTGGCCAGAGTTACCAGATCATTCGTAACCCCAAAGGGTTCACTGAGCGTGGTCAAGCATCTTGGTATGGGAAAAAATTTCATGGTCATCTAACGTCTAATGGCGAAATTTATGACATGTATTCGATGACAGCTGCACATAAAACGCTGCCCCTGCCAAGTTATGTCAAAGTCACCAATTTGGATAATGGCCGAGAAGCCATTGTTAGAGTCAATGATCGAGGGCCGTTTCATGAAGGACGGATTATTGATTTAAGCTACGCCGCCGCGTATAAGTTAGGTGTCATACAGACGGGAACAGCCAATGTTGATATCGCGGTCATCACCGTAGAAAGAAACAACAGTCGCCCGCTAAAGACACCCTTTGCTCAGTATGTTATTCAAGTTGCTGCCTCCCAGCATCAACAGCGAGTAGAACAGTTATCCGCCGAGATGAGTGACCAACTAACGGTCCCAAGTTTTGTCGAGAGTAACCATCAACAGCATCGGTTATTTCTAGGGCCATTTACTGACTATGCCCTGACGCAAGAAATACTTGAACGTGTAAAATCGCTCGGTTACGACACCGCTTTTGTGAGAAAACACCACGCAAAACCGTAACGTCGATGCAAAGCAGATCGGCCTTCTCCTTTATCCGCTCAACGATGCCGGGAGGAATGGGCGGTCTGATTTGCAAGGTCGTTTCTGTTAAGCTATTCGATAACTAACCAATAGTTTTAATATTATTATGAAAAAAATCTCTCTATCTTCTGTTTTAGCGACATCTTTTGCGCTATCTGCTACGTTTTCAGCATCCTCTTTTGCTGCACCGACCGTCATTCCAGATGCTCCACAAATTGCCGCCAAAGGCTATGTGTTGATGGACTACCATTCGGGGAAAATCCTCGCTGAGAAAGAGATGAACACAAAGCTTTCTCCAGCCAGTCTCACCAAGATGATGACCAGCTATGTTATCGGCCAAGAGCTTAACCGTGGCAATATTTCTCTCGATGACGATGTGGTGATCAGCGAAAATGCGTGGGCGAAATACTACCCCGATTCATCCAAAATGTTTATCGAGGTAGGAACCTCGGTTAAAGTCCGAGATCTGAATAAAGGGATTATTATTCAATCAGGTAACGATGCTTGTGTTGCGATGGCAGAACATGTCGCTGGTTCAGAAGATGCTTTTGTCGATCTCATGAATGCTTGGGCCAGTTCACTGAACATGACCAACACACATTTTGCCAACGTGCATGGACTCGATCATCCTGAACTCTACTCTACGCCTTATGACATGGCCTTATTAGGTCAAGCATTAATCCGAGATGTGCCAGATGAATACGCTCTCTACGCCGAGCAAAAGTACACCTACAACGGCATAACCCAATACAATCGTAACGGATTACTTTGGGATAAAAGTATGAACGTCGATGGTATTAAAACTGGCCATACGACTAATGCAGGATACAGTTTGGTCAGCTCAGCGACCGAAGGCAATATGCGCTTAATTGCCGTCGTGATGGGCACTAAAGATATTAATTCTCGTAAAACGGAAAGTAAAAAGCTGCTTAGTTATGGGTTCCGCTTTTTTGAAACAGTTGCTCCACACAAAGCAGGCGAAACCTTTGTTAACGAAACGATTTGGATGGGCGACAAACCAACCGTTGCGCTCGGCGTAAAACAAGATACTTACGTTACGCTGCCCCGTGGCCAAACCAAAGATCTGACGGCTAGCTTTGTCTTAGAAAAAGAGCTCAAAGCACCGATTAATAAAGGGGATGTCGTGGGTACTCTCTATTACCAAGTACAAGGTAATGAAGTTGCTCAATATCCTCTGATGGCATTAGAAGACGTCAAAGAAGGCGGGCTATTAAGTCGTCTATGGGATTACTTAGTGCTCCTGTTTAAAAGCCTATTCTAATTGATAATCGATAAAGAGGGGGAGCTTTCCCCCTTTAATGGCTAGTAACAATATTGGCTACGTTTGCTCGCTGAGAGAAACTCATGCTCACCTCAGTCTATCGTCAACTTGAGATATCTTTAAATTGACGGTACTATCCGCCACCGCTTAAGCAAATCTTGGAGCTTTCATTATGATGACCATTAACTCTGATGCAAAATTAAAAGATCTTTTAGAGTTTCCTTGTTCTTTTACTTACAAAGTTATGGGCCATGCGAAACCTGAGTTACCAGAACTTGTGTTAGAAGTGATTCAGCGCCATGCTCCTGGTGACTATAGTCCACGAGTTAAACCAAGTGGCAAAGGCAACTACCATTCAGTTTCTGTGACCATCACGGCGACGTCGATTGAGCAAGTAGAAACACTGTATAAAGAACTAGGCGATATCGAGATCGTTCGTATGGTTCTGTAACATTAAGTTGCAGCGAAATATCAAAAAAATTTTAATTGTTATACATTATTTTTAAAGCAGCATTACGCTGCTTTTTTTTATTTTTCATTACCTTAAATTACTCATAGAAAAAATGAGGTTAAAAAAATCCCCGAGATGAGTAGTTCAAAACGCCTAAGATGTTTATAATCAAAAAACTTTATATATCACTGGTGGACAACGACAATGGATAATCCGCTTGTTATCAGGCGACTGGGTAGACAAGATTATTTGCCTGTTTGGCAAGCCATGCATCAGTTTACCGATCAACGTGATGAACAAACGGCCGATGAAATATGGCTTGTTGAACACCATCCCGTTTTTACCCAAGGTCAAACAGGCAAAGCTGAGCATCTTCTCAATCCAGGAAATATCCCGATCGTACAGAGTGATCGTGGAGGTCAAGTGACTTACCATGGCCCAGGTCAATTAGTTGCTTATGTATTGATTAATTTAAGACGCAAAAAACTCGGCGTTCGAGAATTAGTCACACGTATTGAACAACTCGTGATAGACACCTTAAAAACCTACCATATTGATTCTGCCGCTCGCCCAGACGCTCCGGGTGTCTATGTCGATGGAAAGAAAATATGCTCGCTAGGTTTACGTATTCGTAAAGGCTGTTCATTTCACGGTCTTGCCCTTAACGTCAATATGGATCTTTCTCCTTTTCTGCGCATTAACCCTTGTGGCTATCAAGGCATGGAAATGGTACAAGTCTGTGATTTAGGTGGGCCAGACAACTTACCAGAAATTGAACAGCAAATGATCCAAGAGCTTGTCCGTTTATTCGGTTATCAACAAGTCGAATTCAGCACAGAAGCACCTTTTATAGGTAAAATAGCATGAGCAAACCAATTCAAATGGAAAAAGGCGTTAAATATCGTGACGCTGATAAAATGGCACTGATTCCGGTGAAAAACATGCCGGTTGAGCAAAAAGAAGTGCTACGTAAGCCATCGTGGATGAAGATTAAACTCCCTGCCGATAGCCAGCGTATACAAGAAATTAAAGCCGCGATGCGTAAAAATAATCTTCACTCTGTCTGTGAAGAAGCGTCTTGCCCCAACTTGGCGGAGTGCTTTAATCATGGCACCGCTACGTTTATGATCCTTGGTGCTATTTGTACTCGACGCTGCCCATTTTGTGATGTAGCCCATGGACGTCCAAATGCCGTTGATGGCGCAGAGCCGAAAAAACTCGCTGAAACCATTCGTGATATGAAGCTCAAGTATGTCGTGATCACTTCGGTCGACCGCGATGACTTACGCGATGGTGGCGCTGAACATTTTGCCAACTGTAATCGTGAAATTCGTGCTTTAAATCCAGGAATTCGAATTGAAACTTTAGTCCCTGACTTTCGAGGCCGGATGGACATTGCGCTAGAAAAACTCAAAGATAATCCGCCAGATGTGCTTAACCATAACCTAGAAACAGCTCCACGCCTGTACCGTAAAGCGCGCCCTGGGGCAAACTATAAATGGTCTTTAGAATTGCTGCGTAAGTTTAAAGAGCAACATCCTGATATCCCAACCAAATCAGGTATCATGATGGGCTTAGGTGAAACCAAAGAAGAGATCATCCAAGTTTTAAAAGATTTACGAGAGCATGGCGTAACAATGCTGACATTAGGTCAGTATTTAGCACCAAGTCGTCACCATCTACCGGTTGAGCGCTACGTGCCACCTGAAGAGTTTGATGAGCTAAAAGAGATCGCTCTTGAGCTTGGCTTTACCCATGCTGCCTGTGGACCTTTTGTCCGCTCATCTTATCATGCGGATTTGCAGGCTAAGGGCTTAGAAGTCAAATAACCCTATCGCGAATCTATACGGTTATCAGCAGTAGAGCCTATCCCTCCGCTGATTAATGATTGCGTTATAAAAAAATGGCCCGCACAGCGGGCCATTTTATCTACTATGACAAAGTATTAAGCGTAAACCGGTAAGCGTTGACAAATCGCTAACACTTTCTGTTTAGTCGCTTCAATAACCGCTTGATCGTTGGCGTTATCTAATACGTCACACATCCAGTTTGCCAAATCTTGTGCATCTTGCTCAGTAAATCCACGACGTGTGATCGCTGGTGTTCCAATACGAATACCCGAGGTTACAAATGGGCTACGAGGATCGTTAGGTACCGAGTTTTTATTCACGGTGATATTCGCTGCACCCAGTGCGGCATCGGCTTCTTTACCAGTAATCCCTTTATCAATCAGATCAACTAAAAACAGGTGATTTTCAGTGCTGTTAGAAACAATCTTGTAACCGCGTTCTTGGAATTGAGCCACCATCGCTTTGGCATTTTTTACCACGCGAGCTTGGTACTCTTTAAACTCAGGCTCCATTGCTTCTTTAAATGCTACCGCTTTCGCCGCAATAACATGCATTAATGGCCCACCTTGGCCACCCGGGAAAACCGCCGAGTTAAGCTTTTTGTACATCTCTTCGCCCGCATTGGACAAAATCAAACCGCCACGAGGGCCAGCTAACGTTTTATGCGTCGTCGTGGTCACCACATGCGCATAAGGGAGCGGAGTTGGATAAACTCCCGCCGCAATCAAACCAGCAACGTGCGCCATATCGACAAAAAAGTAAGCGTCAACTTTATCGGCAATCTCACGCATCCGTTTCCAATCAACGATTTGTGAATAAGCCGAGAAACCACCAATAATCATCTTCGGCTTGTGCTCAAGAGCTAATGCTTCCATCTCTTCGTAATTGATCTTACCGCTTTCATCAATACCGTATGGGATAACATTATAGTGTTTACCCGAAAAGTTAACTGGAGAGCCATGAGTTAAATGACCACCATGAGCGAGACTCATGCCTAATACGGTATCGCCTGGGTTAAGTAACGCCATATAAACGGCACTGTTAGCCTGAGAACCAGAGTGAGGCTGAACGTTAGCGTACTCACAACCAAATAGCTGACAAGCACGGTCAATAGCTAATGCTTCGGCTTTATCAACGTATTCACAACCGCCGTAATAACGTTTACCTGGGTAACCTTCAGCGTATTTGTTGGTGAGCTGAGAGCCTTGTGCTTCCATAACCCGTGAGCTAGTGTAGTTTTCTGAAGCAATAAGCTCGATGTGTTCTTCTTGACGAAGCGTTTCTTCTTGGATTGCTGCGAATAACTCCGCATCGTAATCAGCGATATTCATATCACGCTTAAGCATCTGTATCTCCTGACTCAGATTTATCTGAAATTAGCTATCCCCAAACGACTTAGTATCTTTTGGGCATAAAAACCACACAATGACCCAACGCAAACGTTTTCGTCACCCTAACGGCGCGCATTCTACCTAATTTAACGTGTCTCATAAAGCGTAAATTACATAAAATATCATGCAGTTTTTTCATCATGACTAACGATAATAGTCCGCTGAACGTGAACCTATCGCTTAAGTGTCAATGTTACGCTTTACAGCCTGTAAAACGCTCATGACATAGATCTACCTTAATTTCTGCCTGTATGCTACCGAAAATCGCCACTTTTCATTACTATAGCGCGCAACTATTCCCTCTAATCCGATTGATCTTTTGAGCTGTAGCAATGGATAAACACACCCACAAAGAAGATATAATCGCCATGCTGACTGGAACGTTCTTAGTCGCGCAAGGCGTGTTTTTTCTCCAAGCTGGAGAACTACTGACTGGCGGAACTGCTGGATTAGCACTGCTGATGACCCACTTTTTGCCTTGGTCATTTGGCTGGCTGTATTTTATGGCTAATAGTCCATTTTATTTATTAGCTTGGCGTCGTTTCGGCGGTCGATTTGCTATCAATAGCGCGTTATGCGGGGCATTAGTCTCGATTTTTACTGATCATTTGGCCATGTTCATTACCCTCAGCGAAATAGATCCATTTTATTGCGCACTGGCGGGCGGACTATTAATGGGCCTTGGCATGCTGATTCTTTTTCGTCATCGCGCGAGTTTAGGCGGTTTTAATGTCCTCTGTTTAGCGATACAAGATAGGTATGCAATACCTGCAGGCCATGTACAGATGGTGATCGACGGATTAATACTGAGTGCTTCTTTGTTCTTTATCAGTCCAAGTACGGTGTTGTTGTCTATTTTTGGGGCGATTATCTTGAATCTAGTGCTGAGTATGAATCATAAGCCTACTCGCTATAACGTTACTTATCAGCCTTAAATCTAAGTGCTAGCCATGAAAAACGCCTTAAGCCAATATCGGTTTAAGGCGTTTTTTTATACGCAAATCGAAACAGCGTTCGTCATTGACTAATGGGTCGCGCGTGATTTCACATCATGACTGATCGCTTTATCCAGTTCAGCCGCCACGTGCCCCGGTGAACGCGTCGTTTGTGAAATCAATCGATACATCGCTGGAATAACAAATAATGTCACCAATGACGCAAACGCCATCCCAAAGAAAATCACGGTCCCTACCGAGACTCGACTTTCATAGCCCGCCCCTGTCGATAAAATCAGGGGTATCGCTCCAGCCAATGTGGTGAACGCCGTCATCAGAATCGGCCGTAGACGTCGCGCAGAAGCATCAATAATGGCTTTCTCGAATTCATAACCTCGATCGCGCAACTGGTTGGCAAATTCAACAATCAGAATACCATTTTTCGTCACCATACCGATCAGCATGATCATCCCTATTTGGCTATAAATGTTCATCCCCTGCCCCATGACAAATAGCCCGACAAATCCACCGAACACCCCCATAGGCACAGTAAACATCACCACTAACGGATTAATAAAGCTTTCAAATTGCGCCGCCAAGACCAAATAGGCGACTAGCAAAGCTAATGCAAAGACAATCGCAACGCTGGATTGATTTTCCCGAAAATCTTTTGACTCCCCAGAGTAACTGACGGTGATGTCACTCGGTAATATCTCTTGAGCTGTCTTATCCAAAAAGTCGAGTGCTTGGCCTAAGGTATACCCCTCGGCAAGGTTAGCCGTCATAGTGATCGCTTTTTGCTTATTGTAGCGCGCTAAACGAATCGAGGATGCAACCTCCTCAATATGGGTCAAGGTGTCTAAGGTCACTAGCTCCCCTGATGCTGTTCGCAAATAGATCTGACTCAAATCCGAAGCGTTATTGAAGCGATTTTCGTCACCACGTAAATACACATCGTATTCTTCCCCTCGCTCGACAAAGGTTGTCACCTTTTGTCCACCGAGCATCACTTCTAAGGTATTGGAAATCTCTTGCACACTGATACCGAGTTCAGCGGCACGCTGACGATCAACCGAAACAACCAGTTCTGGCGTTTTCTCTGAATAGTTACTGTCAACACCAGTCATCATCTGTGATTCTGTTGCACGCTGTTTAAGTACTTCAGTCCATTGTTGTAGCTCTTCATAATCGGAGCCGCCAAGAACAAACTGCACCGGTTCACTAGACCCGCCTCGAAACCCCGGCATAAATGGGAACACACGCACATCAGGAATCCCCGCCAACGCTTGTCGTATATGATTCAAGGCTTGTTGAGCGGTGATATCGCGCTCATTCCAATCATCCAGAATCATAATCACAAAACCCGTTTGATCCCCAGCGTTACCACCAAACGCTGGCGACTGGATACTGAAAGACTTTAAAAAACCTTGACCGAGTAATGGCATTAATCGTGACTCGACCAAATCCATATTGGCTGCCATGCGGTTATAACTGGTCGCATCAGCACCACGCACAAAGGCAAAAATCACGCCGCGATCTTCGGAAGGGGTTAACTGAGCGGGAACCTGTTGATTAAGCGCATAGCTGCCCCCGACACAAGCCATAATCACTAACGGTGCGGCCCACTTTATCCGTAAAGCCAATTGTAAAGCACGGCGATAATTAGCTTCTAATCGAGCAAACAATTTATCGACCAAGCGATTAAAACGGTTTGGTTTAACATTGGCGCGTAAAATTTTGCTGCTCAACACTGGCGTCAGGGTTAAAGCAATTAAGGAAGAGAAAATCACGGACATTGCTAGCAGCACCGAAAATTCAGTGAAGAGTAGCCCTACCATGCCATCCATAAACGAGATCGGTAAAAAAACCATCACTAAAACCAGTGTGGTAGCAATCACCGCAAACCCAACTTCCTGCGCCCCTTTATAAGCGGCCAGTAAGGGTTTATCTCCCTGCTCAATATGATGATAGATATTCTCCATCACCACAATGGCATCATCAACGACCAATCCAATAGCTAAAATTAACGCCATTAACGTGATCAAATTAATCGAAAAACCAAAATAATAGGCGGCAATCAGCGAAGATATCAATGAAACTGGTACAGTCACTGCAGGGATTAAAGTAGCACGAGCTTGACCAATAAAAATATACAGTACCAGTACCACCAACCCGCCAGTAATAAACAGCGTGCTATAAACTTCTTCAATCGAACGCTCGATAAACACCGTTGAGTCGTAATCAATCGCTAATCGAGTTCCTTCGGGCAAAAACTGTTGGACACGATCAACCTCTTGATGAATTCGAGCGGCAACTTCCAACGGGTTAGCATCAGATTGAGGAATTATCCCCATGCTGACATTGACCACCCCATCACTTTTAAAGGTCGAGTTTTCATTTTCTGCACCAATAAAGACGTCCGCTACGTCGCGTAAATAGATCGGCGTATTGTCACTGGCTTGTTTAATCACTAGTGACTGAAAATCCTCTTCGCTTTGATAGCTTCTCGCCGTACGTACTGACATGACTGTAGAATCATTACGAACTTGTCCCCCAGGGCTTTCAATGTTTTCTCGCCGCAATGCATTAGTAATATCGGTGGTGGTGATACCGCGTCCGGCCATTTGTTCTGGATTAAGACGAACGTACATGACTTTATATAAGCCGCCAGAAATATCCACCGAGCTAACGCCACTGATCAAGCTAAACCTATCAACTAAAACCCGATCGATATAATCGGTAAGCTGAGTACGATCCATATTGGATGAGCTTAAGTTAATGTATACCGAGGCTTCACCCGAACCATTATTCTTAAACACTTGTGGATCGTCCGCTTGCTCTGGTAGTGATCGTTTTGCTCGCGCAACAGCATCACGAATATCGCTCACGCCTTCATTCAAATCGTAACCAAGCTTAAAGGTGACAGTAATCCGTGACATGCCATTACGAGTAGTTGAACTAATTTCATCTATACCACTGATCCCGGCCAATTGGTCTTCAAGTACTGAAGTGATTTGACTTTCAATAATGGTCGCAGAAGCACCGCTGTATCGCGTCGAAATTGATACGACAGGGCTTTCAATATCCGGCATTTCACGTACAGACAGTTTAGAAAAAGAAACCAAACCAAAAACACACAATAATAAACTTAATACCACCGCCGCAATGGGGCGTTTTACTGAAATATCTGATAACAACATTATTGTGCGCCTTTCTTAACCGGTTGACCGTCAGCAGTAACTTCCCTCACGCTTAGCCCATCACGCATATTGACAATCCCTTGAACCACAATGCGTTGACCGATCTCTAAGCCTCGTTCAATCACCACTTGATTGTCGATTCGAGTGCCCAATAGCACTTCCGTCCGAGTCACCCGACTATCATCACCAACCACATAAACATAACGTTTGGTGCCTGAATACTCTAAAGCTTGTACTGGAATGATCGGAGCTGAGATAGGCGGAAAGTCGAGTCGAGCAGAGATAAGCATCCCTGGTTTAAGACGTTGCTGAGGATTTTTAAACGCTATCCGTACGCGTAAATTCAATGTTTCAGGATTAATACGCGAATCGATCGCAACGACTGTACCGGTGAAGACTTGATCAGGCCAAGCCGTGGTTTGCGCCGATACGGTCATCCCGCGTGAGAGACTCGATAAATAACGCTCCGGCACATGTAAATCTAAACGCATCACCGATAGGTCATCTAATGTCATGAGCTCATTACCGATACTCACTAATTGACCACGATTAAAATCAATGAAGCCAATGGTGCCATCAAACGGTGCTGTAATACGAAAATCAGCCAACTGAGCTTGCGCAGCAGCCAGCCTTGCTTGAGCAATATCAACACTGGAGCGTTGAGCATCTAACTCCGTTTGAGTAATCGCATTGCGTTGCACCAAACGCTCATATTCCGCGAGTTTACGTTGTTCATCACGCAGATAGGCTTGTGCTTCGCTGACGGCAGCTTGGGCTTTAGCATCGTGTAACGTCATCAGCAATTGATCTTTTTTAACCAACTGATTGCTGTTAACCATGATGCCATCGATTCGTCCGGCCGCCTCGGCCGAAATACTTATCGATTGATCAGCGACTAATTTACCAATCAACGATAAACGTTGAGAAATTTGATGAACTTGTACCGACTCAATCACCACAGGCGTCGCCATGGTGGCAGAAGCCATAGTCGAAAAAGTCGGTAATGAGAGGAATAACAAAGCAACAAGTAACGATATTTTTTTCATGATTAGGTTCAGATAATAAGTCACTGATTCCATTGTAACCGTTTCTAAGAACAATAAACGTCAAGTAACGTAAAGATAGCTTTAAAAAGGTAAGTTAAACCATCTAAATAGCCACTAAGAATAAGGCCGCCAACACTCGCCATTGATGAATGAACGACGATAAACCTTAATATCTATAATGTTCTGCCCAAAAAGCCAGCATTCAATTCAAAATCAGCAAAAAAGGGTTTACAGTAAGGCCGAGTTTGATAATATGCGCTCCGCAGCTGAGCGATGCGTTGGGAAAACGTCACTCTAGCATCGGATTAACCTTTGGTTATCCGTAAAACCCTGGAGGGGTTCCCGAGTGGCCAAAGGGAGCAGACTGTAAATCTGCCGGCTCCGCCTTCGATGGTTCGAATCCGTCCCCCTCCACCATATTCTCTCGTAAGAGAAACCCTTGATTGATGCGTTGGGAAAACGTCAGTTGAGTCACGCGATAACTGATTGGTTATCCGTAAAACCCCTTGGAGGGGTTCCCGAGTGGCCAAAGGGAGCAGACTGTAAATCTGCCGGCTCCGCCTTCGATGGTTCGAATCCGTCCCCCTCCACCATATTCTCTCGTAAGAGAAACCCTTGATTGATGCGTTGGGAAAACGTCAGTTGAGTGACGCGATAACTGATTGGTTATCCGTAAACCCCTTGGAGGGGTTCCCGAGTGGCCAAAGGGAGCAGACTGTAAATCTGCCGGCTCCGCCTTCGATGGTTCGAATCCGTCCCCCTCCACCATATTAAAAAGCCTGCTCAGTGAGCAGGCTTTTTTTCATAGTCAATCAATCCGACATCCCCTAACAGATAAACCTTCAGATAATAAAAAAGGCTTCACGTTATTAAACGTAAAGCCAAATATTGAATCTTAACTAGAGACTCAATCAGGATTGTTGCTCTATGAGAATTACTCGCGTTTCGTAGGGACGGAGAACTTGGTGTGCTAACACCGATTGCTGCTCAATACCGGCATAGTTACCTAATAGATAACGAGCCTTATCTAAAGCTAACTTTTCGGGTAACACCCACTCTTCTTCTTGATCATAGTAGTTATTGATACACAACAGGATTTGCTGATCATCTTGACGTTGATAAGCAAAAATTGCCGGATGTGATGGTAAGAGATCTTGATAATCACCACGGGTAATAACCGGTACCGTTTTACGCAATTCAATCAAACGTTGATAAAAGTAGAACACCGAATTTTTGTCGGCTAACGCCTGTTCAGCATTGATCTGTGGATAATTACTCGCCACTTCTAGCCAAGGCTGGCCTTGGCTAAAACCAGCATAAGCTTGGCTACTCCACTGCATTGGCGTGCGAGAATTATCACGAGATTTTTGCGCCAGAATCGCCAACATTTCTTGCTCACTCACCCCTTGCTGATTGACCATTATGTCATACATATTGGTACTTTCCACATCACGATATTGCTCAATGGAAGTATAACCAGGGTTGGTCATGCCAATCTCTTCCCCTTGATAAATATATGGGGTGCCTTGCATCATATGAATAGAGGTCGCCAACATTTTCGCTGATTCAACCCGATATTGCTGATCATTACCTAAGCGACTAACCACCCGCGGTTGATCATGGTTACACCAAAATAGTGCTCCCCAACCTTGACCATTTAATCCTGTCTGCCAGTGATTAAAAATTTGCTTCAATTGCAGAAAATCAAATGGCGCTTTGGTCCATTTTTCACCGTTAGGGTAATCCGCTTTCAAATGATGGAAGTTAAATACCATTGACAATTCTTTGCCGTCTAACGAAGAGTATTGCTGGCAATGCTCTAACGTCGTTGATGACATTTCACCTACCGTTACGCTGCCATAACGCTGGAATACATCTCGGCTGATCTCTTGCAGATATTCATGAACTCGTGGACCATCGGTATAAAAACGGCGACCATCCCCTTGTTGATCATTAGGAAAGTCCTGCTGCTTAGAGATTAAATTAATCACATCTAACCGAAAGCCATCCACGCCTTTTTCAGCCCAAAATGAAATGATGTCTTTCACTTCTTGAAGAACTTTGGGGTTTTCCCAGTTTAAATCGGCCTGCTGCTCAGCAAATAGATGAAGATAATATTGATTGGTCGCTTTATCGAGCGCCCAAGCACTGCCACCAAACTTTGATTGCCAGTTATTAGGGGCCCCTCCCGCAACGGGATCACGCCAAATATAGTAATCACGATAAGGACTGTTTTTATCACCCAAAGCAGACTGGAACCATGCATGCTCAGTGGAGGTATGATTTACCACGATATCCATAATAATGCGGATACCACGCTGATGAGCTTGCTGTAATAACTCATCAAAGTCCGCCATGGTGCCAAAATCGGGGTTAATGGCGTAATAATCGGCAATATCATAACCATTATCGATCATCGGGGATTGATAAACCGGCGTTAACCAGATGGCATCGATAGCCAGTTTCTGCAAATAATCGAGCTTAGAAATAATACCCGGAATATCGCCAGTGCCTTTATTACCACTATCACAAAAGCTTTTCGGATAAATTTGATAGATGGTGGCGGTTTTCCACCACTGCGGGTCTTGATTAACGGCACTCATAACTTACTCACTTACCAAAATAGACAAAAGAGTGGCCAATCAGCCACTCTAAAAATACTGATTACGCTTTACTGACTTCTAATTCGCCTTTGGCTAATGCACGCTTGTACATCACTAAGGTTAACACTGCCGGGACAATGATCGCCACGAGCATCGCGGCTAAGAAAGTCAGCCAATATTGTGGTTGAATGGAGAGAATACCCGGCAAGCCACCAACGCCGATGCCATTAGCCATCACGCCAGCACTACCACAAATTGCCGCGGCTAAAGCACTACCAATCATCGCGCTCAACATTGGGAATTTATACTTGAGGTTGATACCGTACATCGCAGGCTCGGTAACCCCAAGATAAGCGGAAATTGCCGCTGGTACTGAAATATCGCGTTCACCATGTTTCTTACTGATAATGATGATGCCAACGACAGCAGATGCTTGCGCAATATTAGAAAGAGCAATCAGTGGCCAAATCGGTGTACCACCGAGTTGCTGCATCAGTTGCAAATCAACCGCGTTGGTGGTGTGGTGAATACCGGTGATCACCAGTGGCGCGTATAAGAAACCAAACACCATCGAACCCAACACCGCAAAATCGCCCGTCATCGCTGCTTTCGCTGCAAATGCTACCCCATCACCAATCACTCGGCCAAATGGGCCAATCAATGCATGGGCTAAAATGACTGCCAAAATGATCGATACAAAAGGGACAACGACTAAATAGAGATAAGCAGGGATAATGCGTTTAAGATTAGTTTCAATAAAGGCCAGCACCACCCCAGCAAGAATGGCAGGAATAACCTGTGCTTGATAGCCAACTTTTTCAATCGCAAACCAGCCAAAATCCCAAACTTCTGGTACTTGAGTACCAATCAGATAGGCGTTCATCAATTGTGGAGAAACTAAGGTTACCCCTAGGGTAATCCCCAAAATCGGTGTACCTCCGAGTTTTTTCACTGTCGACCAACATACCCCAACTGGTAAGAAGAAGAAGATCGCTTCACCAATTAACCATAAAAAGGCATGGACACTGGCCCAAAACTGACTGATTTCAGTTAATGTTTGGCCATCAAACATCTTGATGTCGCCAATCACATTACGGAAACCTAAAATCAAACCACCGGTGATGATAGCCGGTAGCAGTGGCACAAAAATTTCAGCCAAATGGGAAATACCACGCTCTAACGCATTCATATTTTTACGCGCGGCAAGTTTAGCGTCATCTTTTGACGCTTCTGATTTACCTGTAAGCTGCAATAAGATTTTATAAACCTCATCAACTTCAGTACCAATCACTACTTGAAACTGACCGGCATTAGTAAAACAACCTTTGACCATAGCAATGGTTTCAATCTGTTTACTGTCGGCTTTTTCAGTATCATTTAATACAAAACGTAAGCGAGTTAAGCAATGGCTAACACTGGCAATGTTTTCATTACCACCGATCAGCTCAATAAGACGTACCACGTCTTGTTTGACTATCTTACCCATACCCTTATCCACCCTATTTGGTTTTTACTTATAATAGTTGAACTTGCAATGGGAACAATCCCAAAATCTGATTGAATATTGGCACAATAAATTAAAACATCAAATGGGAACAATCCCATTAATTGAAAGGGATCACAAACAATCGAATCATCAATAGTAAAAGAGACACGCAACGCCTAAAGAATTTGCCGTGGTCGCTAGATTAACGAAGGTCGTCGCGTTAAAAGAAAGTGGGGATAAAACACGTTAACTCTGCCATACAGAGTTAACGACAAATGAAGAATAACCCACTGATAATAATGAAGAGTTTTCAGGACACCTAAAAAACCGACGCTCATAGCGTTATCTGAAATAAGCCGGGGTTTGAGTTAAATGCACCGGTTCTGTTAACTCACCAGATAATTGTTTAATGAGTAGCTCTGCGGCTTGCTTACCAGCCTGACGATAACCCGGATCAACGCTATAGATATTAGGAAATAAAAAAGACAGCAGCTCGTTACCACCGACACCCGTTACAACGATGTCATCACGCTGCTGCTCTTGTAAGCGCTTAATGACGCCTAATGCCAAAGTGTCACTGGCACAGACAATCGCCTCAGTATGGGGAGTTAACACCTTATCAACCAACTGGTAGGCACTTTCATGATGCAGTTCACCGGTTTGGAAAATAGGCTCAATATCGTGCCGCTGACACCAATCAAGATAAGCCTGTAGGCGCATTAAACCCGTGGTTTTATCTCGAGGATTGACCCCTATAAAAGCTATCTGAGTGAGCCCTTTTTGTTGCAGATGAGTTAACGCTGCTTCAATTAAAGCTTGATGGTCGTAATTAATCGAAGAAATGGAATCATGATCCATCGCAACCAACACTGCTTTATCTTGCCACTCTGCGAGTGACGCTAAATCGATATCAGTAAAACCAAAGACAATCACACCATCAACATTGCGCTTAGCCAACACTTTCAGATGTTCACGGGTTTTATCGCGGTTGAATTGGCTCTCCATGATCACCACGTCATAACCATGCGCATACAGTACCTGTAACATGCTACTGATCGAACGATTTTCTGATGGTGAATCTAAGCGGGAAATGATCACTCCAATCACTTTTTGACTACCGCCACGCATCAACTGGGCGGACTTGGAAGGCACGTAACCGGACTCAGCAATCACTTGCTCGACTCGTTGTCGAGTTTCAGGTTTCACTTTCGGATCATTGGTTAATACCCGAGAGACTGTCGATTTACCGACTCCAGAAAGGCGAGCGATGTCAGTTATGGTCAGTTTTTTAGCCATTAACCTTTTGCCACCGATAATTGAGACGCTAAATAGGCTGGCACATCAGCAATGCTGTTTAGTACAGCATCAGCTAAGGCTTCACCTTGAGGGGTAATAGGTTTACCTGTACGCACTAAAATTTTTTGTCCTACTTCTGCAGCTTGTGCCGCCATCATATCTTCGGCCTTATCACCAATCATCACCGAGTTAGCCATGTCTATTTTTAGAAAATCGCGTGCAGAGATAAACATGCCTGGCTTAGGCTTACGACAATCACACTCTTGACGATACGGCTCAACGCCATGTTCTGGATGATGTGGGCAATAATAGATACCATCTAACTCAACACCATGATCGACAAAATTCCAATCCATCCATTGCGTTAAAGAGAGAAAGCGATCTTCGCTAAATAATCCACGCGCAATACCTGATTGATTAGTCACTAATACCAATAAGTAGCCCATCGCTTTTAATTGCTTTGTCGCTGTAAACACGCCATCAATGAAATGAAAATCGTGCTCATCATGCACATAACCATGATCGGCATTGATCACGCCGTCACGATCCAAAAACACAGCTGGTTTTGCCAAAATCTTGCTCTCTTAGGATGTCTTTGCTAAGAATTATACTCAACTATACTCAAGATGCTACACGCAAACGCATTGCATCGCTGCCACTAGCGTCAGCACTTCACCTATTCCTTCCTTAATGAGTCGTTAGACTGATTACTTTTACTTTATAGCAATTTAGACGTCTAGACGTAAAAATATCTATTGACTTAAAAAGCGAGAACTCATAGCATCAAATCAAAGGACAGTTCAGGTGTATGCGCCTATCTCGATACAGGTTTCGTTTATGATTCAACTTCATCAAGTTAATAAAGTCTTTCATCAGGGTGATAAAGCTATTCACGCTTTGAAGAACATTGATCTAGAGATTAGCCAAGGAACGATTTTTGGTGTCATCGGCGCATCGGGAGCAGGGAAAAGTACCCTCATTCGTTGCGTTAACCTATTAGAAAAACCAACCAGTGGACGTGTGATTGTTGATGGAATTGATTTAACTCAGTTAACGAACCAGCAATTAGGCCAAGCCAGACGCAATATTGGGATGATTTTCCAGCACTTTAATCTGCTTTCATCCCGGACCGTGTTTGATAATATTGCACTACCGTTAGAGCTGGCTAATCATACCCATGAGCATATTGAGCACAAAGTTAGCGAGCTATTAACCTTGGTCGGTTTAGCGGATAAACGGCATACCTATCCTGCCAATTTAAGTGGCGGCCAGAAACAGCGAGTAGCAATTGCTCGCGCGCTGGCCTGTGAGCCAAAGGTACTGCTATGTGATGAAGCCACCAGTGCTCTTGACCCGGCCACAACTCAGTCAATTTTAGAGCTGTTAAAAGAAATTAACCGCAAACTGAATATTACTATTTTGCTCATCACCCATGAAATGGATGTGGTGAAAAGCATTTGCCATCAAGTGGCGATCATCGGTGATGGTGAATTGGTGGAAAAAGGCACGGTAGGCGATATTTTTGCTCATCCTAAAACCGAATTAGCGCATCAATTTATTCGCTCAACGTTAGATCTTTCTATTCCTGAAGATTATCAAGCTCGCTTACAACCGACTCGCGTGGCTGGGAGCTATCCGTTAGTGCGCTTGGAATTCACTGGAGCGACTGTTGACGCGCCCTTAATGTCGCAAATCGCCCGTAAATTTAATATTGATGTCAGTATCTTAAGCTCTGATCTCGATTACGCTGGCGGCGTGAAATTTGGCATGATGGTCGCGGAAATTTTCGGTGATGATGACAATGATGCGGCGGCGATAGATTATCTTCGCGACAATAATGTAAAAGTTGAGGTGCTTGGTTATGTCCTTTAATACGATTATCGACTGGATCGCTTTTAATGGTGATTTACTACTCAGCGCCACTTGGCAAACGATTTATATGGTGGCAGTCGCGGGTATTATTGGCTTTGCCATTGGTATCCCACTAGGGGTTATTTTACATACCACCAAACAAGGCGGGTTGCTGGAAAACACCAAGCTCAATCGCGTCCTTGGCGCTATTGTCAATATTGGTCGTTCAATTCCATTTTTGGTGTTGATGGTGGCTATCATTCCTATCACCAAAATGCTGGTCGGTACTTTTATTGGTACGACGGCGGCGATTGTCCCTTTAACCATAGGCGCGATTCCTTTTGTTGCCCGTTTAATTGAAGGGGCATTAATTGAAGTACCAAGCGGACTGGTTGAAGCGGCGCAAGCCATGGGCGCAACGCCGTTACAAATCATCCGTAAAGTCCTATTGCCAGAGGCGATGCCAACCATTTTAAACTCGGTCACCATCACCTTGGTGACTTTAGTCAGCTACTCAGCCATGGCGGGTACCGTGGGTGGCGGCGGTTTGGGTGATGTGGCGATTCGTTATGGTTTTCATCGCTACGACGTCACCATCATGACTGTGACCGTCATCATGCTCATTATTTTGGTACAAATTATTCAATCGGTTGGTGACCACTTAGTGCGCCGCGTTGATCATAGATAATAATGTTTATATAACAAGGAGATAATAATGAAGTTTTCACTTAAAGGTTTATTGGCTATTGCTGCCGCGGCTATTGCATTAACAGGATGCGGCGAAAAAGCAGTCGACATGAACAAAATCAAAGTTGGCGTGATTGCCGGTGCTGAAGAACAAGTCGCGGAAGTGGCGGCTCGCGTCGCGAAAGAGCGCTATAACCTTGAAGTCCAGCTGGTAACGTTTTCTGATTATGTTACCCCAAACGCTGCGCTTAACGATGGTTCGATTGATGCTAACGCATTTCAACATAAACCTTATTTAGATCGTCAAATTGCCGATCGCGGCTATAAGCTAGCGATTGTCGGTAACACTTTTGTTTATCCTATCGCTGGCTATTCAAAACAAATCACCACTCTTGATGAATTAGCTAGCGGATCACGAGTTGCGGTGCCCAATGACCCAACCAACTTAGGTCGCTCTTTATTGCTGCTACAACAACAAGGTTTAATCACCTTACGTGATAACGTTGGCCTGCTTGCGACCGTGCGTGATATCACTGACAATCCGAAAAACCTGCGCATTATGGAACTGGACGCCGCTCAGCTTCCTCGTGCTTTGGACGATGTCACACTCGCCATCATTAATACCACTTACGCCAGCTCGATTAATCTTACCCCTGAAAAAGACGGTATTTTTGTCGAAGATAAAGACTCACCTTACGTGAACCTACTGGTTGCTCGTCAAGATAATGTTAATGCTGAGAACGTACAAAACTTCCTCAAAGCCTATCAAACTGACGAAGTGTATAAAGCAGCCTCAGAAATTTTCCAAGGCGGCGCTGTCAAAGGCTGGTAATTGACCAACACCACTGTCTTTGCAAATACACGACAAAAAAGAGACCGCCACTGGCAGGTCTCTTTTTTATTAGCGGTCATCAGTAAATACTCGTCATTGGGATCAGGCGACGGGCTCATTTTTCAAATGATCCCAAGAGAGGTTGGAGACGATTTTGCAGCCATCGCATTTAAAATGGAAAATCTCATGAATAGGTTCATCCAATAACCACGCGCCGCCACATTTAGGGCAAGGACGCGCTTGCTCATCGGCCAAACTCGTTCCGCCCACTCGGTACTGATAATAATAGGTCGGGATCTTGGTTAAATACTCGATGCGTCCCCGTAAATCCCAACCACGACGAAACAGATCGCTATCAATATCACATAGCTCATGCAGCGCGGCGTGTTCAGCTTTGCAGCCTCCCGCCATCTGAATTTCATCACAAGCTTGCCATTCCGTTTGCCATTTGATCACCGCTTTATGATCACCATTAAAGGTAGGCGGATTACGATACAAAGGGATCGGTAATAAGGTATCGCCGCTACGAAGTGGCGAGCAAGTGTGCACATAAGTGGTGTATAGCACCTGCCAACTCGGTGGCTCAATATCTGCTGCTTGTTCTGAGTTAATATCACGGCCAAGCAAACGCACTTTAGGAGCCAGTAAACAAGCCTCCGATAATCGATGCAAACAGGCTTTAACAAAATCTGAATGGTATTTTGGGTGCAAACTATCTTGCTCTGGACATACGGCGCGCAAGAAAAACTCGCCATCACCAAGCACCAGCGGAAACTCTCTGCCCAACACTTGACCGTTATAGCGCAAGGCATCCATCAAACCGTTGACCGCTTTATCTACCGCACTGATGGTCGTGTTATCAAAACATTCAAACTCAAGCTCTACTACATACATCGTTCTACACCGCTGGCTCAAGTTGGTTTAAAAAATCCGCCACATCGGTGCACAACACTTCTCGCTGATCGGTGCCTAACGTTTCTCTAATCACATTCCCAGTGAGATTACAAATCGACACCACCGCCATTTCATCATCTGTAGTAGCAATAAAAATGGTTGGTTTTTGTTTTAAACGGCGCTGCATGACAAAGTGGCCAAGAATATTTTCCTGCAAACGAAGATAATCGTCATCACTCCAGACTTGCAATAACGTCAGCGAGTGACCGCGCCACGTTGCGGATAAATCGCCACTGTATTGGCTGCCATAAAAAGGCGCAATATCACTATGCAAACTCAGCTCGATTCCCTGCTCCACCGCTTGTAAATCAGCACTGTGCTCACGTTCCACTGGCTGCCAATAAACGCTATTGTTACTTTGCTGCTCAATGCAAGGGGAAGGCATATGGCTTAACTCATCACTACTAGGCAGATGATTATGTCTCTGTTGATAAGCTTGAAGATAACGTTGCGAGAAATCACGCAACGCGGCGGCGACCAAATGAGCCATAGGGTTCTCCATAACGAAACTGACCACAAACGCTAATGACAGCGTGAGCAGTATTGCGTAAAATTCTGATTATTCTAATCGATTTGATGATAAATGATGAGCAAATATTCTGATGCCAAAGAGCTATCTGGCTTAACTCTTGGCAAAGCCACTGCCTATGCCAGCCAATATGATCCAAGTTTGTTGCAACCGGTACCACGCAGCCTCAACCGCAACGATCTCGACCTTGGTGAGACTCTCCCCTTTCAAGGCTGTGACATTTGGACTTTATATGAGCTCTCTTGGTTAAACAGTAAAGGGCTACCACAAGTGGCGATTGGTGAAGTGCGCATTCCAGCCACCAGCGCTAACTTAATTGAATCTAAATCGTTCAAACTGTACTTAAACAGCTTCAATCAATCTCGTTTTCAAGACTGGCAAACGGTACAAACTCACTTAATTAACGATCTGTCGGCGTGCGCCGGTGAAAACGTTGCAGTGCAGTTATTCTCACTGGATCACTATACCAATCAACCGATTGTTTCGATGCAAGGAGAATGTATTGATCAGCAAGAGATTGAAATCGAACACTATCAGTTTGATGCGAGCTTATTAGAGCAAGCGACGGATACTGACATCGTTACAGAAACGCTGCACAGCCACTTACTTAAATCAAACTGCTTGATCACCAATCAACCCGATTGGGGCAGTGTTGAAATCACTTATCACGGGCCAAAAATACAACGCGAAGCGTTATTACGTTATATTGTCTCATTCCGTGAGCATAATGAATTTCATGAGCAATGCGTTGAGCGAATTTTCCACGATTTGTGTCGTTACTGCCAACCAAAGCAACTGACAGTATTCGCGCGTTATACTCGTCGAGGTGGCCTAGATATCAACCCATTCCGCTCAACGGAGCAATCATCACCTGAGCATAATTTACGCATGGCTCGCCAATAAAAGGACGCCCATTATCATGCCCTCTTTCCGCTGGATACCTTACCTTTGCCTACTCCTTCTGAGCATTTCTCCTTGGGTAAAAGCCGCCGTCTACGCTTCGCCTCAGCTCAACGAAGCGCACGGACTATTGGAGATTTCTCCTATTCAGGCCAAAAATCTTGTCGAAGAGTATTTAGAGCAGCGTAAACTAGCGGATAAGACGGAGAAAACACCGTCCAATATTAGTCGAGATGAAACCGATAATCGTATTCGAACCCCAAGTAGCAGCATTGATGCACTAAAGATTTTAGCCACAGCTGAGTTTGTCTTAGGTAATACACAAACGGCGTTTGACACGCTCAATGAAGCCAAGCAGCTCGCGCAAGAGCATCAGCTTCCTTATTTGGCGTTAGACCTAGATATTATGACGATTCGTTTACATTGGCGACACAATCACGACGCCGATGCCGCTCGTCAACAACTGAACGAGCTCACTCATCAACACCATCTCTTGCTTGAGGAACATCGCCTCTCAAAACAAATTGATTATCATATCACCATGCTCAGGGCAGAAATTGCCTCACAAAATAACGAGCTTACTCTGGCTAATCAACTGTTTGCAGAAGCCAAACCTTATCTTGAATCATTGCAAGCCAAAAAACCCTTGATTGAATACCATCTGATCGTGGGAGAACATTATCTACACCATAAACTCTACAATTTAGCTTTATCTGAACTTCTTACGGCTTATTGGGGAGCAATAGAAACCAATGCCAGTGCCGAATTAGCAAAAACCAATAATCTATTAGCACAGTTGTTTTATGAGCGTCGGGTACTGGATAAAGCTTTAGTTCATCTCTCTCAAGCCGCTGAATTTTATGGTAACTATGAAAAATCGCCGATCCTTGTTTCCGTCCTTAAACGGATGGGTGACGTTTATTTTCAACAAGGTAAGTACAATTTAGCCTTGGTACATTATTTTAATGTTATCGATCATGAAAGCAGTGAACTCAATCTGGCCAGTGTGATTGATGTTCGGTTAAGTTTATCCGCGACTTATCGGCAGCTCTATAACTATACGTTGGCCGAACAATATCTCAGCGTGGCGAAAGAACTCCTTCAGTACACACCAAACTTACGCTTGCAAGCGCGAGCCGCCTTACTTAGTGCTCAGTTAGCTCTATCTCAGCAAAACAATAAACAAGTCATTGATTATGCCCAAGCGGCAATAAAGTTTAATGAAACACTACACGACATGGAAATTGAAGAGCAAGCCTATCAACTTCTTTCCTTAGGTTATGAGCAAAAAGAGCAATATTTACCCGCGTTAGAATGGAGTAAAAAAAGCCACCAAATCACTCAACTTCGCCAAGCTCAGCTTAACCAAATTAGTGAAGATGCCTTTCGCCAGCAAAAAGAATTTGTTGAACAAACCCTGCATTTAGTTGGCCAAGAAAAAGCCCTACAAGCGACTCAACGTGAATACAGTAAATTTCAAAAAATCGCTTTTACGCTATTTTTAACCAGCATTGTGCTGTTTCTCTACCTGATGCGTCGTGGTTATATTATCCAAAACCAACAAGACGAAATCGATGAGCTAAATAGCCATTTATTCACTCACTCTCGTTCTCGTTTACCCAACCTAAGAATGCTCAATGCGAAATTACTCTCTTCTCTTCAACGCAGTAGCTATAACTACGAGCAGTGGTTAATTGGTGAATTGATTCATGAACCGTTAAATGATCGTCTACGCTTTGCGATGATTGATCTCCCTTTCCTGCGCAGCATGTACTTACAACATGGCTATACGGCTGGTGTGGAACTCGAACATGCCTTTGGGCGTTTTTTAACTGACCATCTGGAAGAGCCAGCCCGGCTCTATCATTTCTCGGATGCAAACTTACTGTACATTGAACCGAATACCGATCGGGATCGGCCACCAGAGGAACTGTTTAATAAAGTTCAAGACTTGATCAATCAGTTCCAACCAGAGCGGCGTTTAAACCGAACGATTCGCTTAGGTATTGCCGATTATCCTTTTTTACCTAGAGCCTACACCGCCATCAATGATAAAGAATTATTGGATATTCTATTGATGGCGACTGGTGTTGCTAGAGAGCTGAGCCTAAAAGACAACGCCAGTCATTGGGTCTATTTTAAAGCCATAGATAACGCCCCAGCGGCCAGTTTCGCCTCTAGTAACATCCGTAAATCGTGTCAACAAGCGATCAATCAAGGACTGATTAAGGTCCATTCATCTTATCGTGATGAAGAACAGATCAAAAAATTTTTAAAAGATGGATAAATGCTATGCGGTTAACAAATTGAGCTAATGATCCGTGCCGATTATTTGTTATTATCGATAAATTGATAAATAGCGTCTCATCCTTGAGATAGTGTAAATTGGTCATTAGAGACTAGCTCAATTTTCCTGGTTTAGCCGTACTGGAGCGCATGTTGAAACCACAAACATCGAACGATGCACAGCAAATTCCCCCTGCGGATATCCGAGTCAAACAGTGTGCTGAAACCCTGTTATATCTACCAGGATTACCCATCAAACTTAAACGTGATGTTCAGCAACTTTTAAGTCTCCCCCAAACACAGACAGAGCAAGATCAAGCATTACGTTTACTGAATTTATACCAACGCGCGGTGAAAATTTTTGCTCATAATGGCCATGCGGGGACCCCAGGTACTCTCCATAATACCGATCAGATCCTCCTGAATCAGCTTAGTAATGAACTACAACACCTGATCACCGAGCTAGATTTTGAAGGAGAAGCCGGAGATTTACTGACCGATATCCGCAGCAAGCTATTACTTGGAGTCAATAGCCAAGGATTACTTGAGTTGGCTTTGCAAGTACTGAAATTAGTTATCGATGGAACCCAATATGAGCGTAAAAATTCAGAGAAATTCCTCGAACAAATCAATAGTTCATTATCGAAAAATCTGCAAAGCACCCGCGTTAATCTTGAGCAAAGCACCCATTATCAACAGCATCGCCAACATATGCATCAAGATCTTCTTCATCTCGTCAACCGCGGTCAACATGCTTTATCATCACAAGCCAGCGAATCCAATAAGCCTGTAAGTGCGGTATTGAGTGAAATTGAAGCCTTATCCGAGCGTTTGATTCATGCTGAACAACGAGAACAAGTGCTGATTGAACGTATGCAATATACCCAGCACCAAATGGAAACCTTGCTAGAACTGACCCAAGATTATCGCCGTCGATTAGAAGATCAAGCGCAGCGACTGCTGCAAGATCCACTGACCAAATTGTATAACCGCACTGCGTTTAATGATCGATTAGAATTGGAGTATCGACGCTGGATTCGCACGCAGCATAATTTGCGTCTGGTGATTTTAGATATTGATGCTTTTAAAGCCATTAATGAAAGTTTTGGTTATCTTGCTGGTGATAAAGCGTTAAAAGTGATTGCTCGAACCATTCATAAAGAGTTGGAGAAAACCGATACCGCTGCGCGTTTTTCAGGAGAAGAATTCATCTTACTGTTACCAGAACGCGCCGATAATGAGTGCCATCAGGTTATACAAAAAATACAGCGTAATGTGGCTAGACTGCCTTTTAAATTTCGCGATAAACAGATCACCATCACTCTTAGTGCCGCTTCAACCCACTTTAAAGAAGCCGATACACCAGAAATTGTTCTTGAACGGTTGCATCGTTCCCTACAGGAGATGAAGCCTTATGGTCCTAATCAACTGGCTTGGAAATAAGTCACTAACCGAACAACATTTAACCACTTGCCGTAAACTTAGTGACTCATTTCACATCTTGCGCCTAGCGATGTTTTCCAAAACCATGGTTACGCACAAGATTAATAAGCCATTTCAGACAGTTGAATCTAAACGAACTAAAATGGCATCCCGATACGACAGAGTGTTACCCCTAAGTCACTCGTGTAAACTCTATCTCCATCAATAACGACTATGATTGAAAGAGTGCCTTGATGACATAGGACAAATAGCACTTCTCCCCCGATTGTTAAGGAGGTCAAGATGATCACTCAAGTTAGCCCAGCCGGCAGTATGGACTTACTGTCGCAACTTGAAGTAGAAAGACTCAAAAAAACCGCATCCAGTGATCTCTATCAGCTGTATCGCAATTGCAGCTTGGCAGTACTCAACTCCGGAAGCCATACCGATAACTCCAAAGAAATGCTCGAACAGTACAAAAACTTCGATATTACCGTACTGCGTCGTGAACGAGGCATTAAACTCGAACTCACTAATCCACCAGAACAAGCGTTTGTCGACGGGCAAATTATTAAAGGGATTCAAGAACACCTGTTTGCTGTGCTACGTGATATTGTTTACGTCAACATGCACTTATCTGAAAACCAAAGGCTGAACCTGACCAATGCCAGCCATATCACGAACTTGGTGTTCGGCATCTTACGTAATGCAGGTACTTTAGTGACAGGGGTAGAACCCAACCTTATCGTCTGCTGGGGTGGACATTCGATCAATGCGACCGAATATCAATATACCCGTGAAGTTGGCCATGAATTAGGGCTAAGAGAGCTCAATATCTGTACCGGATGTGGACCTGGTGCTATGGAAGGTCCAATGAAAGGCGCAGCTATCGGTCATGCCAAACAACGCTATCAGCAACAACGCTACTTAGGCTTGACTGAACCGTCAATCATTGCTGCCGAGCCACCGAACCCGATAGTCAATCAATTAGTCATCATGCCTGATATCGAAAAGCGCCTTGAAGCTTTTGCCCGAATGGCACACGGAATCATCATTTTCCCCGGAGGTCCGGGAACCGCAGAAGAATTGCTGTATATTCTCGGGATCATGATGCACCCTGATAATGCAGACCAACCAATGCCGATTGTGTTGACAGGTCCCAAAGAAAGCGAAGCGTATTTCCGCTCAATCGATCAATTTATTGCCAGTACGCTAGGTGAAGAAGCCCGCAAACACTACACAATTGTGATTGATGATCCGGTTCAAGCGGCAAGAATTATGAAAGATGCCATGCCACTGGTTCGTCAGCATCGAAAAGATCACGACGATGCTTATAGTTATAACTGGTCCTTAAAAATTGAACCGGAATTCCAACTGCCCTTTGATCCGACTCATGACAGCATGGCGAGCTTGGATTTACATCTCAATCAGCGTCCTGAGGTACTCGCTTCCAACTTACGCAAAGCCTTTTCTGGTATTGTTGCTGGTAATGTCAAAGCAGAAGGGATCCGCGAGATTGAACGCAAAGGGCCATTTACTCTACATGGCGAACCAGCATTAATGAAAAAAATGGACCGATTACTCAACGACTTTGTTAATCAACATCGGATGAAACTTCCTGGTTCAACCGCTTATGTGCCTTGCTATCGAATTAGCTCCTAGTGACGCTCAGCAAGGATAGCAATCTGCTTTAATTTCATTACAATAAGGGCCTAACAGCCCTTATTTTTTGGTGATTATGTCTATTCATCTTGTGATTATTGATGCGTTAAATCTGATCCGCAGAGTGCATTCCGCTCAACCCGATGAAAGTGATATCGCCCGTACCACCAATACCACTTGTCGTACCTTACAGCGTATTATTACCGAATCCGCTCCGACTCACATGATTGCCGTTTTTGATCATGCGTTGCAAGATCGTGGTTGGCGTGCCGAACTGCTGCCAAGCTATAAACAGGGGCGTAAGCCAATGCCCATCAGCTTACAAAACGGTTTAGAACAAATTCAACAAGCATGGTGGGAACTGGGTATCGATTCACTGCTTTCAGAAGGTGATGAAGCGGATGATTTAGTTGCTACCCTAGCCTGTAAAGTGGCCAGTCATGGTGAAAAGGTGACCATCATTTCCACCGATAAAGGCTATTGCCAATTGTTATCTCCGACCTTACAAATTCGTGATTATTTTCAACATCGCTGGCTGGATGCGCCATTTATTGAACAAGAATTTGGCGTCAAACCAAGCCAATTGACCGACTATTGGGGTTTGACGGGCATGAGTTCGAGTCAAGTACCAGGTGTCGCTGGTCTCGGCCCTAAAGCAGCTCAAGCGATCCTCAGCCAATTTACCGACATCGAACAGGCTTATGCCAGTGAAGCCTTAGCCAGTAAGTATCGGAAAAAACTCGATCAAGAGATTGAAATGGCACGGATTTGCAAGCAAGTTGCTACCCTGAAAACTGACATTGAACTCGGTTTTAATCTGCAGGATATCCGTTTTGAACCGAAAAGCTAGGCTCAAAACGGACCAGATCACTCCGCTTTAATAAGGAGAAATCGACGATAAAGATTGGACATGAACGGTGATCTCTTCTCGATCATGATAGAGATGCTTGGCTTGTAAACGAAACTTAACTTTATTCTGTTTCAGAAAATCTTTTAGATTCTCAATATCTTGCAACACCTCATCATAACGCCCTTTCATCGGTAATTTGAGATTAAAGATCGCTTCTTTAGCCCAACCACTGATGATCCACTCCCCCATCAACTGAGCAACGCGCGCTGGCTTCTCAATCATATCGCAAACAATCCAAGTGACGTTCTTACGCGGTGGTTCAAACTTAAAACCATCTTCCATATGATGTTTAACCTGTCCCGTATCCATTAAGCTTTGTGCCATCATGCCATTATCCACGGCATGAACAAACATCGAACGCTTAACTAATTGATAAGTCCAGCCACCAGGGCAAGCACCGAGATCCACCGCCCACATACCGGATGCCAAACGCGTATCCCATTCCGCACGAGGGATAAAGACATGAAAGGCTTCTTCTAATTTTAAGGTCGAGCGGCTTGGCGCATCCGCTGGGAATTTTAAACGAGGAATCCCCATAAAAAATGGCGAGTTATTATGGCTATACGAATAGCCTAAATAACAGTGTCCAGGAGCGGTAAAACAAACATGCAACACCGGTTTTTTAGTACTCTCTTTAGCCAATAGTACTCCATGGCTACGCAGCGCTTGACGCAGCGGTACAGTAAATTTACGGCAAAACTTAAGCAGTTCTTTTGCTTCATTGGTGTCTGGCGTTTCAATGCGTAAATCACCACACTGTGGAAATGCTTGTTCCTGTTTAAAATAACTCAAAATCGGTGAGATTCGGTCATCTTTCGGTAACTCAGTAAACTCAGCGGTCACTGCAAACATTTGTCGAGCAAAAATAAGCGTTTGAAAATCAATATTTTTAATGAGTTTATCGGCATCTTCCGCTTGATAACACTCAAACAGTACATAACCGGTATTATTTTTAAGGCGAGGAAAACCATACACTTCAAGCTTTGTCGCTTTATCCTGAATTTCACCGGCACACTCTTTTTCAAAGCCCGCACGACAGTACAGCATGACTTGTTTCACACTCTTACCTCTTTGATATTAATCGCGGCTAGAACGAACATGCACCAGCCTAATAAAAACAGTAGCCCACCAATAGGCGTCACGAAACCGATCCACGACACCCCGGTTAACGCCAATAGGTAAAGACTACCGCTAAAACAAAAGATGCCGATGATAAAGCAAATCGCCGCACGACCAAAATAATTTCGCGACTTTTCCATTAACGGTAAACCAAGAGCTAAACCGCAAGCAATCATCGCCAGACCATGCATAAATTGATAATGAGCAGCGGTTTGAAAAATTGTTAAAGCATATTCTGTCAGTTGAGCTTTTAAACCATGAGCGGCAAACGCCCCTAAAGCGACCGAGATACCACAGACTAGCCCACCCACAATCAGTGTCAGTGATTGACTACTTTTCATCATAAACCTCACCAATAAACTGCGCCAAAGATTCAATTGCCCAAGCAAGGTTATCTTCTAAGCGATAACCCGAGGATTTTCTTGGTGCAAAACTATGATCGCCATCCGGAAGATACTGCACTGAAACCGAACGACTTAGTGGAAACTGTTCGACTTCCGCCTGTGAGCCGAAAGTATCACGCTGCCCTTGTAAGATCAGGCATGGCTTGCTCAGTGAGGCTAAGTGCTCCCCTTTATATCGTTCCGGCTTGCCTGGTGGATGGAATGGAAAGCCAAGACAAGCGACCGCTTGTACTTGTGGGTGTTCTGTCAAATGTGAGGCGATTCGCCCCCCCATAGATTTACCACCAATCACCAGTGGTTGATTGGCGAACTGTTCAATCACTTTTGTGTAAGCTTCGAGTAACTTAGGCGCGCGATCGGGCGGACGACGTTTACCATCTTGCTGACGTTTAACCATATAAGGAAAATCAAAACGCACCACGCGAATCCCTTTAGCGGCCAAACCGTTGGCAATCGTCTGCATGAATGGATGGGTTTTATCCGCACCTGCGCCATGGGCAAAAATAAATGTCGCCGCTAAAGCCGATGATTCATCGCAGCTCGGCTCATCGACAATCACCGATTCATAAGGGGTTATGGCTTGCGTCATCTAATATTACCTCTTGTTCTTTACGCGCTTTTTTTAACATCCAATCTCGAAAAGTCGCAATTCGTCCCATGTCCGCTTGCTTCTCATGACAAACAACATAAAACGCATTTTTGGTCATCAACACTTCATCAAATGGGGCGACTAAACGTCCAGCATCTAATTCCGGTTGCGCTAATACGTTATTGCCTAACGCCACGCCTTGTCCATGAGCGGCAGCCTGCAACACCATGGTTGAATGACTAAAAATAGGCCCTTGATTAACATTCAACGAATCTAAACCATTTTCTTTCGCGAACTGCTTCCAATCCTTGCGTGACGTATCATGCAATAATGTGTGTCGAGTTAAATCACTTAAGGTAACTAAAGGCTTCGGGCCAACTAACAACGCTGGCGAACAGAGCGGGATCAAAAACTCTTGGTACAATTTATCCGCCCGCAGGCCTGGCCAATTGCCTCGACCATAGTAAATCGCCACATCAACATCATCGCTGAGTGACCCTTCTTCCATGTCCACCGCTTTAATACGTACATCAATGTCAGGTTGCTGCTGATTAAAATCCGCCAAGCGAGGTACCAACCACTGAATTGCAAAACTGGGCGGAAGACTAATAGTCAATGCGCCTTTTTCACTTCGCTCAAGTAATTTATCAGTGGCTTCAGCCAACGAACTAAAAATATCCTTAATATCGAGAAAATAGCCTTGTCCTTCTTCCGTTAGTAGTAAAGAACGATTACGACGACGAAATAACTTGAGGCCAAGGAACTCTTCTAACGCCTTGATTTGATGGCTAACCGCTGCTTGAGTCACAAACAACTCTTCTGCCGCTCGGGTAAAGCTTAAATGACGTGCAGCCGCTTCAAAAACTTTTAATGAATTGAGCGGAGGTAATCTTCTGGACATAGGGACACTCTAAAACCGATTAGTTTTTTTTATGTGAAACATTATAAATTGTCCGTTGCTAACCAGCCAGAGAAAATCTATATTGCACCCCGTAACGCAAGCCTGAACGGCTTGATTCTTTTTGAATCAATTGGTTTGCTGTTGCGATGTTGTGTTTGCAAACTCGTTTTTCGAGTTCGGTAGTTTCTACCACCCTGTTTTGTACAGTTATCCCCTGTAACAAAACAAATACTTCCTGTATTTATTTTTTGACCTGTCTGTCAAATATTTAGCACCGCCTTTTGGCGGTGTTTTTTTATCTATTCGCCATCCCCTCCCTACTTGAAGTCGCCGTGGTGTTGACTGCAAATATTTGGGTATAAAAAAGCCCAGTATCATCAACTGGGCAAAAGTCGTTTCATACTAGGTTTAAACTTAACTAAGGGCGGTAAACCTTAACATTATCAAAACCTTGCTCTTTTAAGTATAAGGCTTGTAAACGACTCATCACGCCTCGTTGACAATAGAGTAAATAGGTTTTTGACTGATCAAGGTCACCGAACTTGGTGGCTAACTTATAGAATGGGATAGTCATCACTTCAATACCGTCAAGCTCTAATGGTGCGTCATCTTCCTCTTCTGGGCTACGAATATCGAGCACAATAGCGTCCTCTTGCACCGCATCGACCTGTTCCACTTCAGGAGCTTGTTGTTGACTCTCGGTTTCGATATCGCGAATATCCATCAAACGAGCGTCATAAATTACTTTGTCTAAAATAGTAAAATCGAATTTAGCTTCTTGTTCTTCTAATAGAGCTTTGACCGCTTTTACGGTTGGATTTTTAGAAATCACGCCACAATATTCTGGCATCGTTTTCGCGAAATCTTCCGTGCCAATATCACGGGCAAGATCCATGATATCGCCTTTATCCCAGTTGATCAGTGGACGAAGAATCAGACGATCGGTCACACCATCAATATGACGCAAATTGGTTAATGTTTGGCTGGAGACTTGACCAATCGCCTCACCAGTGACCAAAGCCTGAATACCAAACTTCTCTGCAATACGGCCAGCAACCCGCATAAACATGCGTTTGAGCACTACGCCCATCTGACCATCATCAATTTTTTCTAAAATCTCGGCAACAACCGGCTCAAAATCAACAGAGATAAAACGTACCTTAGCTGATGAGCCATATTTGTTCCATAAGTAATGAGCGACTTGCTTGACACCAATTTCATGCGCAGGCCCACCCAGATTGAAAAAACAATAATGGACTTTAGAACCGCGTTTAATGTGTAAATAGCTCGACACACCAGAATCGTAACCACCTGAAATAAGGCTGAGTACATCCTCTTGCGTTCCGAGTGGAAAACCGCCTAACCCTTTGTAACGAGCAATCACCTGATTGAGTAATTCATCCGCCACTTCAATATGAACAATAATATCAGGACGAGTTAACTTCACTTTTGCTGAATCAACCGCTTGATTCAGTCCGCCACCAACATAACGTTCTAATTCAATTGAGGAAAAATCGTGCTTACCACGGCGTTTGGCACGTACAGCGAAGCTTTTATTTTCAATCAGTTCACGACTGGTTTCTAACACTTGCAGATAAATATCATGCATGTCAGTAAACGTCGATTGCTTAACTTGTAATACCTGCTGGATACCCGGCGTAGTGGTTAAAATCTCTAATGTTTGCTGAAAAAACTGATCACTATTAGCACTGACTTCAATATGATCGCGACGGTTAAAAACCGCGACCCCAGTAGTCCGTTTTTTAATAATATTGCGAATATTCGATTCAAGAATCTTGGTAAAACGCTTACGTACCGATTCACTTTTAACAAAAATTTCTGGATGGGGTTTAACAATAAATTTCATGGGACTATTCGCAAATTAGGTTTAAAACAAACATTAAGCTTCATGCTAAGCAGTGATGCTCAGGATAGAGACCAGCAAAGGGGCGGGATTATACACGATCTACTCAATTAGGAAAATCATCATAAAAGGCAAGGTTTATGACCACTCTTCGCTTAACAACGAGTGACATAATGGTGGCTATAGATGGGATTCTAGGTCCTAGGCTCTGGTTTCCAGAACCTAGGACGACGATTGATGCTATTGGAGCGAAGGGATCTCCTCACTTAATAGCGGTTTTCCTTGCATGATGCCGATTTCTACTCGTCGATTACGAGAGCGCTGCGCTTCAGTATCGTTTGGACCAACCGGCGCGGTATCAGCCAAGCCTCTGACTTCCAAGCGTCGATGATCAAAACCGACAACCCTTTCCATCTCTTGCGCAACAGATACTGCTCGCTGCGCTGAAAGATCCCAATTAGAGCGATAAAGTTCAGAATCTAATCGTTGGTTATCGGTATGTCCGGTTACCTGAACGATGCCTGGTACATCTTTAACTAATTCGGCAATCTGCCGAACCAAGGGTCGAAATTGAGGTTGTAAAAAGGCGGAACCTTCAGGAAAAGCCCCTCGTTCGCGAATACGGATCAAAATTTGCTGGCCTAAATTTTCCACCTCAACGGCACCTTGCTCGATTTCTCTATCTAAAGCTTTTTTGATGTTCTCTAAAACAATTTCCATCTCTTCAGAGAGGGCTTCCGATTGCTCTTGCTCCTGCTCAGCGTCTTCATTATCTTGATTATCTTGGGTGGAAGTTTCAGGAGATTCTCCGCCCGTTAGCTGACCATCATCGCGCTGATTACCACCGGCTCTATCAGAATCACCTTCATGAAATTCTAACGTTTGTTGGGTTATATCAATGGTTTGCTGCATGATAACATCAATCGGCGTCGGCTCAGGACGACCAGGACGAAACTCTTGAGCAATCACACTGGTCCCTTTAGGAATATCTTTCACTTCTAAACGGTTTTGCACCCCAAACGCAAACTTCATCGAACCCGCTATCTGTTTGAATTTAAGAACATCCATCTCAGAAAACGACAGCAGTAGTACAAAAAAGCACATCAACAATGCCATGAGATCAGCAAAGGTTCCCATATAAGCAGGCAGACCTGGCGGTGGGCATTTGCGTTTTAGATCCTCCATGACTGCCCTCCGCTATTCATTATCGACATCAAGAACTCGCTTACCTTCATTAAGATAATTTTTCAAATACCCGTCGATGACTCGCGGGTTTTGTCCATCTTGAATCGCTAAGACTCCATCCATAATTAAACGTCGATTTAAAGTTTCTTGGCCTCGGCGTAGCGCCAATTTATCGGCGATAGGGAAGAAGATCATGTTCGCCATGATCGCACCATACAACGTCGTCAACAACGCCACTGCCATTGCCGGGCCGATCGCTTTCGGGTCATCCATATTTGATAACATAGCCACTAAGCCTATCAAGGTACCGATCATCCCCATCGCAGGGGCAACATCACCAAAAGCGCGAAAAACACCTGTCCCTAATTCATGGCGCTCATCGGTTAAAACAATGTCTTTTTGTAACGCGGTACGAACCACATCAGCATCGTGTCCATCAACCAATAAGTCGATGCCTTTTTGCATAAATGAGTTAGAGATTTCCATCTCTTCTAACGCTAAGAAACCACCTTTACGCGCTGCATCGGCCATCTCAACGATTTTGGCAATTAAATCTTCTGGCTCTTCCGCTTTAAACATAAAGGCTTTAGCGGCAATTTTGGCCGCACCAAAAAACTGCCCCATGGTAAATTTGACTAACACAACGAAGGTTGAACCACCGACGACGATCAGAACCGATGTGACATCAACAAACATCACAAGGCTACCACCAACGACCATTGCCATCAAAACGAAAGCCAGACCACCAATTAGGCCTACTAGCGTTGCTAAATCCACGAAGCGCTCCTCATGCTTGTCATCTGCATTATTGAGATTACTCTTCTTATCGGCGCAAGAGCAAAATCTTTAACTTATATTATGGTTAAGTTTATACGCAAAACCGACTATCCCCAAGTGCCGCTCTTTGACTCGTTATCGCAAAAAAACATTTTGCTTTCAATAAACTTCTGATTATTGACATAGCATAAGAGGCTAGCTCACTGAGTCAAATGACGCGGAGCTAGCGATAGACAGGCCAAAGATCTTCCCTCTCTGTGATTATTGCCCTGCTAACGACATGGTTATACCTAGCTATTTTTAGATAAGCTTAGCGGTCTGATGAAAAAGCGCCTTATTTATAGCAAATTTGCTTGGTTAAATTTGACCATCTGTACGCCCTAAGGTAACTTTCGTGCATCTTTTTTGAGGCACAATGATTATGGCGAGTAAAAAACCTGAGAATATGTCCTTCGAAGCGACAATCGAAGAACTAGATAACTTAGTTGAACAATTAGAAAGCGGTGATATTGCACTCGACGAAGCATTGAAAAAATTTGAACGCGGTATCGCCTTAGCTCGTAGCGGGCAAGCCAAACTCGATGAAGCAGAACAACGAGTACGCATTCTTCTGAATAATTCAGACGATGCGCCGTTAGCTGAATTCACCGCTGTTCCCGAATAACCAGAGAGTAATACAGATCCTATGATTGAGGCGCTTTCCTCTTTTCAACAGAGAAATAATCAGCAACTAGACGAGTGGTTACATCGTTTACCTTATCAGCATCTTCCTTTGATTGAAGCTATGCGTTACGGTTTATTGCTTGGTGGTAAACGAGCTCGTCCTTACTTGGTCTACATCACCGGACAAATGCTCGGCTGCCAACTGGCTGATCTCGATACTCCAGCTTGTGCTGTCGAATGTATCCACGCTTATTCATTGATTCATGACGATTTACCCGCGATGGACGACGACGACTTACGTCGAGGAAAACCAACCTGTCATATTAAATTTGATGAAGCAACAGCGATTTTAACGGGAGATGCTCTGCAAACTCTCGCCTTTACTATTTTGGCGGAAGGTCAACTCTCTACTCACGGTGAGACCAATCGGATCAAAATGGTTCAAGCTTTAGCCGAAGCGTCTGGTGCTCAGGGAATGTGCTTAGGTCAAGCGTTGGATCTAGCTGCAGAAAATCGCCGTATAACGTTAGATGAATTAGAAACCATTCATCATAATAAAACGGGTGCACTGATGCGTTGTGCCATCCGAATGGGTGCCATGGCTGCAGGTCAAGAGGGATTAGCTATTTTACCGCAACTGGATCGCTATGCGGCAGCGGTAGGCCTCGCCTTTCAAGTGCAAGATGATATTTTAGACATCATCAGCGATACTGAAACATTAGGTAAACCACAAGGTTCAGACCAACAACTGCATAAAAGCACTTATCCAGCCCTACTAGGATTAGAAGGTGCCATGAATAAAGCTCAAGTTCTGCTTGCAGAAGCGCTCGAAGCATTACAAGCGATTCCGTATAATACTGAGCATCTCGAAGAGTTCGCCCGATACGTCATCGAGCGCAAAAACTAACACGATAAGCGCGCATAACTATGACTCTTGATATTTCGAAATATCCAACACTGGCCCTAGCAAATACCCCTGACGAACTGCGTAGCATGCCCAAAGAAATGCTACCTAAGCTTTGTGATGAGTTACGTATCTATTTACTGAATTCAGTCAGTCGCTCTAGCGGTCACTTAGCCTCTGGATTAGGCACGGTAGAACTAACCGTCGCTTTGCATTACGTCTACCAGACCCCTTTTGATAAACTAATTTGGGATGTCGGCCATCAAGCTTATCCCCATAAAATACTCACTGGCCGCCGCGAGCAGATGTCGACCATTCGTCAAAAAGATGGGCTGCATCCTTTTCCTTGGCGAGAAGAGAGCGAGTATGACACCCTCTCTGTTGGTCACTCATCAACCTCTATCAGTGCTGCGCTCGGCGTCGCTATTTGCGCCGCGAAAGAAGCCAAAGGACGTAAAGTCGTCAGTGTGATTGGTGATGGTGCGATCACCGCAGGAATGGCATTTGAAGCCATGAACCACGCAGGCGATGTCGACAGCGATATGCTGGTTATCTTAAATGATAATGAAATGTCGATTTCAGAAAACGTCGGCGCACTCAATAACCATTTGGCGCAATTACTGTCTGGCAGTTTATACACTTCGATACGTGAAGGCGGCAAAAAAGTTTTATCGGGCATTCCACCGATTAAAGAGCTGGTACGACGTACCGAAGAGCATTTAAAAGGTATGGTCGTTCCTGGGACGTTATTTGAAGAATTCGGCTTTAATTATATCGGTCCGATTGACGGCCATGATGTGTTAGAACTGATTAAAACCATCAAAAACATGCGTGAACTGAAAGGTCCGCAGTTTTTGCATGTCATGACCAAAAAAGGCAAAGGCTACGCACCCGCAGAGAAAGACCCGATTGGCTACCATGGGGTTCCCAAGTTTGACCTCACGCATACTAGCCTGCCAAAAAGTACAGACAGTAAACCGACCTACTCGAAAATTTTCGGTGATTTCTTATGTGATATGGCCGCGCAAGATCCTAAATTAATGGCTATCACTCCTGCGATGCGCGAAGGTTCAGGGATGGTTCGTTTCTCTAAAGAGTATCCTAATCAGTATTTTGATGTCGCGATTGCTGAGCAACATGCTGTCACCCTCGCAACAGGAATGGCCATCAGTGGCTATCATCCGATTGTGGCGATTTACTCGACTTTTTTACAGCGCGGTTATGATCAATTGATCCATGATGTCGCGATCATGAATCTACCCGTGATGTTTGCCATTGACCGTGCGGGATTAGTCGGTGCCGATGGTCAAACTCATCAAGGGGCATTTGATTTAAGCTTCTTACGCTGTATTCCCAATTTATTGATCATGGCTCCGGCTGATGAAAATGAATGTCGGCAAATGCTCTATACCGGTCATCAGCATCAAGGTCCTAGTGCCGTGCGTTATCCTCGTGGTACCGGCATGGGCGTGCAGATTGAAACCGATTTCACACCACTGACGATTGGCAAAGGTCGCCTGATCCGTCAAGGAGAAAAAGTGGCAATCCTCAGTTTTGGCACCTTGTTACCTAATGCCTTACAAGCGGCGGAAACCCTTAATGCCACCGTCGCCGATATGCGCTTTGTAAAACCACTTGATGAAGCATTGATCACTGAGTTAGCCAATAGCCATGACGTGCTGGTCACATTGGAAGAAAACGTTATTGCTGGCGGTGCTGGCGCGGCTGTGGTTGAGTATTTGATGGCGAAAAAACTTCTCAAACCAACCTTAAATCTGGGTTTGCCGGATCAATTTATAGCTCAAGGAACGCAAGAAGAGATGCATGCTGAGCTTGGTCTGGATGGTCTAGGAATAGAAACTGCGATTCGTGATTACTTGGCCAAGTAATCAAAGAGAAAAAAGAAAACCTTCTCACTCGAGAAGGTTTTTTTGTTGCGGATCTGACCATGAAAAAGCGTTAAACAGGCGCTGCCAGCTCTCATCAAATCCAGCGCTTAAGGTGAGCATTTGCTCTGTATAAGGATGGATAAAACGTAATTGACTCGCGTGCAACATCAGACGCTGCACTTGATACTGCTCACGGTACAAGCGATTATGTTTACCATCACCATGGGTGGTATCGCCAACAATCGGATGACGTAAATGAGCCATATGGCGCCGTAATTGATGTTTACGGCCGGTCTTCGGTTTCAATTCCATCAAACTGTAGCGGGTGGTGGCAAACTTGCCGGTAGAAAAAGGCACTTCAACGTTGGCTAACGGCTGATAAGCGGTGATCGCCGATTGCGGCTCTTTATCTTGCTGAGCAAATTTATCGGCGATTTTATCCAGCTCTTGTTTAAGTGGATAATCCAAAACACCGGCTTGCTCAATCCAGCCTCGCACCACGGCATGGTAAGTTTTTTCCATTTGTTGACTAGCAAACATTGGCATCAGTATTGAAGCAACTTCACTGGATAACGCAAACACGAGTACGCCAGATGTCGGTCTATCTAAGCGGTGCAAAGGGAAAACATGTTGACCAATTTGATCGCGTAAGGTTTGCATCACAAATTGAGTTTCATGCTTATCCAACCAAGAGCGATGAACAAGCATACCCGCAGGCTTATTGACCGCAACCAGATACGGGTCTTGATAAATGATCTCTAACATTATTGTGCCACTCTATCTATCTCAATTAACACTTCAATCAATGGCTGGTAGCCAGATTGTTCTTTCCACGCTTCAACAAAATAAGGCGTTAACAAAAAACCTTTAGGCAAAGGTTGTTTCGTGTCGAGTAATTGCCACATTCGAGGTAAAAAAATCCATTGTAGCCATTCGTGTGGATGTAATGTATCAATAGCAAACGGCTCTCGACTGAGGAGCTTATCCTCCGTTGGGCAATGTTCTTGCCATAAAGCCGCCGCTTTGAGCTCTGTGGTTAGTTGTTGCAGTAAAACCGGTAAACGTGTTGGATAGATCATCAATGTTTATTTGTTGGGCCTTGAATTTGCGCCAAATGATACCATTTATTAAACAAAGAAAGTTAGGAACAAATAATCCCTTATGCAGCCGATTCATACCCTCACCGATTTACTTAAACAGAGTGAAGTACACTATCAGATTTTTGATCTGGGACGGCGCATCCAACCCGTCGATGCACAACAATTTCACCATGTTGAACAAGCAAGACAACCGTATCCTTACCCGTTGCAGCGTCAAGCTCATCTCGCCATTGTTTATTGGCATCAGAACCAACAACCGTGGATATGGTTTGTAAAATTTACTCTTGATGAACGCGGGTTATTGGCTCAAGCAGAAATAGGCCAATTTCTTAGTTACGTTCTTGAAGCAATGGGATCGCGGCTCACTGGCGAATTAACCGAAGCTCAACAACAAAAGCTGGCTAATAATCCTTATACCTTTAAACCAAGCGAAGAAAAAATGGCGGTCATTCATAGCCAAATTCGCCAGCAGCTTTCATTACCTAGTAGTCAATACTATGAACATGCTCAACATTACTTAACAGGTGATTTAGGATGGGATAACTGGCAAACTGTTGGTCTACAAGGCATTAGCGATATCTGCGCGCGTCTTAATGATAGCAACAATAGTCAGTTAATCATCAACGCACTCGCTCATTTACCTTCGCCTGTCCTTTATGCTCTGCTCGGCTCACTTGAACACAGCTCATTACCCAATGACCTAGCACAGGCTCTCGATGAGAAATTACGAGCTTGCATTACACAACCTGAATGTGACCTATTTTTATTGGCTGCGTTGATCCGAGCACTCTCTGGAGGGACGCCAGATCAGCTAGCTCAATGGATTGATCAAGTGTTGGATAACTGTTCTTTTTGTCACCCAGAAGTGCTGATTGCTATCGCCGGTCGTTGTTGGTCTGCGCTAAAACAAAGCGGGCGTGCTCAACGATTTTTACTGCGCCTAGCACAAAGTGGCGATCAAAACTTATTTAATCAAATTTTTGCTGATTTAGTCATGCTGCCAGAGCTGCGAGTCGTGCTATTACCGCTACTCCATAGCAGCCCATCACCAGAATTAACCCAAGCGTTGGTCAATTTACAGCGTGCCACCAAACCTTCATCGCCATAAAGGAAAGCGAATGATCGATAACCTTATTGGCATTATTCTACTGAGCTTAGTCTGTTATGCATTTTGGCAGCAGCGTCGTCAATCAGAAATAGCTAAACAATGTATAGCACGCCAATGTGCCGCCTTGGATTTACAGCTACTCAGTGTCTCTTTTGGACAGCATAAATGGAAAACGCCAGCTCATCGCTGGCGTTGGCATACGGTCTATTATTTTGAATTCTCGGCACTTGGCGATGATTGCTATCAAGGGCAACTGGTGATGATCGGCTTTACCCCCTCCGGCTTTCATCTGCCACCGCACCGAATGCTTTAGATTTTCAACAAACTCAAAGAGAGTAAGCGGAGAATGAAGAAAATTCGCTTTGGCGTTGCCATTGATACTCATAAAATACGCCAAAAATGTCGTCTTCCGTCCTTATAGACACAAAGCCTAATTTATCCAAAATAGATTGGGCCGCCGAATGCTGAGCGTTCACTTTGGCTATCACCTTATCAAGGTGTAATCGTTGACAAATTTTAGGGAAAAAAGCCTGTAATGCCTCATTAGCAATGCCTTGTCCCCAATAACTTTTATCGAACACAAAACCCAACTCAGCACTCTGCTCATCAAGCTCAACGAACAAATGCCCCATGTATTCACGATTGTAATTGTCCAGTACCGCCATCGCATGTAAGTGAGGGTCATGTAAAATACGTTGAAATTGCTGTCTCGCCGCAGCCACGGTTTTCGGACCATTCATTTGAGCCCGATTTTTAGCACAGCAATTAAGCATCAAAAAATCAGATTCAAACGTCTCGGTATATGGCACTATCAAAGTTCTACGCGTTACAATCGTCACGGACCATCCTTGTATTCAACAATATCAATTCTCTCAATACCAGAAATAGGTAATAAGACAGGGCGCCGCACTCCGCCTCAATTATAATGATGGCATCATCACGACAACCTTGTAACTTTACCGTATAGCGGTATAAACAGCGCTAAGCCACTGCGGAGTTTTCTTGAAGAAGTAGGCGAAAGTAAACCAATCCCAACGATGACGTATTGATCTTGATGTCAATATTCTCAACATCACATTATTATAATTCTCATTATACTCAAATAGTTCGATGTTACCTGTAGCGATATCATAGTTTTCGTGGCTTCATCTGAACTAAGAAAAGCCCCGACACTCATGGTATCGGGGCTTAAGTCTTACTTATAGCAATCCAGCTACTTGTTCGTGCTCCCTGCATCGTCCCTAATAGTAGCGGTACAATCCAGTGACCTTATCCTATGCATCGCCACCCTGGCGGTGTCCTATTCATCCGTGACACCAATCTATCCTGATCAGTTTACTTCACTTGTTCCTTGAGCGGTGTCCTACCTTCATCCTGATGGTGTCCCGACCTATTCCATAGGGTCCTGCTGTCCTTGCCCATCAACCTCATGTCAATGGTCATGTCCTTAATGAGTCCTAATCCTTACGGTAACATTCCCGTTCACCGTCTCATCCTTGAAGCAACATTCCTTGTGTCATTCCTATTCCCTGTCACATCCGCTGCGACAACTATTAATCTATCTACTTTTACCGATGATTCAATCCCTAGTTCATTATTGATATCAACCAAAGAGATTAAAATTAAAAATTTTCCAATACAAAACAATCAATTAAAAAAGGCACATATTAAAATCTCAATAAAATCGCGCTGTTATCGCACATTACAAGTAAGCGATCTCTTACAATCTACTCCCTCTTTTGCTAACGAAAAAGCTAGACGGACAGAAGATAAAACTCAACACGCCGCTCTCATTTATGGGTAAGATAGGCCCTATCGATTGCACAAGGACAGATTATGCTCAGTAAAGATTTATCACATGAATTGCAGGCTATTTTCACTCATTTACAACAACAAGGAAAAGAGCCAACGGTTGCTCTGGTGAAATCTCGCCTTAGCACATCTCTCCCCATGCCTGCGATTATTGCGGCAATAAAAAGTTGGAAACAAACCCAGCGAGCTCCAAAGGTTGAAACCAATAAAACGCCGCCATTGACCGACCAACAACGTATTACCCAACTTGAACAGCAACTCGCGCGGCTGATCACCAAAGTTGATCAGTTAGAAGCAGCCCTGAACCATCAGAAGGAATCAAAATGAAAATTTGGGTCGATGCCGACGCTTGTCCAAAAGTGATAAGAGAAACACTGATCAGAGCCGCTGAACGCACGGGAGTAGAATGCACGTTTGTTGCCAATCATCAAATACCACTCCCTAAACGCAGTAATATCATCGCATTACAAGTGCCTAGTGGGTTTGATATTGCTGATAATGAAATTGTTAAGCGGGTAGAAAAAGGCGATTTAGTGATCACCTCAGACATACCATTGGCCGATGAAGTGATCACTAAAGGTGCATTAGCACTGAGTTCACGAGGAGAGCTTTTTACCACCGAAACCATTAAAGCCAGACTGAACATACGAGATTTTCTCGATACCATGCGCTCAAGCGGTATTCAAACGGGTGGTCCCAATGCGTTATCTCAAACCGAGCGACGTGAATTCGCTAACTATCTCGATCGCTGGTTGACTCGCCGACGCTAAACGTTATCAGATAATCTTTCGCTTCACTTAGGATCAAAAAACGCCGCTGCCATTTTCATCATCGCAGCGGCGTTAACCTACTCTAAGCTTGAACTAAACCAAACTAGCTTAAGGAATGTAGTAGGTTGCGGCGCCCGGCCCTACCGGCATACCCAGCACAAACACCCATACAAAGAACAGCAAACTCCAACCTAATGTAAAGACAATAGTGTAAGGAATCATGACTGCAATCAAGGTGCCAATGCCTAGATTTTTAATGTATCGACTCGCAATCGCTAGTATCAAACCAAAATAACTCATCATCGGGGTAATAATATTGGTCACAGAGTCACCAATACGGTACGCCGCCTGAATCGTCTCCGGCGCATAGCCAACAAGCATCAACATAGGCACAAAAATAGGAGCCGTTACTGCCCATTGTGCTGAAGCTGAACCGATCATCAGGTTAATAAATCCACACATCAGAATAAAAGCAAAAAACAGCATTGGTCCAGTCAAACCAATAGTTTGCAAAAAGGAAGCACCACCGACAGCAAACACTTGACCAAAGTTAGTCCAGCTAAAAAATGCTACAAACTAGGCAGCAAAGAAAACTAATACGATGTACATCCCCATTGAAGACATGGATTTTGCCATCGCATCAATCACATCGCGATCGTTTTTCATCGTACCAACGACTTTACCGTAGACAAAGCCAGGGACAGCAAAGAACACAAAGATGAAAGCGACGATGCTGCGTAAGAACGGGGAACCAGCAACTAGTCCAGTTTCAGGATGACGCAATACGCCATTTTCCGGCACAATCGTCCAAGCCAATAAACCACAAACAACCAAGGTTGCTAAACCAGCAAACTTAAGACCTTTTTTCTCAATATCTGTCAAAAAGCCCATTTTATCTTGTGATAGATCATCGCCCGCTTCAGCCACATCATACTTACCGAGTTTAGGCTCAACAATTTTTTCCGTTACCCAAGCACCGGCAATCGCAATAAAGAAGGTGGAAACGGCCATAAAGTACCAGTTAACCTCTGGACCCACGATGTATTCAGGATCCAAAATTCTCGCCGCCGTCTCCGTAATCCCAGAAAGCAGCGGATCGACCGTACCAATGAGTAGGTTGGCAGAATAACCACCAGAAACACCCGCAAACGCAGCCGCTAAGCCTGCTAAAGGATGACGCCCCAATGAATGGAACAGCATGGCGGCAAGTGGAATAAGCACCACATAACCCAGTTCACCCGCCGTGTTGGACATGATACCAGCGAACACCACAGTAAAAGTGACCATGCGTTGTGAAGCGCCCATCACCATGCCACGGATCGCAGCAGACAGCAGGCCAGAATGCTCAGCAATCGATACCCCTAACATGGCAACCAACACCGTGCCCAAAGGAGCAAAACCGGTAAAGTTAGTGACAAGATTGGTCACAATGCGCTGTAAACCATCGCCATTAAGTAGGCTGACCACATGGATCATACCATCAGCAGCCCGGCCCCTTGCTCCTTCTGGTCGAGGATCGACAACGGATACTTCAAAATAACCCGCAATACCTGAGGCGACTAAAATTGTCACGCAAAAAATGGCAAACAGTGTGATGGGATGAGGTAATAAATTCCCTAAATATTCCACAGCATCTAAAAATCGCGTAAAGCGTGGTTTTTTCGGTGCTGGTTGATTAATCGAAGCAGATGAACTCATCTGTTCCCTCCTTGTTATTATTCCTATGCATATGTGACAGAAATGTCAAAAGCGAGCGCAGGTTACTTGAGGAGACGAATAAGTAAAAATTGAAGATGTTACTAAATGTAAAAATAAGTCTTATTTTTAACCAATTTTAAACAAAAAATCAGATGATTAATCGGTAAATCAATCATCTGATGAGTCATTACTGTGTTACGTGTTTTGTGATCGAATCTAAGCAACACTCCCTAGCTACTCATGGCCCAATCCAATTTTTCAACGCTGCACGGCTTTAAAACGCGGATTGCTCTTACAAATCACATACAAACGGCCCCGTCTTTTGACAATTTGGCAATCAGGATGACGTGATTTTGCGCTTTTTAATGAACTTAAAACTTTCATGCTTATTCCTTAGTAAATTGAGCAAAACGACGATTAAAGTTAGCCACACGTCCCTCTTTTTGAATCACACGCTGTTTACCCGTGTAGTAAGGATGCGACTCTGCTGACACTTCGACCGTAAAATAAGGGTAAGTTTTGCCATCTTGCCACTCGATCGTGCGATCGGTTTTTAATGTCGAACCAATCATAAAATATTTATCAACACTGGTATCATGAAACACTACTGGTCGATATTCAGGATGAATTCCTGCTTTCATAGCACACTCCAAAAAAATGATACATTATAACATATCAATTAATAATCATTATCAACTAAAAATGCAAGTAAAAAATGTGCTATGTTGGGATATCTCATACCCATTATTCTGCGTTAGGTTATGTATACAATTGATCCTATTGGTATTATTGAAAGTCCTTACCAAGAAAAATTTGCCGTCCCCCGTCAGCCTCGCTTAGTCCCTGCCGCCACCGCTCGTTTAAAGCTGCTCGGGAATGCGAATACTCCTGAAGCCGTGCGTGGCATTGAACAATTTTCTCATCTCTGGCTACTGTTTTTGTTCGATAAAAATTTAGCTGCGGGCTGGAAACCAACGGTAAGACCACCTCGCCTTGGTGGCAATGAACGGGTTGGGGTCTTTGCCTCCCGCTCAACCTTTCGCCCGAATGGCATCGGTATGTCTGCCGTTGAATTAAAAGGGATAACCAAACAAGGTGAGCAATTATTTCTTGAATTAGGCAGTGTCGATTTAGTCAATCAAACGCCGGTGATTGATATTAAGCCTTATATTCCTTACTCCGATGCGATTCCACAAGCAACAGGAGGCTATGCCGATCATGAACCAGAGCGCTTGCTTGTCGTCTTCGCTCCTCAAGTACCACTCAACCAACTCACGAACCACCATGAGCAACAAGTGATTGAGCAGGTTTTAGCGCAAGATCCACGTCCTGCCTACAAGAAAAACCAGCTGGATAATAAGGAATATGCGGTCAATTTATTCAATTTGAATGTGAAATTTACCGTTCACGATAAGTTAGTGACAGTAACAAGCATTGAACGCTTTTGACAAAGCCGATTGGCTGATATTATACAAGGCTTAATTTTACGCCCTCATAATGATGAGGGGCTTTTCAATCATGATGAAACGGATACCATAGAATGCGTACCAGTCAATATCTTCTTTCTACTCTGAAGGAGACTCCAAACGACGCTGAAGTCGTGAGCCACCAGCTCATGTTACGTGCAGGTATGATCCGTAAGCTGGCTTCAGGTCTTTATACTTGGCTACCTACTGGTCTGCGTGTACTGCGTAAAGTCGAAAACATCGTTCGTCAAGAGATCGATAACGCCGGTGCGATTGAAACCTTGATGCCCGTTGTCCAGCCGTTTGAACTGTGGGAAGAGACCGGCCGCTCAGAAAAAATGGGCCCGGAACTACTTCGCTTTACTGACCGCCATACTCGTCCGTTTGTTCTGAGCCCAACGGCTGAAGAAGTAATCACTAGCCTCGTTCGTAACGAAGTTAGCTCTTACAAACAATTACCGCTTAATCTGTACCAGATTCAAACCAAATTCCGTGATGAACGTCGTCCTCGTTTTGGGGTAATGCGTGCCCGTGAATTTTCTATGATGGATGCATACAGCTTTGATATCGATAAAGCCGGTCTTGAGAAATCCTATCAAGCAATGCACGACGCTTACTGTAAAGCCTTCGATCGTATGGGCCTTGATTACCGTCCCGTATTAGCCGATACCGGCGCAATTGGTGGTAATGGTTCGCATGAATTCCATGTGCTGGCTGAAAGTGGTGAGGACATTATTGCTTTCTCTACTGAGTCAGATTACGCAGCCAACATTGAAAAAGCGGAAGCGGTAGCGCCAGCGATCGAGCGTCCAGCTCCAACGCAAGAAATGACGCTGGTTGATACGCCGAATGCCAAAACTATTGCCGAATTAGTGGAACAACACGGTTTAGCGATTGAAAAAACCGTCAAGACCCTATTTGTTAAAGCTTCTGATCAGATTGAAGCGCCAATTATTGCCCTTATCATTCGTGGCGATCACGAACTTAACGAAATTAAAGCTGAAAACCTAATCGAAGTGGCATCACCACTCGAAATGGCCAGTGAAGATGAAATCCGCGCCCTAATTGGTGCAGGTCCTGGCTCTCTTGGGCCTGTCGGTCTAAAACTACCGTTCATCGTTGATCGCACTGTAGCGCTCATGAGTGACTTTGGCGCGGGTGCCAACATTGATGATAAACACTACTTCGGTATCAACTGGGGCCGTGATGTTGAACTAGGACCAATCGCAGACCTACGTAATGTAGTAGAAGGCGACCCAAGCCCATGTGGTAAAGGCACTTTAATGCTGAAACGTGGTATCGAAGTAGGACATATCTTCCAGTTAGGGACTAACTACTCTGAGAAAATGAATTGTGGCGTACTCGATTCCAATGGTAAACACACGATTCTAGAAATGGGTTGCTATGGTATTGGTGTTTCTCGGGTTGTCGCTTCAGCCATCGAGCAAAACCATGACAAGTACGGCATTATCTGGCCAGATGCATTAGCGCCGTTCCAAGTCGCGATTGTACCGATGAATATGCATAAATCAGAGCGAGTTCAACAAGCGGCAGAGCAACTGTACGCTGAGTTAACCGCTGCTGGGATTGAAGTCTTGTTTGATGATCGCAAAGAGCGTCCGGGTGTGATGTTCTCCGATATGGAGCTAATTGGCATTCCGCATACGATTATTATCGGTGATCGCAGTATGGATGAAGGCAACTTTGAGTATAAACATCGCCGTAGCGGTGAAAAGTCTGCCGTACCAATGGCCAACATCGTCAGCTTTATTCAAGACCAATTGACGGTTTAAGTGCAAATCAACGATTAAATCAACCAAAGTGAACCCGATAGCAACACAATTTGGGATACTTAATATTGAGGCTGCTTAATTGCAGCCTTTTGTTTATTGCGCCTTCGAAGGCAATACCTATTATCGGCGGCTTCACATTCGAGAGACAGAGAATGGTTTTGTTTTCTGCGCACTCACTGTGTATGATTGCGAGCAGTTATCATCTATCGATAGGAAAACCAGATGCGAGTTTACGATTGTTGTGATTTAGTTCGCGAGCTGTACGCACAGATTGGCAGTGGCGATCAAGGTTATATCCCTAAAGCCATCTCCTGCGCAGTAAAAACTTTAAATGATATTGCCGCCGATCCGATGTTGCCTAAAGAGACTCAAGAAAAAGCCGCTTTTGCTGCTGCCAATTTGCTCATTTCTGATTTTGAGGACTAAGCATGATGCTCGACAATTTTGCAAACATGGATCCCATCATGCTGATGAGTATCGTCAACATGAAGCTCCGTGATGAATTTTCTGGTGATCTTGATAAATTGAGTGATCATTTTGCTATTGATCGTCAGGCATTAGAAACTCGCTTAGCCAATGCGGGGTTTGAATTTTTACCTGAGGTTGGGCAGTTTCGCTGATGATGATTGCTTGATTTGAAGCATGATTTGGTTGCACGATCTAACATAAAAGCCCACCTATCACAGTGGGCTTTTATCATCCAACAAGTTAACGTATTAGTCTTGTTTATCTTGTTTTTCTTTTCTGGCTACGGCTTTGCGTTCATTACGCTTAGCTTGGTTTTCAATAAAACCGATCAACTCTTTTTCAGCCCAAGCTTGTGCTTGTGCTTCGCTTTCAAACCCCATTTCGCGCTTTGAAACGACGGTACGACGGGAGGTAACTTGACGAACAATTTCTGCCGCCCAGCCATTATTCTTTTCGGTCACTTTAATCGTGAATTTTTTACTGTCTGACATTTTCATTTTCCTAAGGGAAGAAGAAGGGATTACTCATCAACGTTAATCGCGCTTAGAGCCGACGGGCTCAGCCGCTGAATATATTGAACACCATCCCTTGGTAAGCGCGGCATTAGAGCACAAATTTCACTATTTTTCCGCTTTTTTTGCAAAATTTTACGCTCATTCGATAGCATCAAGCCGCAGAGGAACCGCGGCTTGATGAGATATTAAGGAGCGAACCTCGCTCCGTTTAAAGAGGGGACTTAACCGAGGTTTTTACGCGCATTTTGGAACATACGCATCCAAGGACCATTTTCTCCCCAATGATCAGGATGCCATGAGTTGGCAACGGTACGGAATACTCGCTCAGGATGCGGCATCATGATCGTCACTCGGCCATCTTGAGTCGTTAAGCCAGTAATCGCATTAGGCGAACCATTAGGGTTATTTGGGTATTGTTGAGTCGCTTGACCATGATTATCCACAAAGCGCAGCGCAACGGTACCAGATTGCTCTATCGCATCTAAATGATGGCTATCACGCACTTCTACTCGGCCTTCACCGTGAGAAACGACAATCGGCATCCGTGACCCTACCATCTGATCAAAAAACAGTGACGGTGACGGTTGAATTTCCACCAAACTAAAACGTGCCTCAAAGCGCTCAGATTCATTGCGAACAAACCGTGGCCACAATTCAGCGCCCGGAATCAAGGTTTTCAAATTAGACAGCATTTGACAACCATTACAGACACCAAGTGAAAAGGTATCTTGACGCTGGAAGAATCGCTCAAACTGCTCACGTGCTTGGGGGTTAAACAAGACCGACTTGGCCCACCCCTCACCAGCGCCTAGCACATCTCCGTAAGAGAAGCCGCCACAAGCGACCAAACCATGGTACTCATCAAGAGCAACTTGCCCCGTTAAAATATCACTCATGTGGATATCAACGGCATTAAAGCCAGCGCGATCAAAAGCAGCGGCCATTTCCACATGCGAGTTGACGCCTTGCTCACGCAAGATAGCCATATTGGGTTTGCTTCCCTTCGCAATATACGGTGCCGCTATGTCTTGTTGGACATCAAACGTTAACTCGGCATGTAAACCTGGATCAAGGTTATCTTGCTTAGCCGCAAACTCTTGATCAGCGCAGCGTGGGTTATCACGCAATGCCTGCATTTTATGGGTCATTTCTGCCCAAATAGTGCGTAGTTGGGTGCGGTTACGTTCAACCACGACTTGCTGATCGGAAGTAATACGTAGAGTATCCGAGTCCGTTACCGTACCAATCACATGGCAACAGGCTTGTAATCCATGATTCGCTAAGGTGGTCAATACTGAATCCAGATCGTCATTGCGTATCTGTAATACTGCCCCAAGTTCCTCATTAAACAGAATCGCTAAGTTGTCATCCCCTAATGGCGCAATATTGGCTTCAATACCACAATGCCCAGCAAAGGCCATTTCTGCTAGCGTAACCAGTAAACCACCATCGCCCTTATCGTGATAAGCAAGTACTTGTTGCTGGGCGACCAGCGTTTGAACCGCGTTATAAAAACCTTTTAACTGCGCAGCGTTATCAACATCTGCAGGCTTATCGCCTAGCTGCTTGTAAACTTGAGCCAGCGCTGTTGCACCAAGGCGATTTTTACCATTGCCCAAATCAATCAGAACTAAGCTTGTTTCACCTTTATCGGTTCTCAACTGAGGAGTGATGGTTTTGCGCACATCTTCCACCCGAGCAAAAGCGGTAATCACTAGCGATAATGGTGACGTCACCGATTGAGATTGTCCCTGCTCATCTTGCCATTGGGTTTTCATTGACATGGAGTCTTTACCGACGGGAATGGTTAATCCCAATGCAGGACAGAGTTCTTCACCGACCGCTTTCACTGCAACGTAAAGCCCGGCATCCTCACCGGGATGCCCTGCTGGCGACATCCAGTTAGCAGACAGCTTAATATGTTTAATATCACCAATATGTGTGGCGGCAATGTTGGTGATCGCTTCACCAACCGCCAAGCGTGCAGAGGCAGCAAAATCGAGCAACGCAACTGGCGTACGCTCGCCCATGGACATCGCTTCACCATGATAAGTGTCGTAACTGGCCGCGGTTACTGCACAGTTTGCTACTGGTACCTGCCAAGGACCCACCATCTGATCACGCGCTACCAGCCCAGTGACTGAACGATCACCAATGGTGATTAAGAAGGTCTTCTCTGCGACCGCAGGCAGACGTAGGACACGATTAATAGCGTCATTCATCTCAATATTAGAGCGGTCTAAAGCCGGACTTTGTACTTGTTGTGTAGTGGCTTGACGATGCATTTTCGGTGGTTTGCCCAGCAAAATATCCATCGGCATATCAATCGGTGTATTATCGAAATGGCTATCTTCAAGGGTTAAATGGCGCTCTTGAGTCGCTTCGCCAACCACCGCATAAGGGGCGCGTTCACGTTTACAAATCGCCTCAAACACTGGCATGTTTTCTGGAGCAACCGCTAACACGTAACGTTCTTGAGATTCATTACACCAGATTTCTAGTGGACTCATCCCTGGTTCATCGTTGGGCACATCACGAAGTTGGAATTTACCGCCGCGATCACCATCATTGACTAACTCAGGAAGGGCATTAGAAATCCCCCCCGCCCCAACATCATGAATAAAGGCAATCGGGTTAGCGTCCCCCATTTGCCAACAGCGGTCGATAACCTCTTGGCAGCGACGTTCCATTTCCGGATTTTCACGTTGTACAGAAGCAAAATCCAAATCTTCTGCTGATTGACCCGATGCCATAGAGGATGCCGCACCACCACCAAGTCCAATATTCATCGCTGGGCCACCCAGCACAATTAACTGCGCACCAACAGGGATCACTTTTTTCTGCACATGATCTGCGCGAATATTGCCCATCCCACCAGCGATCATAATCGGTTTATGGTAACCACGAACCTCTTGTCCCGCATGTGAGATCACTTGCTCTTCATAGGTTCGGAAATAGCCCAATAAGTTAGGACGACCAAACTCATTATTAAACGCCGCGCCGCCTAGCGGGCCTTCGAGCATAATGTCTAACGCGGTGACAATCCGACTTGGCTTACCAAAATCACTTTCCCACGGTTGAACAAACCCAGGAATACGTAGGTTAGATACACTAAAACCAACCAATCCAGCCTTCGGTTTACCACCGATGCCTGTTGCGCCTTCATCACGGATCTCACCGCCCGACCCCGTTGCCGCACCCGGCCATGGTGAAATAGCCGTTGGGTGGTTATGCGTTTCGACTTTCATCAAGATATGGGCATCTTCATGATGATAAGTGTATTGACGAGAATCGGGATCAGGGAAGAAACGACCAACTTTAGACCCCGTCATAACGGCAGCGTTATCTTTATAAGCAGAAAGGACGTGATCAGGGGTAACTTCAAAGGTATTTTTGATCATCTTGAACAGCGACTTTGGTTGTTCTACACCATCAATGGTCCAATCGGCATTAAAGATTTTATGGCGACAATGTTCAGAGTTAGCTTGCGCAAACATCATTAGTTCAATGTCATTCGGGTTACGACCTAAACGAGTAAAACTCTCGACTAAATAGTCAATTTCATCTTCGGCTAATGCCAAACCAAGGGAAACGTTTGCTTGTTCAAGCGCAGAGCGGCCGCCAGTGAGGATATCAACTTGTGACAACGGTGCTGGTTCAGCGACAGTAAACAAGGCTCTCGCCGACTCTAAATCACTGAATACCACTTCCATCATCCGATCATGAAGTAAGTGACTTAGTTCAGTTTTTTGAGCCTCAGTCAGTGGGCTCTGACTATCAATATAATAAGCCGTGCCACGCTCTAAGCGCTTAATTTTGCCTAAACCACAATTGTGAGCAATGTCAGTGGCTTTAGAAGACCAAGGAGAGATGGTGCCTGGACGTGGCGTAACTAACAACAGTAGACCTTGTGGCTGGTGCTCTTGAATTGTTGGGCCGTAAGTGAGTAATTGTTGCAATTTACTCTGTTCTGCGCTGTCGAGTTGAGCATTAAGATCAGCAAAATGCATAAACTCAGCGTAGATACCAGTGATTGGTAGGTTTTGTTGACGACACGTTTCGAGCAGTTTTTGAATCCGAAATTCAGAAAGCGCTGGGGAGCCACGCAAAATTCTCATGAGCTTAGGTCTCTATATACAAGTGATTAAGATGAAATTGGGATAAGTTCATTAGATAACAAATGGTTATCTATGAATGGATAAACAAATACCAATGTCGACTCATTACTGCGAGGGCATTATAGAGGATTTCTTTTTGTGACGTAACACCAAAAGCAACCGTTTGCGCCATTTTTTCGTATATTTTGCACTAGCCCTCATTCGGCCGTCGACAAGGCTGATCAATAAGTCTAGAGAAATAAGAATGTTAAGTTCCTATTCTAGAGCGATGGTGTATAAGCTTTGCCTTCAACACCTCAGGTTTGGTATAAAGACATAACCAGATGTAAGAGATCACCAATCAATGACCCCATTTTCTTTCACGTTTTTCTATCGCGCGCTATGGCTAGCATTAACCATGCTCGTTCTCAACGGCTGCCAAATTGACTCTGAGCCACAAAGCGAGCTAGAAAAAATCCGTGAGAGAGGCGTGCTGCGTGTCGGCACGTTAAATAATCAACTGTCCTATTTTATCGGACCTGATGGTCCTGCTGGCCTTGATTACGAATTAGCAAGAGAGTTTGCTCGTGAGCTGGGAGTACGGTTAGAAATGAAACCCGCCTACCGTACATCGAGTCTCTTTCCTGCTTTAAAAAATGGCGAGATAGATATTATTGCCGCAGGGTTAAGCCAATCTGAACAACGCTTAAAAGAGTACCGCGCAGGACCTGCTTACTATTATGTATCACAACAGGTGGTATACAAGCCGGGCCAATGGCGACCTCGTAATATTAGTCAGTTAATCGCCAGACAAGATGAACTGTTGGCGGAGCATGATCAGCAACCTATTTTTAAAATCGTCAACGATTCTCATTTTACTACGACATTAGCCAGCGTTGCCGAGCGTTATCCTGACTTTCAATACGAGATTGATAATAATAGTGATGTGAGTGAGCTATTAAAACAGGTCTCTAAAGGTGAACTGCTGTTTACGATGGCGGACTCAGTAGAAATCTCACTCTCACAGCGTATTTATCCAGATATCGCAATGGCTTTTGAAATGACCGAGGACCAGCCGATTTCTTGGTTTATGCGGCGTTCTGATGATGAAAGTTTATATGCGTTAATGATAGAATTTTTCGGTAATCTCAAACAATCCGGAGGTTTGGCCTCTTTAGAAGAAAAATACATCGGCCACATTGGTAACTTTGATTATGTGGATACTCGCGCCTTTATTCGCGCGTTGGAAACACGCTTACCTAAATGGGCGCCGCTGTTTCAAAAATATTCAGAAGAATTTGATTGGCGTTTAATTGCTGCGGTGGCTTATCAGGAGTCACACTGGAATCCGATTGCTCGCTCGCCAACTGGCGTTCGCGGCATGATGATGCTCACCTTACCAACGGCGCGCAGTGTTGGAGTAACTAATCGACTCGATGCAGAACAATCGATTCAAGGTGGCGTCGAATATCTACGCAGAATGGTCGCACGGATTCCAGACAGTATTCCACAACATGAAAAAATCTGGTTTGCATTGGCTTCCTATAATATTGGCTATGGGCATATGATGGATGCTCGTCGTCTTACTCGCCAACAAGGTGGATCGCCAGATTCATGGGTTGATGTCAAAGATCGCTTACCTCTTTTGCGTCAGCAACGCTATTTCTCTCAGACGCGTTATGGCTATGCTCGTGGAGATGAAGCTCGCGCTTATGTGGAAAACATCCGTCGCTATTACCAAAGCATCATCGGCCATATGGATCCACATCATAGTAGTGATACCGATCTTGGGATTGATGATTTGTTAGTGATTACTATCGGTCCAGAAGACGTTGTGGATGAGAGTGATGAGAACAACGCAGATAACGAATAAATAACCATTAGCGAGCACCGATTTTTCCATCATCTACCCAACAAAATTTGCTGCTCGCTAATAAAATCTCTTGATTTTTATATCTAAAAACCATAAATATCTAGTGTGAAATTTAACGGTAATAAAGTATTGATACACTTTATCCCTACCTTGCTATACCCAAACGACTTGAAGTTGTAGGTAGGCGGCAAGTGAGTGAATCCCCATGAGCATAGGCAAACGATGTGATTGGGGTAAACGAACGTAGCCAACACCGCTGCTTTAAATAGGAAGGGGATAAATGCTTAATCTAGCACAGGTGAGGATCGTTAGGCCCTTATCTGATTACTTTGTGTCACATCAACCTGATGAAAAAAGACTGAGGTAATCTACCCTAACCACTTCAAGTCATAGCATCCATGAAAAAAGTCGATCCACATGGCTGCCACTTACAGTGGGAAGGGTTCGGTAAGTTTGATTATTTTTATAATAATAGGAGGGTGTTTATGTTGAAGCGAAAACGTCAATCAAAACTCCTGAACAAAGCAGTATCAGCCAATCGCCGCCGCCGTATGCTGGCAAACACAAAGAAGAAAGTGCTCGCTCGTCATCGTGCGTTCGTGCAACTGATAGACTGATCAGAGACCAGCAAACATCTACTCTATAAAGACTGAATCAAGTGGTAGATGTTTGCCCATATCCTTCTTAGCCACCGAGTTCATTACCATTCTTGATCTTACCTTTATTTTTGTTGTTCTTTTTGAGCTTTTATTTCTTGTCGCCGACGCTTAAAAAAAGCTTGCAGTTGCACCCGACATTCATCAGCTAATAGGCCTTTTTCAACCACCGCGTAATGATAAGCCGCTTGGCTAGCAAATAAATTCAGTACCGTTCCTGCGGCTCCGGCTTTGAGATCCGGCGCACCATAAACAATACGTGCCACTCGGCTATGGAGCAAAGCACCTGCACACATTGGACACGGTTCTAAGGTGACATACAAGGTGGTATCTAATAAACGATAGTTTTGCAAAGCTTGCCCGGCTTGACGCAGCACTTGGATCTCAGCATGAGCCGTTGCATCATGTTCACCAATCGAGCGATTCCAACCCTCAGCGATCACTTGACCATCTTTGACTAATACCGCCCCGACGGGTACCTCGCCTTCCGCTTCGGCCTTCGCTGCAAGCGCTATCGCTCGGCGCATAAAGTCTTCATCTTGTTGGGAAAACAAGGAGGAACTGTCGTTCATAAATGCCTCTTTATACCAATAATAATACCCAAACTATTTAGCCTTGCGGTAAGTAAGCCGCTATCGCTCTCATCAAATAGAAAAGGGATAGAAAGTATATCGTTAACCGCTTTATCCGGTAAGCTTAAAGCGATAAATGCTGAGTTAGATGGTCAACCAACAAACGAACCTTGGTTGATAAGTGGCGATTTTGTGGATACAGCGCCCATACCCCCTCGCGATCATCTTGAAAAGTTGCCAACACTTCGATCAACTTTCCTTGTGCGAGGTGTTCAGTGACATAGTAATCGGGTAATTGCGCCAGCCCCATCCCCTTCAACGCAGCATCAAGCAGCACCATGCCACTACTGCAGCGAATTCGACCACTCACTTTGATGCTTCTTGATTGCTTATTTTCCTTAAATCGCCAATGATCGTGGGTACCAATCAAACAAGAGTGACGCGTTAATTCAGATAAAGCATAGGGAGTACCATATTGTGCTAAATAGGCCTGACTGGCACAAACGTGTAAACGACGCTCACTGAGTTTACGAGCGATAAAGCTGGAATCCTCCAATTGCCCTAACCGTATCGCTAAATCAATACCTTGATCGATCAAATCCAACTTCTGGTTAGTTAATACCAACTCCAAATCAAGCTGCGGATAAAGTAATAAAAAGTTATGCAATAGTGGCGCTATTTTTTGCTCACCATACGTCACCGGAGCCGTCACTTTAATTTTGCCACTTGGGGTATGTTGGATCTGCGTTATCGCTTGCTCAGCCTGAAGCAAACCATCAACCAACACTTTACATTGTTGGTAATACAGCATGCCCGCTTCCGTCAAAGATACTTTGCGTGTGGTTCTGAGCAAAAGTTTTATGCCTAATCTCTCCTCAAGCTGTAATACTCGTCGACTGATATTTGCCACGGAGGTGTGTAAGCGCTCAGCCGCTTGAGTAAAACTCCCCATCTCAGCGACGGCCACAAACTCATTAACCCCTTCCCAACTTGCCATAGCACCTCATTATTACTTAATTGTAAAAGTCATTCTTATTTTCAGCCGATTATAGCAATAAAATAACGCACTATACTGACCTTGTTATAGCCGCAGGGCTTCCCTAACTAAGTTCGTGGTGAGCACTGAAATGAATCGATCACGAATCTTCATCGCAAGGAATACGATTATGTCACAAGATAAATTTATCAAATCACGCGCCGCCATTGCTTGGGGCCCGAATCAACCACTGAGCATCGAAGAAGTCGACGTAATGCTGCCTCGTAAAGGCGAAGTATTGGTACGAATTGTTGCCACTGGTGTTTGTCATACTGATGCTTTTACTCTTTCTGGTGAAGATCCAGAAGGGGTTTTCCCGACCATTCTTGGTCATGAAGGGGGTGGAATTGTCGAAATGGTTGGTGAAGGCGTGACCAGTGTGGCAGTCGGTGATCACGTGATCCCACTCTATACTGCGGAATGTGGTGAATGTAAATTTTGTACTTCAGGCAAAACTAACCTCTGCCAAGCGGTACGCGCGACACAAGGTAAAGGATTGATGCCAGATGGCACCACTCGCTTTTATAAAGATGGGCAGCCGATTTACCACTATATGGGCTGCTCTACTTTTTCTGAATACACCGTACTGCCTGAAATATCGCTTGCCAAAGTCAATAAACAAGCACCATTAGAAGAAGTGTGTTTACTCGGCTGCGGTGTAACAACCGGTATGGGCGCGGTCTTAAATACCGCTAAAGTTCAACAAGGGGATACGGTTGCAATTTTTGGCCTTGGCGGCATTGGGTTATCTGCGATTATTGGCGCACGAATGGCAGGAGCCAGTCGAATCATTGGTATTGATATTAATGAGAAAAAGTTTGCTTTAGCGCAACAACTAGGCGCGACCGATTGCATTAATCCGCAACTGTTTTCCAAACCGATCCAAGAAGTGATCGTCGAAATGACTGATGGCGGCGTTGATTTCTCATTTGAGTGTATTGGTAATGTCAATGTCATGCGTCAAGCTTTAGAGTGCTGCCATAAAGGTTGGGGAGAATCAGTGATCATTGGCGTGGCGGGTGCAGGGCAAGAAATCACAACACGTCCATTTCAGTTAGTGACAGGTCGAGTGTGGCGAGGCAGTGCATTTGGCGGCGTAAAAGGACGCTCACAATTACCGGCTATCGTCGAACAATACTTGGCCGGAGAGTTCGGTTTACAAGAGTTTATTACTCATACCATGCCATTAGATAAGATCAACGAGGCTTTTGAATTAATGCATTCAGGAGAAAGTATTCGTTCCGTGGTGCATTTTAACTCTCAACCGTCCGCTTAATCTTAGCCGTCGCCATTCCGTTGGCGACGTTAAGTCATCGCTAATTAGGAGCCGTATTCATGAGCCTTACCCCTATCAGTCAATCCAAAGTATTTTCTGGTTGGCATAAACAGTATCAACATACCTCATCGGTACTAAATTGTGAGATGCGTTTTGCGATTTACCTGCCGCCACAAGCTTCACCTCAAACTCCGGTTCCGGTGTTGTACTGGCTTTCTGGGCTAACGTGCAGTGATGAAAACTTTATGCAAAAAGCCGCTGCTTTTCGTAAAGCAGCTGAACTTGGTATTGCAATTGTCGCGGCAGACACCAGCCCACGAGGCGAATCCGTCGCTGATGATCCACAAGGTGCTTACGATTTAGGGCTAGGGGCTGGGTTTTACGTTAATGCAACTCAAGCACCGTGGAAAGAGCATTATCAAATGTACAGCTATATTGTTGATGAACTCCCGGCATTGATTGAGCAACATTTTCCGGTGAATCAACGTCGATCTATTGCAGGACATAGCATGGGAGGGCATGGTGCTTTAACCATCGGCATTAAAAATCCACAGCGCTATTGCTCTATTTCGGCATTGAGTCCGATTTGTCATCCCAGTGATTGTCCTTGGGGACAAAAAGCGTTTCGGCATTATCTTGGTGAGGATCAAGCGGCGTGGCAAGAGTATGATGCGGTAGAGTTGCTTAAACATCAAAGCACTGCATTGCCTATCTTAGTGGATCAAGGGGAAGCGGATCCCTTCCTACAAGAGCAATTAAAACCTGAGACTTTACAAGCCGTAGCCGATGATAATGCGTTAGCTTTTACCTTGCGGCTGCATGCTGGTTACGATCATAGCTACTACTTTATTCAGAGTTTTATCAACGATCATCTTGATTTTCACGAACAGTATCTTAAAGGCTAGTCAACAACTGAACGGGTATCCATGGCTGATACCCATCATCCAACCCCACTTAAACGCTAGTAAAAAAGCCTGCTATATCAGCAGGCTTTCATGATTAAACTCATTTTATGATAGTTGATGGTAACGAACCACCGGCTGTCGATTAGATTATAATGAGTAGGTATAAGGCGCTTGAATACCCAGAGGAATACCCAGTGCCCAATAGGCTAGTAGGAAAATTGTCCAACCAATCAGCATGGCAATGGAGTACGGCATCATTAATGACGCTAAAGTGCCAATCCCTGCTCCTTTCACATAGCGCTGGCAATACACCACCACCAATGGGAAGAAGACCATCAAAGGTGAAATGATATTCGACACCGAATCCCCCACCCGATAGGCCGCTTGCGACAACTCAGGGGAAATGCCCACCGCCATCAACATCGGCACTAAAATTGGACCAATTAATGCCCATTTTGCCGAAGCAGAACCTATCAACAAGTTCACCATCGCGGTCAATAAAATCATCCCGACAATGGTTGCTTGTCCGGGTAAGTTCATCGCTTTTAGCCCTTCCGCGCCATACAGTGCCAGCATAGTACCGATGTTTGATTGGCTAAAGGCGGCCAAAAATTGCGCGCAGAAAAACGCCATTACGATATAAGCGCCCATGGTCGACATAGTGGCGGACATGGCTTTAATGACATCATTATTGGTTTTAAACGTGCCTGAAACTCGTCCGTAAACAATGCCGGGGATAATAAATAAGATGAAAATCAACGGGACAATAGAGCGCATCACAGGTGCAGAAAAAGCGGTCAACTCTCCTTCAGGAGAACGCAGCGCTGACGTTTCTGGCCATAAAGCCGCGATCAGTAATCCAATACCGACTAACATTGCACCGCCAGCATAACGAAACGCCTTAGATTCAATAGCGGAAAATGATCCTAAATCTGGGGCTGTTTCCGCATCTTCATCAATCGGCATACTGTTTAAACGAGGTTCAATGATTTTCTCCGTAACATACCAACCAATAGCAACAATTAGGATAGAGGATAATCCGGTAAAGAATATATTAGAGAGTGGGTTTACTTGGTAAGTTGGATCCAGCACTTGCGCCGCGGTTTGGGTAAAACCAGCGAGTAGCGGATCAATCCCTGAAGGGACGAAGTTCGCGGCAAAACCACCGGATACCCCAGCAAAAGCCGCAGCAATACCAGCCAGTGGATGACGGCCAGCAGCGTGAAAAATAATGCCACCTAATGGAATAACCAGTACATAGCCAGCATCAGCTGCTGTATGTGAGACAATCGCCACCAAAATTAACATCGGCGTTAATAACTGAGCCGGAGTAAAGTTGAGCATTTTTTTCAAGCCAGTAGTAATAAAGCCTGAAGAATCAGCAACGCCAACCCCAAGCATCGCTACGAGTACAATGCCTAATGGAGCAAAACTGGTAAAGGTTGTCACCATATTGGCTAAAAAGTTAGCTAACTCTTTGCCAGTTAATAAATTATTAACTTGCAGCGCTTCGCCAGTACGAGGATTGATCAAATCGAAGCTTGCCTGCGATAGTAAAGCTGAAGCGACCCAAACGATAATGAGAGCCCAGAAAAAAAGTATCGCAGGGTCTGGGATTTTATTGCCCACCCGCTCAATTAAATTTAAAAAACGATCCATACGACTCGATGGTTGCGTAGGTGCTGAGTTTACCGCTTGATTACTCATCCGAAGTTCCTAATTCATGTTGTGTCTATCCCCTTGCTGATTAATGACGAGGTAAAATTCCTCCCGATCCTATTCATGGATCTTCGTTCGTCACTAACTGGGCAAGCCAAAGTGTTTAGGGAGATATCTGGTTAATCAGAGTCACAGTGTGCATTTGGATAGATTTATCTTATTGACGTTATCCTATCGATATCTGTGCTCAATTATTGTGAGTCATAGCCCATGATGAGATTCTATAAAACAAGCCTAGGCGAAGCACAAAGTTCCAAACCAATTGAAACATCTAGAGACACTTTGCCCAACCTTGCTATATCAAAGCAACATTACATCAACAAACCATCAACAACACTCCCTACAATTGGGTAATCAACGTATAAAGCTAGCGATAAATCGTAACGTCGATACCCAAATGACTTGGAGTTGCAGGTAGGCGGCGAATGAGTGAATCCCCATGAGCATAGACAAACTATGCGATTGGGGTGAACGAACGTAGCCAACACCGCTGCAGCTTCAAGTAAGAAGGGTAGATAATGCAAAGATATATTGATTGGACCTGTATAAAAAGAAGCAATAAAACCTCTAATCGAACTCGCTGTGTTGGGAAATCATCGTTTTGAGTTGGACAGATTGATCTTTGCCATACCTGTCTTTCCAAGTGGCATGAACAACAATGGTTTTTAATGCTCCGGATAGCTGGGTTGAAGGTACGCTCCACTGCAACAAGTAGAGAGGATGACTACTATCCTCCCCATCGACAAAGTCATGAGGATAATTCGCGACTAAACTGGCCGTCGCGGCTGAAGCACCACGGGTGCGAAACCATTCTAATTTTTGCTCAGCAAGGTTGAGTGCAGTAATGCTGTGCTGCGCAAAATCTGCACGCTGCTCAACAAAGGCTTGCAACTTAACTAAACTCAATGCGCCGACGCCGATGAGCAGAAAAGCAATCATCACTTCTATCAAACTAAAACCATATTGTTTAATAGCCATTCCAGCTCCCTTGTTGTAATGAAAGGATCTCTAAGCGATCATAGGGGTTATTACTCGATCTATAGTGCAAAGCAAACGCACCGCCAATCACTATTTCTGCACCATCAGCATCAAACACGATTCCTCCATCCGGTCGAAAAGCACCACGATCAACGTACACCGTATTACTGGTTAACAAGTCCTTTATCGCCTCGTAAAACGGTGCTTGTTGCCAAGCGTTCGATAATGTCGCTGAATTAGCAAACTTAGGCAAAGACGTATCGACCATATGGAAAAATGCGCCTCCATACACTGAAGCTCCATTCGTCGCAAATAAACCGTTTTCTACCACTAAAGAACGACCATTCGGTGCTGAGAAGCCAGCATTGATAAAACAATCCCCCTGCAACCAAACTTTCTTATGACTTTCAAAAGCCTGTTGGATAACATGACTACAATTGATCGACTTCTCAGCATTTAGCTCAATTAGATAATGTTCACTCTTAATTTTTTGATAGTTATCAGGGGTATAAGCGAGACCAAAATAAGACTCAAACGGCTTAATATGCTTATCTTGTACAAAATCGGTTTTAAACTCTGGCGAATCTTTGGTACTAAATTCTCCTTCACGGCTACCTGCTATCGAGGTTTTACTATTAGGTTTACAAGGTTTAGTACCAGCATCGGCATCTTGAGTCTGTAATCCACTGCCTGAGCTGGGATGAAACTCAACTTGATACTTATAACGCACTGCGATGCAATCATAAAAACCGTCGTTATCGGCTTCTCCTACGGCCTCCGGTTGGATATCAAAACTTCCCACTAAACGTAAATTCGCATTGGTTTGAATCGCTCCCGTACCGGGCGAATGTAAGTAAAATTGCTTATTAACTTGGCTATAGCCTGCGCGAGAATAAATACGATAAGCACTATTAACCAATGCTTGACTGTACAATTCATCAAGTTCAAGCGGCTGCTTACAAATCGAACCTAGCTCGTGATTAGCGACGTAAGAAAGGGAAGCCACGCGAGAAGGATCTTGTGCGATATAAGCATACAAACATTCAACGCCACCTTCTGCTAACCAATAACTTTGCCGAGCACTCACTTCATTTTGCGCCCTCTTAATTTGATAGAACAAATTTTTATACGAGCCAAGAGTTATCACTAAGGTAATAGAGAGCAAGACTGCTGTGATCAGTAATGTCGCGATGCCTTGTTGATGACGCCTCATGATTGCCAATTCCTTTGCGTAATGTGCAATTGCATCGAATGAGCCACCTCCGGGTTAGCGACTAAAGAAGCACTAACATCAATCGAAATAACTGCACTTTGTACCGCCTGACCGTTAAGAGGGAAACGCTTTACAACAAAGTCCGTCACTTTGACTTGTTTGGGTTCAAACAAGTCATAGCAACGTTGTAAGCTTATTGATTGCTGAGTTTTGATCTGATCACTATTTGCTTGGCAATATTTCAACATTCTGTCGCCTACACGATACAAAGTATGACTGAATTTTCCAGACGAGGAGTTAGGGGTATAATAGACATAACCTATCGAGGTTTCGGTCACTGCCAGCAAGTCATCTTGATCGCTAAATATGACTGAATGATTACTGATACCATTATAACCAGCACGTAATACATCGCGTTTCAATTGATACATCACCATACTCATTTGTTGCTGAAGCATAATGTGTTGGCTACGCTGCAATGCTACACGCTGGTTAGAGAGAAAGACACTACCTATGATTACCAAGGCGATGCTGCCTACTAAGCTAGCTATCATAAATTCAACTAAGCTGGCCCCCGATTGCCGGTATTTAGCACGCTGAAAAGCCATACAACTCTCCTTGAATACTGCAGATCCTTACTCGCCCAGCACCATTATGAAATCTCACATTAAGTCCTTGGCTGCCTCCCCCTTGCCCTTGAATCGTAATCCTGCCAGCACTCGTCGGATTGCCCATAACAGGCTCAAATGTAACTGGATTGATTCGACTATTATAAGAGACAGATAAGCTATGATAGCGATCGCCGTTCAAGACAGAAATGATCGTTTCTGGTGACAAAGTAGAATGATTTTCATGGCTAGAAAGTAATAAACGCCATTCTCCTGTATTCGAGGGTATCCCCTCTATATGAACCCAGATCTCTTGGTTACGAAACACCGCCTCAGATTTGGCTTGCATAAAAAAGCCATGTAAATCATTGGCCAGTGCCGTCATTTTAATTTGCTGATTTACCTGACGATAACTCGGCGCAGCAAAGGCTAGCATCAGCGTCACAATACTGAGCGTAATTAATAGTTCTAAAAGAGTAAAGCCGCGAACCATTTCCCAAAATCCTTTGCAAACATAGAGATAGTCGTAAATCAACTTGCCTCGATATTAACAGTAATCAACACTAGGCAAGGATTGGTTAACAGAACGAATGGACATGATTCGAATAAATAAATGCAATGAATTGCACAAAAAGATGGGCGGCATGACACTGATCGAATTAATGATTGCCGTGGTGATCGTCGGTGTGCTGGCAAGTATTGCTTACCCAACTTACAGCCACTACGTGAAAGAGGGGCACCGTCGCCAAGTAATGGCTGATATGGTCAAAGTACAGCTCTATTTAGAAGAGAACTATCGCCATAGTGACGGTTATCCTATAGACGAAATATTTGACAACAATAGCGTCTGTTCATTTTGTGACTACGATAGTGAACGATTTGAACTTACCATTAAATCTATTAACGATAACAGGCAATACACCATCATCGCTAAGCCACTGCTACAAAGAGGACAAAACACCGATACCTGTCGCGGAGAACAATATGATCAATTAGAACTGAAAAGTAGTGGAGAAGCCCTGCCTCGGGCATGCTGGTAGACGAGCCAAGAGTAGATAAGCTATAGCAAAGATTACCCCAACAAAAGCCAGACTGCGACTGCGAGCATTAGCGTTCCCGAAATCCGGTTCATCAAACGAACGTTATTGGTATGACCTAAAGCATGTTTCAAGCCTTTACCGCCCGTTGCGTAAATCGTCATACAGACAAACTCCGAAATCATGATGATTGAAATCAACCAGAACAATTGCGGTGCAATCGGAGCTTGGCTATTAATAAAAGGCGGCAATAATGCAATCATAAACGCCCACCCTTTGGGATTAGCAATGGCAGTCACAAAGCCTTGGACAATCAAATCCCAATCTTTACGAACAATAGGGGTTTCAACATTTTGATTCAACGCTAATTTACCTTTTGAGCGCCACATTTGAACCCCGATATAACCAAGATATGCCGCACCCAATGTTTTAAATACCGTAAATAACCAAGGATAATTGAGCATAACGGATGCCATCCCCAATACTGCCGCTATCGCTACTACAGCAACGCCAATCAGTTCGCCGAACATCATCCATAAGGTACGTCGATAACCAATGCTCATCCCCAAGCTAAGCGCTAATGTCATGCACATACCGGGAGTGATAGAGACAAAAAAGAAAGTCGGCACAAAAGCGAAAAGTAGCGCACTCGTCATGATCGATCCAAATGAAAAAAGAGAGTTAGAAAAGAAAAACTACGGCGTGGTATTGAACCTTTAATCTACCGCAGTTGTCTTGCGTATTTCAAGTAACAAAAAAGCTACCTAAAGTAGCTTTTTTGTCAATCATAGTACAATTACTTGTTGCGTTTTTTTAAACGGTTCATCATTGATAAACGACGTTCAGCAGAAGCTTGATCTGGCTTATCTTCATTCGGGTTGTTACGACGGCCTTGACGATCTTTAAAAGCCGCTTTCGTCTGCAATTTTTCAAGGTAAGCATCGCGTTTTTTCGGTTCATACCCAGGCTGCTCAACACGACGAATGCGTTGCTGAATAAGCTTCTCAACTTGAATTAGTGTTAACTCTTCTTCACGACTGACAAACGATACTGCATGACCTTGCTTACCCGCCCGACCAGTGCGCCCAATGCGATGCACATAATCCTCAGCTAAAAAAGGCATATCATAGTTAATGACATGAGGCAGATCGACAATATCTAACCCACGCGCAGCAACATCCGTAGCGACCATCACTCGGGCTTTGCCCTCTTTAAATTCATCCAATGCACGGCGACGGGCACTTTGTCCTTTATCACCATGACAGATCACCGCTTTAATGCCATCTAATTTGAGTTCTTTAACCACTTGATTAGCGGTTTCTTTGTAGTTCACAAACACCAAAACCTGCTGCCAGTTTTTACGGCCAATCAACTCAGAAAGCAGCTCCGTTTTACGTTCTTGATCCACAGGATAAACTACATGCGCAACAGTACTTGCTGTCGTATTAACACGATCGGCATTAATCCGTTTCGGCTTACGTAAAATATCACCAGCCAATTGGTTGAGTTGAGTTGATGTGGTCGCTGAGAACATCATGATTTGTGGCGATGTTTCAACTTCCAGCATGATCTTACGTACTGGGTTGATAAACCCCATATCTAAAATACGATCCGCTTCATCAAAAACCAAAAACTCTAAATTGGCCAGTGAGACATTGCCTTCACTTAAATGCTCTTCTAAACGCCCCGGAGTTGCGACCAAGATATCAACTCCACTCTCGAGTTGACGTACTTGCGAAGACATTTTATTGCCACCGTAAACGGCGGTAACGCTCAGCGAAGTATATTTAACGTAGTCTTTAATATTTTGAGCGATTTGAGCAGCTAATTCACGAGTTGGCGCTAAGATCAACGCTCGCGCAGTATGTGGAGAGGGCTTTTTACCACTATCTAATAAGCGTTGGATAACTGGTAATGAAAACGCGGCTGTTTTGCCAGTACCGGTTTGCGCCGTTGCAAAAATATCATGCCCTTTGCGAGCCTCGGGGATCGCTTGTTGCTGAATTGGGGTTAATTTTTCATAACCACATTCTGTTAGCGCTTTAACCAATTCAGGGGCAAAACCTTGAGATAAAAATGACATTTAACGGGTTCCTTAAACAGACAGCCGATGATTCTTAATATTAGCCGAGCACTATAGCGGATTTAGGGTGATTTATCTCACATTTATCGTAACCAAGGATAAATTCTCTTCTTGTCACTAACAAATATAGTATCAAGTGATTGGTGGGAAAAACGAAGTGAACGAATCCCGACAACGATAGAGGACCGCATGACGAGGCTCAGAAAGGGAGTTAAGGCTGGAAATTCATCTTTCCAGCCTTATTATATAAAACAGCGCTAATTAACTGGTCAAATCATCAAAAAACTTTTTAACGCCGTTGAAAAAGCCCTCTGATTTCGGTTTATGCTTATTTGCCGCATCTCCACCACAAGAGTCTTCAAGCTCACGCAGTAACTCTTTTTGACGTGCGCTGAGTTTAACCGGCGTTTCCACGACCAATTTGACAATTAAATCACCAATAGCACCGCCACGAACACTCTTAACCCCTTTACCACGCATGCGGAACATACGTCCGGTTTGAGTTTCTTCTGGCACTTTGAGATTCACTCGCCCATCGAGCGTCGGTACTTCAACTTCACCACCTAAAGCGGCCATAGCAAAACTCACCGGGACTTCACAGTACAAGTTATTACCATCACGCTCAAAAATGTGATGTTCTTTAACATGAACTTGTACGTATAAATCTCCGGCTGGTGCGCCCATATCTCCCGCTTCACCTTCGTTGGCTAAACGGATGCGATCCCCAGTGTCGACTCCCGCAGGAATTTTGACGTTAAGGGTTTTGGTCTTCTGCTTACGACCTTGACCATGACAAACATTACAAGGATCTTTAATGATTTTGCCTTTACCATGACAGGTAGGACAGGTCTGCTGAACAGCAAAGAAGCCTTGACGCATCTGCACTTGTCCGTGACCATGACACGTTCCACAGGTTTGAGCTGAAGTTCCTTTCTTAGCACCGGTTCCATCGCATGAGTCACAATGAACCAGGGTTGGGACTTCAATCTCTTTACTGCAGCCACGAACCGCTTCTTCTAAGGTCAACTCCATATTGTAACGCAGATCTGCGCCACGCTGTGGACGAGGAGCACCACCGCCACGGCGACCACCGCCAAAAATATCACCGAAGACATCGCCGAAGATATCTCCAAAATCGGCACCACCACCACTAAAGCCACCACCGCCAAAGCCACCAGCGCCTTGTTCAAAGGCTCGATGGCCATATTGATCATAGGCCGCTTTCTTTTGCGGATCAGTTAGAATTTCGTACGCTTCTTTTACTTCTTTAAACTTATCCGCTGCACTGGCATCACCCGGATTGCGATCGGGGTGGAATTTCATTGCTAGGCGCTTATAGGCCTTTTTAATATCGCGCTCTGAGGCATCACGGCTAACGCCTAATACTTCGTAAAAATCACGTTTTGACATGTTTTTAATCACCAATTATTACTACCAACGGGTTTACCGCTCGGTGTTTGTATCAATATAGATAAAGGTGCTAAGAATATTACTAATGGTTCCCTTATCTTTATAGACACGGATATCACCACAAATTTACGGGCGTTAGAGTTCCCCCAAACGCCCGCAATCAGACCGTTTCAGACTCTCGGTAGACAAAGCTACCGAGCCAAGAAAACTTATTTCTTGTCGTCTTTCACTTCTTCAAACTCAGCATCCACTACATCGTCTTGTGCAGATTGCTGTTCAGCGCCCGCATTTTGTGCTTGAGCCTGTTGCTGAGCAATTTCCATCAGTTTTTGAGCAGCTGCCATCAGCGCTTGAACTTTCGCATCGATCTCGGCTTTATCTTCGCCTTTCTTCGCTGTTTCTAGCTCATTAATTGCCGCTTCAATTTTCTCTTTTTCATCGGCAGGTAGCGCATCGCCCGCTTCTTCCACTTGCTTACGCGTTGCGTGGATCATTTGGTCAGCTTGGTTACGAGTGGTTGCCAACTCTTCAAACTTCTTATCCGCTTCTTTGTTTGCTTCCGCTTCTTGAACCATTTTCTCGATTTCAGCTTCGCTCAAACCACCAGACGCTTGGATAGTGATGTTTTGCTCTTTACCAGTTTGCTTATCTTTAGCAGAAACGTGCAAGATACCGTCAGCATCCAAATCGAAAGTCACTTCAATTTGTGGCATACCACGAGGCGCGGCATTAATGCCTTCTAGGTTGAATTGACCTAGCGACTTGTTATACATCGCTTGCTTACGTTCACCTTGTAAAACATGAATCGTTACTGCACTTTGGTTATCTTCTGCTGTTGAGAATACTTGATTCGCTTTAGTTGGAATGGTCGTATTTTTCTCAATCAGCTTAGTCATTACCCCACCCATGGTCTCAATACCAAGAGACAGAGGGGTTACGTCAAGCAGTAGAACGTCTTTCACATCACCAGCAAGAACACCACCTTGAACTGCAGCACCAACGGCGACCGCTTCATCTGGGTTAACGTCTTTACGCGCTTCTTTACCAAAGAATTCAGCCACTTTCTTCTGAACCATTGGCATACGTGTTTGACCACCAACCAAGATAACATCGGTAATGTCTTTTACTGACAAATCCGCATCAGCAAGTGCAACTTTTAATGGTTCAAGAGAACGCTGTACCAAGTCTTCCACTAATGACTCAAGTTTCGCACGAGTCACTTTAATGTTCATGTGTTTAGGACCAGTCGCATCCGCCGTAATGTAAGGCAGATTAACGTCAGTTTGCTGAGCCGAAGAGAGTTCGATCTTCGCTTTTTCTGCCGCTTCTTTCAGACGCTGCATCGCGAGTGGATCGCTTTTCAGGTTGATGCCTTGCTCTTTCTTGAACTCATCTACCAAGTAATTGATCATACGGTTATCGAAGTCTTCACCACCAAGGTGGGTATCACCGTTAGTTGCTAATACTTCAAAGGTTTTCTCGCCTTCAACTTCGTCAATTTCGATGATAGAAATATCGAAAGTACCACCACCAAGGTCATAAACCGCGATAACGCGATCGCCGCCTTGCTTATCTAGACCATACGCGAGAGCCGCTGCCGTTGGTTCGTTGATGATACGTTTAACTTCTAGACCCGCGATACGGCCAGCATCTTTAGTTGCTTGACGTTGCGCATCGTTAAAATAAGCAGGTACAGTAATGACTGCGCCAGTGACTTTCTCACCAAGAAAGTCTTCCGCCGTTTTCTTCATTTTTTTCAGAACTTCAGCAGAGACTTGTGGTGCCGCCATTTTTTGGCCACGAGCTTCAACCCACGCATCGCCGTTGTCAGCCTTAACGATTTTGTAAGGCATGATTTCGATGTCGCGCTGAACTTCTTCATCTTCAAAACGGCGACCGATTAGACGCTTAATTGCAAATAGCGTATTTTCAGGGTTGGTTACCGCTTGACGTTTGGCTGGCTGACCAACCAAGGTTTCACCATCTGTATAAGCAATAACAGAAGGGGTTGTACGCTCACCCTCTGCGTTTTCAATCACACGAGGTTTGTTACCATCCAATACAGCAACACATGAGTTTGTCGTACCTAAGTCAATACCAATGATTCTACCCATCAGGCTATCTCCAAAATAATTCTATGTTCGTTTTTTGCTATACCCCTTATGTGGGGGTGGAGAATCGGGATTCAACCCCGATCACAAACAAAAACGTGAATGTTTGCTTCTCTTATGCCCCATAGATAAGGGCGAGCCCATGCATTTCAAGGGGGAATAGTAAAAAAATCTAATTTTTAATGACGATATACCGAGTTATCTGCCCTTGCATCGACAACTGGGTATTCTTCACTCTCTCAACCTCTAAAAACAAGAAGCGAAGCCTCACTGACTTCGCTTCAATAATAACGGCGTTTAATCAACCACGTTATTTGGCAACCATCACCATCGCAGGGCGGACAACGCGACCGTTAAGTTCATAACCTTTCTGCATCACAAACATCACGGTATTCGATGGATGATCTGGACTTTCTTGAATCGACATCGCTTGATGGAACTCAGGATTAAAAGTTTCGCCTTCTGGGTTAATGACCGAAACGCCAAATTTCGTCACTGCATCGACAAAACTTTTGTGCGTTAGCTCAACACCTTCAAGGAAAGGTTTAATCACTTCGTTTTCACAATCTGCCGCGTCAATCGCACGCTCGATATTATCCAGCACAGGCAATAACTCTTCGACAAAACGGCCAAGGGCATACTTGCGCGCTTTATCAACTTCTTGCTCGGAGCGACGGCGCATGTTCTCAACATCGGCCAAGGCACGCAGCATCGCTTCATGATTTTCTTTGGCACGCGCTTCACTTGCTAATAACGCCGCTTCTAATTGAGCAATTTTCGTTTCTTGGCCTTCTTCTGAGTCAACCTCTTGATTCCAGTCAATATCGGCATCCGTCCCTACAACTTCAGCTTCGGTTTCTACTGTTTGTTGTAGCTCTTCTTCTTGGATTTTTTTCTCTTCTTGGCTCATGATCTCTCCAGAATACCTATCAAGATTGTGCAAAAGAACCATATTATCGTGGTTTCTTGACACAAAAATTCGCATAAAAGCGTCACTTGCCCTTATTATGGGGATGAAGAATTCTGATTCAAGCCTAATTCAGTTGGAAAACGTATGAAAAATCCATTTAGCGTGATCGCTATCATAGGTAAACCAAGAAATAAACAAGCAATTCAAACACATAAAGAACTGTACACTTGGCTTATTTCGATAGGCAAGTCAGTATTTATTGACGATCGCTTGCGTGAACTATTGACTGACATTCCTGCCGAACACTTTGCCAGTTTAGTCGAACTTGGCAAGATCGCCGATTTAGCCATCGTTGTCGGGGGAGATGGCAACATGCTTGGAGCCGCGCGCGTTTTGTCACGCTTTGATATTTCAGTGATTGGTGTCAACCGTGGCAACCTAGGCTTTTTAACTGACCTCAATCCAGATGACTTTGAAGAACAATTAACGGCCGTACTCGCTGGTGATTACCTTGAAGAAACTCGTTTTCTACTCGAAGCCGAAATTCATCGTCATGGCCAAGTAAAAAGCCATAATGCGGCGCTCAATGAAGCGGTCCTGCACCCTGGGAAAATCGCGCATATGATCGAATTTGAGGTGTATATCGATGACAACTTCGCCTTTTCACAGCGTTCAGATGGCTTAATTGTCTCAACACCGACAGGATCAACCGCTTATTCATTATCAGGCGGCGGCCCCATTTTATCGCCCAGTTTAAATGCGATTACCTTAGTCCCTATGTTTCCACATACCTTATCCTGTCGTCCTTTAGTGGTTGATGGAAATCGACGCATTAAGTTGGTTGTATCACCAGAAAATAGAGGGATTCAAGAAGTCAGTTGTGACGGGCAGGTTTCATTGCCTGTTTCACCCGGTGATGAAGTGCATATTTACCAAAGCCCAAATGTGCTAAGACTCATTCATCCAAAAGATTACAGCTATTATCGTGTGTTACGTAATAAATTAGGCTGGTCAAGTAAGCTCTTTTAGTACTGACCGACTATCCGCTGTGATCTGAGTTAAATTTTTCCGCCTGGACAACTTTACTGTATAAAGAAACAGTATACACTGTTGCTATATACAGTATTGTTTAATTATACAGGTGCACACATGCTGGCTCATCTTAGTGTAAATAATTTTGCGATTGTCAAATCACTGCAACTTGAATTGTCTAAAGGCATGACAACCATCACCGGTGAAACCGGTGCAGGAAAATCGATTGCCATCGATGCACTCAGTTTGTGCCTAGGAGGACGAGCAGAAGCCAGCATGGTGCGTCAAGATGAAGAGAAGACGGAAGTCAGCGCCGCTTTTATTCTTGATAACAATCTGCACGCCACACGATGGTTAGAAGATAATGATTTACTGGATGGTAAAGAGTGTATTTTGCGTAGAATCATCAGTAAAGACGGGCGTTCAAGGGCCTTTATTAACGGTAGTCCAGTCCCTCTTTCACAACTAAAGTCACTAGGTCAACTGCTGATCAATATTCACGGTCAACACGCCCATCAGCAACTGATGAAACCCGAATTGCAACTGGCTATGCTCGATCAATATGCCGGACATCTTGATCTACTCAAGCAGACTCGACTGGCCTATCAACAGTGGCGTCAAGTTAACCACCATTTAAAACAGTTACGTGAAAACAGCCAACAGAACCAAGCTCAATTACAGCTTCTTGAATATCAAATCAAAGAACTTAATGAACTTGCGCTGGGTGAAGAAGAATTCATCGAATTAGAGCAAGAACACAAACGTTTATCTAACAGTGGCGATCTAGCTATTAACTGCCAAAAAGCGATCAACTTACTGTATGAAAGTGAAGAAGTGAATGCGTTAAACTTACTGCAGACCGTCAGCCATACCTTGATTGAGCTGGCCGAAATGGACAGCCAACTAAGTTCGCTACCTAACATGCTCAACGAAGCAATGATCCAACTGGAAGAAACCAATAACGAACTACGCGCCTATTTGGATCACATTGATGTTGATCCAGAACGCATGTCTTACGTTGAGGAGCGCTACTCTCGTGTACTCTCTCTAGCCCGCAAGCATCATGTGCTCCCAGAAGAGTTATATCAGCATCATCAAGCACTTTTACAGCAAATTGCCTTACTTGATTGCTCCGAAGAAAAAATCCAAGAGCTAGAAAATGACGTTGCAGTCCACTACCAAACGTTTGCAAGCTGCGCAGAAAAGCTCCATAAATCACGCAGCCGTTACGCGAAAGAACTGGATAAGTTGATCAGCCTTAGTATGCATGAATTGAGTATGGAAAAAGCGCAATTTAAAATTGACGTGGTTCAGCATCAAGGACAACCTTCACCGCTTGGGTTTGATCATGTGACGTTTTTAGTCTCAACCAATCCAGGGCAGCCATTACAACCGATTGCCAAAGTTGCCTCTGGTGGCGAGCTATCACGTATCTCGCTAGCGATTCAAGTGATTACCGCTCAAAAAATTGACACTCCGAGCTTAATATTTGATGAAGTCGATGTTGGTATTTCTGGACCAACCGCTGCAGTGGTTGGAAAAATGTTACGTAAGTTAGGTGAGTCGACCCAAGTACTCTGTGTTACTCACCTACCTCAGGTCGCGGGTTGTGGTCATCATCAACTGTTTGTTGCCAAACAAACCAAAGGCGGCAAGACCGAAACGCAAATGGTCAAACTCAGTGAAGAACAAAGAATCGCTGAACTCGCACGCTTACTCGGCGGAAGTCAAATCACGCCATCGACTTTAGCGAATGCCAAAGAATTACTGATTGCAGCTTAATAAAAACATTTTTTCTGCTAAGGTTTGCAACCTAATTCAAAATTTGTAGTCTGAACAAGCTCAGAGTAGCGTGAAGTTTTTACTTCTGCTCTGGGCTTGTTTATTATCACCCTAGTTTTGACACTTACCAGTAGTAGAATATTACCTATGCAGTTAACCAAATGGCTTGTTGCCATCCCTCTTGCCGTGACGATGTTATCCGGCTGCTCTGTTTTAGAACGTTTGGTGTATCGTATTGATATAAACCAAGGAAATTACGTTGAGCAACAAGCTGTTGAACAACTCCGATTTGGTATGACCAAAGAACAAGTCCGGTTTGTTTTAGGTTCACCGATGTTAATCGAAAATGGCTTTCCTAACACTTGGTATTATATCTACCATCATACTCCCGGCCATAATCCATCCGTGCAAAGAAACCTGATCGTTAACTTTAACGATGCTGGTCAACTGATTGAACTGTCTGGTGATTTTCAGCCGAGTGACTCGTTTTTTGAAACGCTAAATTAAAGCGGCTCGCCGATGGTCTGAAACATACGATTAATATACAAAAAGCCCATCCAGTTGATGACAACTTAGATGGGCTTTTTAGTCGTTAAAGCAACCATCATTTCACCGAGTGATCACAACCTCAAACCATGACTAGGCTTTCTTAGTCGCGCTTGAACTGGCTAATTTGGCTTGCTCAGCACGCTTACGACGAATGTCTTTAGGATCGGCGAGCAAAGGACGGTAAATTTCAATTCGGTCATGATCTCGTACCGTCGCATCCAGTTTTACATTACGGCTAAAGACGCCAACTTTGTTTTTGCTGAGATCAATCTCAGGATAAAGAGTTAAAATGCCCGATGTCTGAATGATTTCTTCTACCGTCATATGACGATTGACAACTAACGTCATCACCCGCTGCTCATGGGGTAACGCATAAACCACTTCCACATGAATCATATCCGACTCAATACTCATAAGGCATACACCTGCTTTGCTCGTTGGGTAAATGCATTAACCATATTACTGGTCAACTCTGTAAAAATTTTTCCAAAGGCGAGTTCAATCATTTTGCTGGAAAATTCAAACTCTAACTTCAACTCAACCTTACACGCGTGTTCATCCAATGGAGTAAAATACCAACCTCCACGCAAAGTTTGAAAAGGGCCATCAACTAAATGCATGACGATCGACTTAGCAGGACACAGCTCATTTGCCGTTGTGAACGTTTTGCTGATCCCCGCTTTAGACACATCGACCGAGGCGATCATTTTATCTGCTGAAGACTCTAAAATGCGTGAGCCAGAACATCCCGGTAAAAACTCAGGATAACTCGCCACATCATTGACTAAATGAAACATCTGCTCAGCACTAAACGATACTAAAGCTGAGCGACAGACTTGCTTCATTATTTCCCCTTTTATCTCAGCGACTACGATAGCTCGAATTGTACTTTTATCCCTAGCTCACCTCAAGCTAAGCACCTTTTCTTGTCAAACTTAGTTATCCGATTCATCAGACAACGAACTTCGCTAAATGAATTCGCTCAAGAAAGCGCAAAATACCACTCACGACTCGCTTTACTGAAGATTACACCTTGAACTGCTTGAAGTTACTGAGGGATATCCTTATGCTACGCAAAGAAAGACATTCCTTAACTTTTAACCAATCCGTATAATGCATCCACTATGGTAAAGAAAAAATCAACGAAAAAAGCGGGTAGTAGCACTATCGCGCTCAATAAAAAAGCTCGCCATGAATACTTTATCGAAGATGAAGTGGAAGCAGGTTTAGAGCTTCAAGGCTGGGAAGTGAAATCCCTCCGTCAAGGTAAAGCCAATATTGCTGAAAGCTATGTTTTCTTGCGAGACGGCGAAGCCTTTATCTCAGGTATGACGATTACTCCATTACAACAAGCCTCAACTCACGTGGTTGCCAACCCAACGCGTGTTCGAAAATTACTGCTTTCACGCCGTGAACTCGATAACTTGTTTGGCCGCATTAATCGTGAAGGGATGACGTTAACAGCACTGTCGTTATACTGGTCACGCTCTTGGGTCAAAATCAAAGTCGGCGTTTCAAAAGGTAAAAAACTGCACGATAAACGTGATGACCTCAAAGAAAAAGACTGGGCAAGAGAAAAAGCACGAGTGATGAAGAGTTCATTGCGCTAATTGTAACCACTTAACCATTTGATGCTAGACAGAATCTTTGATTCTGGTACTATGCACCAACTACCTCTGGGGCTGATTCTGGATTCGACGGGAATTTTGAAGTCTGAGGTGCATGCCGAGGTGCGGTAGGCCTCGTTAACAAACCGCAAAAAAATAGTCGCAAACGACGAAAACTACGCACTAGCAGCTTAATACCCTGCTGAGAGCCTTTCTGCCCTAGCTTCCGCTCGTAAGACGGGGAATAACAGAGAGTCAAAACCAAACAAGCTCGTGCCGCGTCTCCCGCCTGAGAGACAAAGCATTAAAATGAATTCAGGATAGCCATTAGATAGCGTGTCGGTTCGCAGTTTGACGGTGAAATTAAAGATCGACTAAGCATGTAGTACCAATGATGAATGATTTTCGGACGCGGGTTCAAATCCCGCCAGCTCCACCAATTCATAGTTTAAAGACGTCTCAGGACGTCTTTTTTCTTGCCTGAGATAACGCAAAATCAACAACTTAGCATCCACTAGCGTCCAATGCGATTTCATAACAGCTTTGATTTTTAGGTACACTACAAGGTACACTGATTTTATCGTGTTAATTTGGTGTACCCATCATGGCAAAAAACACAGTAAAGCTGACAGATAAAGAGATCAAAGCCTCCAAACCTAGAGAAAAAGAATATAATCTTTTCGATGGTGATGGCTTGCGACTTAGAATCAAACCTAACGGGTCAAAACAGTGGATCTTCAACTACTATCGTCCCACAAACGGTAAACGAGCTAACTTAAGCTTTGGGATGTACCCCGAGATATCCCTTTTACAAGCAAGAAAAAGCTTACTTTCTGCCAAAGAGCTGATCGCACAAGGCATCGATCCTCAAGATGCTCGAAAACGCCAGCAGCAAACCTATAAAGAAATCCATGAACATACCTTTACCAATGTTGCGGAAGACTGGTTTGCCATCAAACAGCACGATGTCACTCCCGATTACGCGATCGATATCTGGCGTTCATTGGAGCTGCATATCTTCCCAAGTATCGCCAATAAACCGATAAAAGCGATCACGGCACCAGAAGTCATCGAGCTACTTAAACCAATCGAAGCCAAAGGCAGTTTGGAAACCGTCAAACGCCTATCTCAGCGTTTGAATGAGGTAATGAACTTTGCTACTAACTGCGGCCTTATCCCAGCAAACCCACTTACTGGTATTCGAGCCGCTTTCAAAAAACCCAAAAAAGAAAACATGGCGGCACTAGCACCAGATGAGCTACCAGAGCTCATGGGAGCTATCGCCAATGCCAGTATAAAGCGTACTACTCGTTGTTTAATTGAGTGGCAACTTCACACCATGACACGACCTTCTGAAGCTTCAGGCGCTAGATGGGATGAGATTGAGTGGGAAGAAAGGATATGGACCATTCCTGCTGAGAGAATGAAAAAAAGAAGAGAGCACCGCATCCCGCTCACAGAGCAGATGCTGGCGCTATTAGAAGTAATGAAACCGATAAGCGGCCATCGTGAATTTATCTTTCCTTCAGATCGCGATCCGAAGAAACCATGTAACAGCCAAACGGCAAATATGGCTCTAAAACGTATGGGGTTTGCAGGAAGATTAGTTAGCCACGGTCTACGCTCGCTAGCGAGTACCACACTCAACGAACAAGGCTTTGATCGTGACTTAATTGAGGCATCACTCGCACACGTTGATGATAACCAAGTGCGTAGCGCCTATAACCGGACTGACTACCTTGAACGCCGCCGCCCTATGATGAGCTGGTGGAGCGAGCATATAGAAGAGGCCGCCAAAGGCAGCCTCTCTGTTACTGGAACTAAGCAACTCAAAATCATTGAAAAGTTTGCCTAGTCTTTAGACACAAGTAGATCTCAACTATTGCAATAGATAGAAAGCAATAAGGCAAGGAGCTTTAGCCCCTTCGCTATTAATGAATGATTACTTACTTGGGCTCAATCCAACAGCAACATCTTTAAACGCTGCTAGAGCAGCCTCTAGATGATCGATGATTTCTTGCTGAAGTATCTCAGGAGAAGGAAGATTATCGAGATTATCCAAGCTATCATCTTTAAGCCAGAACACATCAAGGCTAGCTTTGTCGCGATTAATAAGTTCATCGTAGCTATAGTACTTGAAACGATCTGTCTCTATGCGTTGATGACGATTTTCAGGGTTATAACACTGAATAAACTCTTTCAAATCGCTTAGCATCATAGGACGTTGCTTAAGGGTAAAGTGCTTGTTGGTTCTTAAATCGTAAAACCAGATCCCTTTAGTATGCACTTTTTCATCACGTGGAGCGTTATCAAAGAACACTACGTTCGCTTTCACACCATTAGCATAAAAGATCCCTGTCGGTAGACGTAAAATGGTGTGCACATCGCAGTTACTTAACCATTTACGACGAATACGCTCCCCTGCTCCACCCTCAAATAAAACGTTATCAGGTAATACGACTGCGGCTTTACCAGTGTCTTTTAAACTCGCAACAATATGCTGTAAAAAGTTAAGCTGTTTGTTGGTTGTGGTCGCCCAAAAATCTTGGCGTTCATAGGTCAAGGCTTCTTTGTCTTCACCACCCTCAGCATTAGTAATCGTCATGCTGCTTTTTTTACCAAAAGGTGGATTCGCTAATACATAATCCACTTTGTCTTCACCTTTGAGAGGTGTCAACAAAGCATCTGCACGCTCCACCTTCGGCTCACCATCAATACTGCCAATATTGTGCAAAAACAAATTCATTAAACACATACGGCGAGTTGAAGGCACAATCTCATTACCAAAGAAAGTGTTATCACGTAAAAACTTGACTTGGTCTTTGTTGAGCTTGGATTTAGCAATCGTACTACTGCTGTCTTTTGCTGGGTTCCAGTGGCTCATACCTTTTTCAATCCACTGTGTATCACCGTAAGTGATCCAGTCACAGGCACTCAAAAAGAAGCCACCCGTACCACAGGCAGGATCTAAAATCGTTTTCTTAGGCTCAGGGCGCACACACGCAAGAATGGCATCAATAAGTGGACGCGGCGTAAAGTACTGGCCAGCACCACTTTTAGTATCTTCGGCGTTCTTTTGTAGTAAGCCTTCGTATAAATCACCTTTGGCATCGGCATCAAGGCTGATCCAGCTCTCTTCGTCAATCATTTTGACAATGCGAGACAGCTTAGCGGGATCAGGAATTTTGTTTTCTGCCTTATAAAAAATCGCACCAAGCATACCTGGTGCATCACCGAGCTTTTTTAAAATCCGACGGTACTGATTTTCTAATGCTTCTCCGGTTGGGCCCACCAGAGACTCCCAATCATAACCACTAGGCACTTGGGTTTTGCGTGAGTATGGCGGCAATGAGTACTCATGAGCCATTTTGAGAAACAGTAAGAAAGTTAACTGCTCTAAGTAATCACCATAGCCAACACCATCATCACGTAAGGTATGACAATAGTTCCAAACTTTTTGTACTAATGCGGGGGCGTTCATTTCTACTATCCAAAGCGACTAACGGACAGCACTAGGGATTACTGCTGTCTAAAGGGGGCTGATTATACCGATTTTTGGCAAAATTGATTGTCTCTTTTACGCTGTTCAATTGCACAAAAGAGTTTTTATTAAATTTCAAACACATCCGAGGCAAAAACATTTACCATGCTCTTCGCGGTCCGCTTAACCACTCTTTAATGCGTTAGCCAATTCAAAATGCATCAAGATGAATAATACATTAAGCGCACTCCAATAAATCTGCTATCCATTCCCGATCTTGATAACCTTTTACCATCTTCTTCGCAAAGACTGAGAATGGTGCGTCAGAGGCAATAGCTCTGGCAATGTTATCAAGATTCGTTTCAAACGCTTTATCTATGCTCCCCTTCCCAGTGTTGAAATCTGGGTATAATTCATCGCCAGCTTCGACCCAATCTCTAATATCTAACGCTAGCTTTCTTCTGGCTTCATTTAAATCAGGGTGATCCAAATGGTAGTACTTGATAGATAGCACAATCCTTTCATTTTTAGCGGGAACATCTGGATATTTCGGCCTTGGCCGCCCATCATCATAAAAATCAAGCAAGCTAACATCTGTGGTTTTACAAGGATCGATTAGCAAATATTGCTCAGTATTACGTTGAACTCTGTTCAAAGCCCTCGCACCACTCAATAAAGGAAAATGATCACCCTTGCCTCCACTTTCCCCCGTTTCAGGGTTCTTTCTAATGCTGTTGCAATAAGTGCAAGCAAAGCGAAAATTTTCATAATCAAGCGCAAACCAAGGGTAGAGGCTTTTTGGGCGAAAGTGATCTACTGCGTTGTCTGATCTATCTTCCCTTGACTCACAGTACCAACACTTACCATTAGACAAATCTTTTAGCTGCGGCTTCAACTCAGACCAAATGGAAGAAGCTGCTTTTGCCTCGATAAACCCATTATCGATTTCAGATTGTTTACTTTGAGCACGAGCTCGCCAATCTGGAGAAGGATTAAGTTTGCGCAAATCAATTCTTCTCATCTTCTTCTCCACTTTCTTGTTTAAGCTTTGCTAAAACCTGTTGGATTAACTTTTTACTCGCAGCGCGTTTTTCATCTGAAGGTAATTGATCGATCTTTTGCTTATCCTTAGCACGCGAATCGAATTCATAACGTGCACGCAGATACTCTTCAAACACTCTATCGCGGTTTGAGAATCTAAATCCGAGATTCTCTAACTCTAAGTTGATGGCTTGCAGATTTGCCTTTTCAGCTGTAGTTAGCGCTTCATCTTTAGCGGTAATCTGCCTTTTTCGCTCTAATAAATCTTCTGTATAGCTATCAACCGATGTCGCCAAACCAAACATGTCACTGGTAATAATACCCGCGTAGCCCATGCCTCTGGGGTCAAAGTTCGGCTTGTGTGATTCAATGGTGCGGGTTTCATCATCGCGGCTTAATATTTGTACCTGATCGCGAGTTAATTCGGCGATGGCAATTGGGTTATGGGTGGTTAACACGATGTGGCTATTGTTTTCACCTTTAGAGCCAGAAGTAACAAACTTATTGAGATAATCGATGTAATCAACGCTCCACTTGGGGTTTAAGTGGGTGTCAGGTTCATCCAGTAGAAACAGGCTTTCTTCTTCGGCGGTAAATCTCAGTAGGCCTAACACCGTTAATAGCTGCTGCTCACCTTCGCTCAGCTCGCGAAAGGTCACGCTACCATCATTTTTTTTCAACTTAACTCGAATACGCACTTCGCTGATTAGCTCAGAGACATAAGTGCTTTCAAGGTCGCGGAAAAACTGCCTAGGCTCTTGGTCACCAACTAGATCAGTGAGTCGCGTAACGTCCTTGATAAACATATACAAATATTCACGACCTTTTTTATTCCATAAGGTCGCATCATCTTTACGGCTAATTTTAATTGGTGCAGTAGCCACGTTATGAACTCTATTTAAAAAATCGCGCACCACACCTTCGGCACCCCAAAAAATATCGGGATGGTCTTTACATGCACCATAAGTGCCTTTGGGCTCTTTACTCTTATTTAAGTTCCATGAGGGCTCACTGAGTTCCAGAAGTACCGAGTCGATGCTTTCAGCATTTTCGTCTACTTCTAGCCCAAGGTGGGTATCTAAAAAATGCGTAACTAAATCGTCTTTTTTAAGTACAAACGCTAACAAGACAAACTGGCTATGAACAGGCAAGGCATAAAACAAGCGTCTTAGACCAGGATCTTCCGACTTTGAGTTACGTAGCTTTTTATCGTATTGCTGCAGATACGGACGAAAAACCGATTGCATCCGGTCACTATGACCTGAATAGTAGCCAAACACATATTTGGGTAAAAACTCATCTTGGCGCTTTTTGAACTCATTAAATTTAAGTCCCACAAGTGTTGAGTCATCAGTTAATTCACTGAACAAATCTACTTGTAGCGTCGTGTTTTCTATCTTTTCTCCCAAATCTCGATAACTCACCAAATAGGCATCTTTAGCGCGATCCGGGTCGGCGTTGATTTGTATTTCTTTATGATGGCAAAAATACCTCAGGGTATAAGCAAAAGAGGGTTTATCTTTTTCACCTTGGTCATTTTTGCCCATGATTAAATCACGAAACAGTACCACCAATGCCTCAAGTACGTTTGACTTACCAGTGCCATTCCAACCAATGACTAAGGTGATCCATTGTTGTTCTTCAAAGTCGATAGTGACGTTTTTGAGGTTTTTAAATCGCTGGCGTTCACCTTCGCGATCTGAACCGATAGTAAATGAAGCTAAGCGCATTAGTCTTCCTTAACGTCTTGCTTGATCAATTTTAACTGGTCAAAGTCACCTTGGCGTTGAATTTGGATTTTGCCAGCTTTTTCTAACTTTCGCAGTTCGGTATAAATTTCTTCGATGCGATCCGTTGAAGTACCATCAACAATGCCACATTTTTGAAAGGCATCTTGGGCATCAATCCAGTCGTTTTCAGCAGTTAACACTTCGAGTAAGGTATTCATCAGATCAACTTTTTTTTTAGGTTTGCTCGGCTTACGAGGTTTAGGAATTTGGGCTAAAGCTTCACGCTCTTGTTTGATTTTTTCAAGCAATACTGAAGCGGGTTCATCATTAGGGTCTTGTGGTACTAGCTGCCCAGAAAAAGCCGACTTTAAGATATTTTTACGCTGGGCTTCGGATTGTTTTAAACCAAGTGCCGTTGCTGTTTTTTGAAGTTTAATATTGTCTAACTCAGTATTCAGATACTCTGCAATAGCTAATTGCTCTATAACTGGCGGTAAAGGAATAGCTTCCTTATATAAAATTTCCAAGTTTATGTTCTTTTGCGCTGTTGCAGGCGCTTCATCGTCAAGTTTATGCTTTAGAACTCTAAACACATATTCAACATACTCGATTGGCATATCATCAACAATTGTCGAAAATCCAACAATACTGTCAGGAAAGCAAGCATCAATATCTAAAATAGCTGTTTCACCTATATTCGCAGCAATAGTTATACACATTGTACCTTTTGGCCAGAGTTTACTCTGCTTAAGTCCTTCTTCACTGTATGTTTTTTCTGTATGCCTTATGTATTGCTCTGCACTTCGAATCTCACCTGTTTGTACAAATGGATAAACACCACCATACAAATGCTCCGCATTCCTAGGTCTATGCTTTGACTTTCCTCGATCGAGCCAGCCGATTTGAGATAAGCTCGCCCACACCCACCCCTCTGGCAGTTCAGGTAAGTTGGTTGTATCTGGTTGTACGGGTTCTGGGTATTTATCTTGCCAGTTTTTCGGTGGTGTTTTGCCTTTTTCGGCAAACTCGGCGAGTTTTTGTTGCTGCCACTGTTCACGGCGCTGTTTTAAAATACGTGCTAACAGTTGCTCACCTGTTTCTTGAACTTGGTCGCTATTCTCGACACGCCATTGCTGAGTCAATGAACCTTCAACCGCACTTTTTAATAGTGATTGGCGGTATTGGCTAAGTTTGGTTTGTGCGGCTTTAAGTTCTTTCACACCAGCATCGAGTTCAGAGAAAAGCTCTTCGATTTTTTCGACAATTCTTAATTGCTCATTACAGGGGGCAACTTTTATCTGGACTGTTTTCAACTTACTAATCGAAACATTAGATATATTTGTCGTCGTAGAAGATAACTCGCGAATTGAAGTTCTAACATCCTCAGAAAGCATTGCGTAGTACAAATACCCTTTAGAAATAATTCTCTCAGGCCGTAGTATCGAAATAAATGCACCTAAAGTGGCCTTATGCGGCACATGATTTATACGCGAAACTTTACCAACAAGCTCATAACTATTAGCATTCGAGATTAAAATATCTTCTTTTTTAATTAGTTGTTCTTCGCGTTTTACAAAACCTTCTGGGATATACCAAAGATTACCCCATTCCACCTCTTGTTGAACATTTGCAGTTCTTAAGCAAGCAATTAGACCAGATCCAGGCTCTAATGATTTATCGCTTGACGAAAATGAAATACCTCGTATAAGTTCGCAAACGTTCTCTAAGTTCGCTTTACACCAACCCATTGGCAATTTTTCTATTTCACTCACGCAATTAATTCCTGATTCATTTCAGCCAATAGGCTATCTAATTCGTTATTTTGGCCGTTACTGTTTGGATTGATAACGGCAAATAGGCTCCAGGCCTTTTGTAAGCCGCCGTGATCGGAAAAGGGGCTGTAGTCAAAGTCATCTCGCTCGATGGCACAGTTGGCAGCAATATGATCCTTTATCAACCGTAACCACTGGGTTTGCTGCTCGGTAAATGCCGTTGAACGTTGAGCGTTATGGCGGAAAATCCACTGTTTAAACTTGGCGTCGACCTGTTCGGAAAAGGGTTTTAGCTCGCTGTCCAACCCCAAAGCAAATCGGATAAGCGAGATGATATCCGTCAGTTGCCTTTGACTGCTCACTTTTTTGCCCTTGTTTTTACCTGCCGCTTGCTGGTTGTTCTGATTAAGTCGTTCATAAGCGCTCCACAGCTTTTCAGTGGTCAGCAGCAAAGGTGGCTTACTTAGCGTTTGGTGCAGTTCTTCTAACATGGAAAAGGTTAAGCCCCTGCGCTGATACGGCTGCTGGTAAAAAAAGCTTAAGGCTTGAATGTCATCTTTATGCTGCTCGATAAAGTCTTTAAAGCTTTGAATGACTTTTGCTGCATTGTCGGCAGCTTGGCTGCTGTAACCTGAATAGGTCACCGTATCTAAGTTGATATGGTCGATAAGCTGCTCACGCTGCCTGCGGGCCGATTCTATGCCTTCACGCGTGGCCGGATTATCAAAGGTTTGACAAGCTTGGTCAATCAGTTGCTCTTTAGCACTTTGACGTTCGCTCTCGGTCAAAGACTCTTCATTTCGCGTAATGCCTGCCGCTTTCGCATTCGCGAGGGCTCTCTGATTAATCGCATCTGGGTCTAGGGCTGTGAGCAAGTCTCTGGCCACTTTCGGTAACGGTTTACCGGTAAGCTTTTCAAGCTCATTTAGTCGACGTTTATCAAGCTGTTTACTCAAACGAGTTAAACGGTTAGCAAGACTTTGGATTGTGTCATCATCGCGGTGTCCCATGGCAACGCCTTGCAATAAGTCTTTCAGTGACAGATTAGGGTTACGCTCTAGTGGGCGGCTTTCGGTTTTGAGTGACTTTTCAACGCCAACGGCATCAATGAGCACAAAACGGTCTTTATCGCTGGTGGCACTTTTACTGACGTTGTGCAGATCTTCATAACTTAAACTACGAACTCCACGGCCTTTCATTTGTTCGTAATAGCCTTTACTGCGCACATCGCGCATAAAGAGCAATATTTCGAGAGGTTTAACGTCCGTGCCTGTAGCAATCATATCAACGGTTACCGCGATACGAGGGTTAAAGTCATTACGAAAATCATTCAAAATGCCATCAGGATCTTTAGCACTGTAGGTGACTTTTTTGCAAAACTCATTGCCTTGACCGTACACTTCGCGCACGATTTGGATAATGTCGTCGGCGTGGCTGTCGGTTTTGGCGAAAATCAGCGTTTTAGGCACTTCTTTGCGATCTGGGTAAATCTCGGTCTCAACAGCCTTTTTCATCGCCTTAATCACTTGACGAATTTGGCTGACATTAACCACTGAACGGTCAAGATCTTTACTTGTATAACGGTTATCTTCTTCTGCCTGTGCCCATCGCTTTTTACGAGTGAGTTTGTCACGGTGATCGAGCCACTCTTTAGCTTTTAATTCTGCACCTTTATTACCGATTTCAGTTTCAATTTCATAGACGTCATAACCGACGTTAACACCATCAAGCACTGAATCTTCATAGCTGTATTCCGCCACGATGTTTTCATTAAAAAAGCCGAAAGTACGTTTATCGGGCGTAGCGGTTAACCCGATGATAAAGGCATCAAAGTAATCGAGCACTTGTTTCCACAAGTTGTAAATAGAGCGGTGGCATTCATCGACAATAATAAAGTCAAAGGTCTCAATAGGCACGGCTGGGTTGTATTTAACCAGTTTGGCTTGCTGCTGGTTTTGCTTGATTTCGTGCAGTGAAATATCCTCTGCGCTTTCATCCATTGGCTTGCCGCTTAAAATCGAATACATGCGTTGAATGGTGCAAATGCAAACTTCGGCGGCGCTATCAATTGTGCTGCTAGTTAAACGCTGAACAATGTGATTCTCATGGAAAAAGGTCTGCTTACCTTGCGGTTTAAAGGCATGAAATTCCTGCAGGGCTTGTTTACCTAAGTTGCGGGTATCAACCAAAAATAAAATCCGTTTTGCTCCGCCATGATTGAGCAAACGGTAAACGGCATTAATCGCAGTGAATGTTTTACCTGCCCCCGTTGCCATGTGAATGAGTGAGCGTGGATGGCTTGCTGCTAATGATTTTTCAAGCCCGTTAATCGCATTAATTTGGCAGTCGCGCAGAGTCGCTTTGGGCAACTCTGGCATGTTGTTTTTCAAGTTGTGACGCAATGAACTGTCTTGCTTTATCCACTCTTGCAGCGTTTCCGGCTTAAAAAAATGGAATATTTCCCGAGAGCGAGGAGCAGGATCTCGAAGGTCAGTAAACTGAATCACTTGGCTCGTGGCTTCAAACAAAAATGACAGCGGTTGTTTGTTGCTTTGAAACTTAATTTTGCTGGTGGCATAGCGCAAGGTTTGGTCTTCAACTTGTAACAAGATGCTGTCATCTTTTTTGGCTTCTATTACACCAACAGCTTTGCGATTAACAAACAGGATATAGTCCGCAGGACCAGAATTGGTTGGGTATTCACGAATGGCTACGCCTAAACCCGCACCCAAATTCGCTGCGGGCCAAGTTTGTACTTTCCAGCCAGCAAGCGTAAGCTTCTCATCAATGAATAAACGAGCTTGAGGTTCTGGTTTTAAACCATCAAAATTTTTCATATCACCAAGCCAAATCTAATTATTATCAAAAAAATCTTCGTCGATTTGCTTAATCGCAATTACCTGCTCTTCACGACAACCGATATTGTAGCGCAGCATAAGGTGCGCAAGTTGCTTACCATTGATCAACACAATTCGCATTCCGAGATCTTTAGCAGTTTGAATAGCTGAAGGTGTAAATTCTGAAGTGGTGATGAATATACCTTTCTGCGCCTTCTTAAGGCTCAGCGCGCCAAAGAAGTTACGGATATCTCCAGCACTAATATTATTGCCTTCTGCATAGCGCTTGGCCTGGATATAAAGCTGATCAACGCCGAGCGGATCTTGGTTAATTACACCATCACCCCCGTTGTCACCACTTCTGCCTAAAGTGTGACTCATACCTTCATCACTACCTCCATAGCCCATAGAAAGCAAAAGCTCTATCAGTAGCTGCTCGAAAAATGCTGGGCTTGTTTTGCGAGTACGAGAGAGAATTTCCAAGGTAAGCGCATCATTAATTTGCTTGTAGGCAGCTAGAAGAACTTCATCTGGGGTTGTTTCTTCTACTGTACTTTGAATAGATTGAACTAGTTCAGAATGTCCGTTTTTTTGATCTTTAAAAGCAATGAACTCATCAAACTGTTTTAGGTATTGGTTGTTTATCACCGTATTTGGATTACTGATCGCCATTTGACCACGATCAGTAATGACGAAATGGGCACGACGAGTAACTTCGAGCAGGCCTGCCTTAGTCAAATATGTACGAGCCCAACCAATACGGTTATCCAAAACAGTTTGCTTACCACTTGGCAAGCGCTCTTCGCGCTCATCATCAGTGAGTTGAAAGCGTTCGGCTATCTGATTAATAACATCGCGAAGCTTAACTTCCTGCCCACCAGCCGCGTTTACGACTTCCAAAAAGGGGGGCATAAATACCTGGTAACTCGGTATCATGCTCTCACCTTCTGGCTATTAATCCATGTTTCGAGATCTTCCATTTTAAAACGCCAAGAACCTCCGACTTTGAAACCAGGAAGCTTTCCTTCGCTTGCTAATCTATATGCTGTTTTTTCGGCCAACTTTAGGTAAGCAGCCACCTCTTTCAAGGTTAAAATTTGGTCTACCATTCAGAGTGTTATCTCATGTTGGTTTTATTCATCAGAATTAATGGTGAGAGAATATGGGAAAATTGGGGAATGGACAATGATCTAGGCAGTGCATTGTGCACTACCTCTGGTTAGTTGGTTAGATGGCAACCACTCTGGTTTGCAAACGCTCTTCCACCCACTCGTCCACTTCGCTTTCCACCCAAGCCACTGCCCTATCACCCAAACTCACTGATTGCGGAAACTCTCCGTCATTCATTTTTCGGTAAATCGCTGAACGGCTTAATGCTGTCTTTTCCATTACTTCTTTTAGCTTTAAAAATCTCATGGAACGTTCTCCTATGTTTGTGGTCCTCATGGGATAAAGCGCTGGCGTAAAAAAGACGGTTATGTGTTAAGCCTTGGCGCGACAAGGCTTAATCAAAAAAATCTCAGGCATATGTCATTAACGTGTATCCCGTTAATGAACCTCACTCGGAGCCTAATATGACCGATTACACAAAAGAGCAGCGCTATCAGGAAAATGAGATCCTAGAGCATGCGGCTGAGATACTGGCTACGCGCTACGTGCGTGGTGATGCACTAACTAACCCTGATGCCACCAAAGAGTATGTGCGCTGTAAGCTAGGCAGCCATGAGCGTGAAGTGTTTGCCTTATTGCTACTGGATAACCAAAACCAACTGATTAAGTTCATATCATCGCTACAGCGTTAGTTTTCTCAACCTCCCCCGCCTTTGCTGATGGAACATTGGGCGGTAATCCACCCGCAGATTCGGGTGCAGTCAACGTCAGTGTGGGCAAATACACTCAATACAAAATGGATGTGAAAGCGGCGCAACAGGAAGGCAAGGATGTATCGACCATCACCGTGCCTAAAGGATGTGAATCAGTCGAAGAAAAGTAATACCACCAGCAACGATAAAAATGACAATGGGGAGCATGATTGCTCCCCATTCTTTTTTGTCTCAATACACCAGTTTGAAGGTATGTGTTATCTGTTAAAAAGCGACTTAACTCTTAAAGCAAGGTAAGCCCTGCGACAAGCGCCACTCTTTGACGATTCTAACGATATTCTCTGGCGTTCCATCTTCAGGATTCTCTGGGTAATAAATCAGGTCTGAACCATCTGGATGCTCTGTTGTAGCGATAAAGTTTTCAAGTAATTCATCTTGATATTCATCAGAACCTTCCGCACTGATAATAATGTTCAGTAACTCCAGAAATTCTAATTCGGTATAGTCTTCTAACCTATCATGCAATCTCATCGCTAACCCTTATGAATGTTTATATGATTTTTAGGTGTATTAACTCTTATGTTATCAACATTGTAGACATCTCCACCATGTTGAATTTCTTTGAGATGATGCAATTCAAATGAACGGCGTCCACCAACCGTATCTTTGAATCTTGCTCGGGGAGCCTTACCATCTTTCATCCGTTTTATATTCGAAGGAATAAATTGGCGAGCCAATACTGAGTCTTCAGATATCTCTATCCAAAAAGCCTTCCTAAAGTTATCAAAACTACTGAACTCTTTATCTCTCAACTTGTCGGCAATTTGCGATGGAACTGGTGAGCCTAACCCCTCACTGGCTTTCTCTAACCAAATTCCCATAATATCTTCGCCAGTCCCCGTCACCACCCCAGATTCATCACGTGCAGTTTTCCGGAATACTAGGTAGAGAGGAGGGAGCCCTGCATCCGCAGGGAAAGTCACAATATACTCGGCAAGATCGTCCTCAGGGTAGAGAACCGTGCCAATCTCTTGTTCGTGCTCTTCGATAGGACGAACCCAGATATTGTGAACATCGAGCTGATCATTTTCCGGCAATACAGTATCAGGTGTTAGTACATCCGTTGAGCCATCCGGTGTCCATGTAATGGTAATCCCATTATCTAGCTCAGCAACAAAGCGCTGTCCTTTCTGTACCGCCTCGCGCTTCGCAACTCGATCACCATAGGCACTACCGTCTCCCGTTTTGATGCCGACCACTTGCTGTTTACCATTCTCGTCCGTGTACATGTTGAAACGTACACGCATCGTCGTAGTGTCATTGGCCGCAAAATCTGGATTTCCGTCTAAGGTGCCATCCCCAAGCTGAGACGGCCATAAGGCGGCCACTAGAAAGCCCCCCATTCTTCGCGCAAAGCCTGCTAACGCTTCTCCTGAAATCGACCATGTGCCTATCGTATTTGTCGTACTGGAGCTAAGAATACCAAGGTTCGTTGCCGCGCCATTTGCCGGGATCGAGAGTAATGCCGCTTTGCCATAATCGGTTGCTTTTGAAGCCGTGGTGATCGTGGTTAAGTTCGTAACGGGGAGTTCTTTATCGAACAGGCTATCACTGTTGATCGCTTTAAACTGAGTTCCCGAAATAAACGATTCTGAGTGTTCATAATACGTATTCGACAAACAGTTATAGGAACAAGGGGAAAGCGGAGGTAACGCGGTCGCTTTTTCTGGAGTGCTTTGAGTTTGCTCGACAGCCTTAACGATCAGCCTATCCCCGACTTTTAATGACATCGGATCGGCATTGTACTGTGGATTCAAATCCAGTAACTGTTTCGCCGACAAACCATATTGCGCTGCAATGGCTGCCCATGATTCCCGTTGGTTGGTGTTTGAATCCGTCCCAACAGTATGCGTTTCTGGTTTACTCTCTGCTTTCTGTGTTTCCGCTGGTTGAAGGGTTTGTCTTTCTGCGACAGGTTGCTTGGTCGCCGCAAGCAATTCGCTGATATCAAGCTTGATACCATGTTGAGCCAACCAGTCATCATTGAGGTTGTCGAGTTCCTCTTGCGTCATTTGCTGTTCAAGATAAACCAGATATTGGTTTTCAGCTTCTTTACCTTCGAGTTTCCAGTAAACCAAAATGGCGCTTTGATAAATGTTATAGCCTTGCTCATCGTTAAGCTGCTCGTGGGTGGAACGAGTGCCGTAGAATGCCCACTTGCCATTGCCAAGCAGCTTGTACTCTTGAACTAAGCGACCATTGTAGAAATGGTAGTAGTAGCCTTCTGTTGGCAGCCCCAAACGCTCACCAAGCTGCACTGAAGGGATAACAGGAATAAAGGCTTCTCGTACTACACCAGAGCCTATCGGCTTGACCTGTACATTCTCTGGAACGCTAATACCCAAAGTGTGAGAAGCGACTTTTGCGACCAGCTTTTTCGGCTCATCAAATGCGGTATAGCCGATGTATTTCGTGCCATGGTCAGTTCGTTCGGTTTCCCAGCGACCAATCATGGATTCTTGGTCCGTCTTTACCAGTTCAAATGCACAGCCTACGCTTTTTCTAAACGCCTCATCCGAACAAGCCACTTCGAAACAATATTCGTATTTCAGTTTCAGAGGTACATTCGAGGTATCTGGTTTGACTGGCTCAGGGACATAGGTCTCTTCAATGTTAGGCGCATAACCAGCGGAGCTTCGAGTCGATACCGCACTACCTGCCGCACCGCCAGACATTCTTGTTCTGGAGAGAAACGCATGCTTGGCTTCTGGTAATAACGCCTCTTGCCCTTCAGCCGATAAGCTCCACGATTGGCTCATTGCATCTTTAAGCATCACTGGCTTAGAGGGGGAATCCGTTAGCAAGGCTAACTCCCCACTTTTGAGCTTATCCATAAAACTGGCATAGCTCATCCCCTGAGGAATCGCAGAGCCTAACGCTCTCTCATCCAACCTTTCGATATCACCTTCGACCTGTCCAAACTCATAGGTCATCAGTTCGGTCAGCCGTACCACTCGATAACTCACAGTCAAATCCATCCGCTACTTTTAATGCAACGTATTCTACCTAATCGTTGAGAGTTGCAGGATTTATAACCATATGTTCAATCGACCAATTGCAAATATTGTGATTTT
>NZ_CAWNVW010000002.1:0-121454 GCF_963878025.1 Vibrio sp. 11986-1-5
GCTGTGATAAGACCCTGAGTTTCGCCTTCGATAGAGATATAACATGGAGTTGGCATTGCAAATTCCTTATTGTGTGAATAAACGCGACGCACATCGTCGCAATATGCAACACCAACAAAGCAAGGAGTATGCCAAAAATAAATTCGAACAATTTCAAACAGTTAAAAAACAGCCAATTTAAGCTGAGCAAGATCTTGCCCAGCTGGGCAACTTTTTGCTCGCCCGGGCAAGATCTTGCTTGCAGAAATGTAGAGAGATAACCATATTACCCAGTGTTATCTGACACTATACTTTGTATCCTTCCACATTAGCCAACTCACCCAAAAGGATATACCCTTCCTACTTGAAGCTTTATTCCTCTCCTACATCAGCTGTGGGAGTAGAATTAAGTATCATACTGATGGTTTTCTGAAGCCGCTATCTACAAGGGGCTTAAATCTTAGTATAGAAAATAAAGTTTCATACTAAATCAGTTTCAATACTTGTCCGGTTTAAAAATTTAAGTAATAAAGTTTCATACTAAACAATTCTTTTCTGCTTCTTCTTATCAAAATTGAGTAATAGATATTCGTATCTGACAGCCATGTCAAGACATTTAGCCGTTAGCAATTAGAGCTTTAATCGTTACCTGTATCCATTGTCCATTTAACTAACTCTTGGGTATTGATCAACAGCGTATCCAGTCTATCTTTAGTTGGCTTGCTGTGCCCATGGGAAGCAAGGTTCGTAATATCTATCAATTCATCATTAGACAATGTATTGAGAGATCTTCTTAAAGCTTTCCACCTTGACCCAGAAACTAAGTTTTGATTTGAATGTAGATATTTGAGTATCGCTGCAATGCCTTTTTCAGAAAAATTGTTAGTGTATATATCAGGATGGGAGACTTTTAATTTTTCATGAACAATTTTTTCCAACACGACTCGATAACAAAGAGCAAAAGACCACATTTTATCTATTAAATATAAATCAATAGCTTCTTTCGCTATATCCTCAATAATAATAGAGTTAGGAGTTTTTATAGTGTGAAGAATATCAACAGGCTGGGTATTTTTTGGATTTGAACTTTTAGTATCATTCTGTCCACTATTACCGGATTTATAAGGAGCTTTTGATTTTGTGTTTTTATTCTTACTAGATTTGATTTTTTCGTTCTTCATTTCAAGAAGTGTAGAGTCCACTTCATCCTTGGAAGAGCAAGCGATGACTTTGTTTTCCTCTTCATAAGTAGGTCTATGAGCCTCTGCTTGATCAATATAATTTTTTACTGTTGGGTGTGCTTTCAGAATTTGAAGAAGCCTCATTTCGTCAAAGTTGAACTTTCCTTTTGTATGTGAAATTTCTTGACCATCGAGGTGTAATTCCATATATATTTTTGATGGTGCAGCTTTATTCTGTGACCCCAACAAAAACTTTGGTCTGTACTCCTTCGTTGAACTTCCCTGAATAAGTCTATTATACCTAAACAAAGCCAAACCTGGATTACTAGTTTGACTTGCCTTATCTCTAACTGTAATAAAACCATTTACAGGCATTCCATTAAATTCAAATGAAATATTTTCTTTCCATACTTTAGATTCTCCATATTTAAAAGCAATAGTTTCAGTCGACCAAGAAGGTTTGGTTAGATAAGCCGTTGGATAGTCTAGTGGTTTAGGTTCAACTCGAGGAGTTTGATTCATTAAATCAGCAGAAGTATCATCTAAAGTAAATTTAATCTTAAGAATTTTTTCTCTATAGATAAAAATCTGATATGTATCATGTAATTGAGTACATGCCGATATTACTTCTTCCTGAGAGATATCTCTTAGTTTTCTTATTGAGATTACCACACCATTTTCATCATCTTTACCAGCTTTCTTTACTTCTACATCGACATTTTTTTTGTTTTTTTCAATAAGCTCATCTAAGTTGAAATCAAGACTATATACCTGATCTTCGCCAAATGGATAAGTTCTCAAATCCCACTCTCGTCCCAACCATACAGACGCAGCTTTCATACCAATACCAAACTCATGAAGGCTCTGCCGTTCAGGTTTGAAACCAGGCTTCATAGCTATTTGCAAACCTTTAGAAGTAATTCCAACGCCATTATCTTTTACTATTACATGTTGAGAGTGCTTATCTTTCAAAGAAATATTAATTTCAATTTTAAGGCAGCCAATATATTTTTTCACTTCTTCATCAGCGTCCAAATATGCCTGAAGAGAGTTATCTATATATTCTGATAAAGCACCCGCAAGATCATAAGGATAACTTCTCAATAAATTGTACATAGGCATATCTGGAGAAACATCAATTTTCATAGTTAATCCTCTATCCAATATCTGACATTATTTAAATTGCATATTTAATATTTAAATTTTTCGAAATTAATTCTACTACTTTGGCATTTACAGCATTACCTAATGCCTTAAATGATTTAACCATTGTAGAGGGTAAATTAGGTAATTCATGCAAGTTCTGCAACTTTGCAGCCTCAAGGGGTGACATATAGCGATTATACTTGGGTATAACAGGTATCTGAGTTGGGGTCATTGATATTAGAGATGGTGCAATATAAGGTTTTAACACTCGAATTCCTGAAGCTCTAAACTGCACAAGATGCTTGTAAACATCCAAGTTATCATGCTCTCCCCTCCACTCAAGTATCTGCCAACTATTGAATTCCTTGTTATTATTAGCAGTCCATTTATCGCATACGTTTTTATTTTCTAAGTACAGTTTTCTAGAATACTCAACCGATTGAACTAACCAACCTGAAACAGACTTATTCTTTCTCGTATAGCTTGGTAAAAGTTCTAGTACCTCTTTCCATGTTTTACATTCAGATAAGTCTGTTCCATATGCTCCTTTATATTTTTTTAATTCTTTAAGAGTTAGATTGCTAAAATCAAATGGATAAGTAGCCCCAAATTCAGGGGCAACAATCGATGTAGAAACCAATCTACTAATGTTTAGCTTAGACAGAAGACTCTGCCAATTTTCTAATAGCTCTACTTTTTTCTGCTCTAATTTTTTATGCTCAAGATTATTATCTAGTATATCTAATAATGAATCAGATTTTGAATTATTAACCTCGGGCCATTCAAAATCGCCTACATCTAAATCATGACGAACAGCTACAATAAATATTCTTTTACGGTTCTGAGGAATACCGATATCCACAGGAGAAATAACCTTGTGGTATAATACATAACCGATATTTTCAAATGACTCTGTTAAATGCTTCCAAAAGCTACCATCAGCTATAGTTATTACATTTGGTACGTTTTCAAGTACGATAAATTTGGGGCAGTGGTAGTTTGCAATTCTTATTACATGATCAATTAGCCGACCTGACTCCGGGCATTCTGCTCCTTTTTTCTTACCAGCAAGAGAGAAAGGCTGACACGGAAACCCTGCACAAATCACATCATGTGGCGGTATTTCTTCCTCGACAGCTTTGGTTATGTCACTATGAGGCACAATTCCATAGTTCTGCTCATATAGCTCTCTTAATGCTGGTTCTATCTCACAAGCAAACACACACTCATGCCCATTTTTAGCAAAACCAGTGTGAAATCCTCCCAGACCAGCAAATAAGTCTATAAATGTCATTTTCTTATTATGCAGAGATGAAAACTCATACTTATCTGAAATGCTCCCCATACGATGCTCCTTGTAATCCTTAAACTGACGCTATATTTGCAATATTGAGTAGTAATGATTTGATTTGATTTCTTAATTCCGGCCTATCAGTGGCCACCTTTTCTACTTTTTCAAACTCTTTTTCAAAATGCATAAACTTGATTTCAGATTCATAGGGTTCAACCCCTAAGAACTCGCAAAATTTTGCGACACGTGAATTGACAATCTTGAACTCACAGTTTTTTATCCGATAAACAAAATCTTTGTTAATTGCAGATAATAGACCTGAGTCTATCTCCCTGCCATATCGACGATTAAACCTTTCAACACAAAGTCTTAGCGTAAGTTTCTGTTCAGACATTGCAACACAGACATCCTTACTAATCTTTGCACAAGGACGAAATATTTTATCCATATTTGTCTCAAATTTATAAGAATACATTCATATTATTTCGCATAAAATTGAGACAGTCAATACAAAACAGACCAAAATACAAACAATAAGCGCAAAAAGTCAGCTCATATAAGCTGATTACTAGTTCATTTGGTTAGGCATAAGGAAGTGGTGTAATTTCTTGATAAAATGACAAAGTCAATCAAAATTGACTAGAAACAGACAGATTCGTCGGGCCCAAGAAGATCTACTTATCGGATCAATCTTCCCTCGATGCTTGGACTTCGGATGATTCACCCCGGAAAAGTTACCTTCCCCGCAGATTTCATGCAGATAGCTTTGAGGCCAGCGTAACGATCCTCTAAGCAATTGTTTTTCCAGTTCGATTACTTGCTCCTCCAATCGTGAAGCATCTTTCAGCCTGATAATCATGGTAGACAATGACTTCTCAGCATCCGAGGTATCCACTTCGAGGATATGGCAAGTATGTGCCTTATGCATAACTTCAATAACGGCCATGCATCGAGGATTCGCATCGTCGGCCAGCATATGCTTTTTACAGCGCGGCAATTTGGGCAACTTTCTTAAAGGGTAGCGTCGAACCTGACAACCATGTTCTGTTTCAAGCAAGTCGATCATCTGAAAGAAACAGGCAAACTTATTCTCATACAAATGTGCGTCATCGGTTTGGTCATCGACGATGCTCCATTCTGCTCCCGGCATCGTTCCGGTTACATCGCCGTCATTAGAAGAGAGTTCGGATGAAGCCTGGCTGGGCTGTCCATCATCCGGCTTACCATGAGGCGTTATTTTTACTTTGGATGGCAATCGGTTGGTCTTGAAGCCTGTTTTGAAGGACAGATAGACCATATCCGATTCCAGAGCCATTCGGCTCACATCCAGACTGGCACTTTCCAAATCATTCAACAGGTGTTCATCGGGACGTTCTGCTGACCGGCCATAACTTCCGCCACCTTTGCCACTGACTTGTCGTTCGAAGTCCGGATGATGAAAATCAATCTCCTCCGGCATCGCTGACGGCAAGTCATCTACCCGGAGAATTTCCCAGACAAAAAAGCTATTCGTTTTTCTATCATCCCAACCGGTCACCTGCAATCGGGTTCCGGCCAAAGATGGCGGCTGAAACGAAAAGTCCCAGAGCTGATATTGCCCCTGAACCCGATGCTCTTGCATCATTTGTCGGTGAATACTTTCGAAAGAATACCTAGCTTCAGGATCGATTAATATCCAGCTCAGAAACCGCCGGCACCGATCATCGTTAAACGACTCCAGCGGATAAGTTGCCGTCGGCATCACGTCGATCCGCCATTTTTCATCATCCTCTAGGACATTGAAATCAGAGGAAAGCACATCATGCTCCAAACTGATACGCGACAGATAGTTGTCGTGAAAAAACAAAACACGGGCCAGTTCGAACTGAGGCAGATAAAGCTGTTTCCCATCCGGCAGAATGATCTCAAAACACCATTGTTCCCGGTTTGCGACCGAATTCATCGCCTGAATCGCCGCACACTCGGAGAGCTGTTTTCTTTGCCACAATGTTGCATCTTCTATCGTAAACGACAGGCGTTTCCCTTTAGCAATATCATTCTGTAGCGAACTGAGCGGTTTAAAACGGCGGATCAACGGCGCACCGGTGATACTGACCGAAGGCCGCTCTGACTTCTTCGATAACGTCAGATTGATTCCCCAGTATTTATTCCGCTTTTTACGAAAGAGCGATCCGACCCCGAGCACTACCGCATCTTCGGGGATATGTTGAAATCGATATTCTCCCATAGACCTTCCGTTACTCCTTTTAGAAACCAACCTGCCAGAGGTGTTAACCGTTCTTCGCTGAGACCGGCAGAACGCAGCAACCGCCAACGCATCCAAGGGCGTTGCTGCCGGGACAAAGATAACGCCGCATTCGTCAATCGCCGAATCTGATACTCACCAACCGATTCGGTATACCCATTCAGAAACAACCTGGTACGGGGCAGTTTGTCCAAATGTTTTTCCAGCAAACTGGCCACCATTTTCGAACGATGGATGTAATACGCACGCGACAACCGGGGAACAGTTAAATCATCCCGGACATCCGGTAACAGCCTCATCAATTGGCGCACACAAACTTTATCCCGGAGTTGCCAGTCAACCCGTTGATTTACTGTTACATGGGAACGCTGGTAACGCCGGTTGATTCTGAGCAACCATGTTCGATCATGACGATACAACCACGCATACAAAGCACCACTATGGTGTTTTCTGGCCCGTTGACAGCCATCTGTCTTCAGCCGAATCAACCAGTCTTTGCGCCGCTCGCGGATATTGGCTTCTTCCTGTCGGTAAGTCGAAACAATCAATTGAGGTTTGAGCTGATACTGTTTCACCAGAACCAAGACCGATTCAGGATGAGGTTCTTCTCCCGACAACGCCGTGATCATGACCAGATGCTGTAGGAAACTGAACGACTTGCGATGTTTCCTCAGTATGGCCCGGCTCCAGGATGTATCGCTGCTCGTCAGTGCCAAACCATGCTTCTCCAGCCATTGAGGCGACCAATACCGGTTAACTCTGGCTGTTACATCCTGATGTAAAACATGGCTTCCCCGTCGGCAATCTGCCGAATGAGCCAAGTCCAGGTAAAAACAGCTCCATTGATAGCATGTCGGAGAAACCTGAGGATGAAGAGACAATAATGCTGAAGCAAATCTTGTCACGGCCTCAGATTCGGGCCGGTAGACTTCGCAGTCCCGATCCTCCGAATGAACTTCGGGTATCAAATAGGCATGTCGGTGTTGATGAGGCACCGTTCCGGAGACTCGCAAAGCTACCCCATGTTCGGGACAGATATCTGCACCACTAACCTGCCAGAGACGTTGCCAGTAGATTTCTCCGCAATGACGGGCCTGTTCGGCAACGCACTGAGGACAATAATGAAGCGTGCGCAGTGCTTTAACTCGCGAAGCCACCAAACCGAAAGCTGCATGAATAGCACCTTTCGATGCTCCCGACATCCATCTGATCCCGGACTGCCGTTTCGATTCCTCAATGAACGGCGCATAGAGTGGAAACAGTGTGTGCCGATAGATAAGAGAGACAACATCCAAGCTTAATGCTTCAGGATAATGCGCTGCGATTTGAGCAAGACGACAAGGTAAGTCAATGGTCGCAACAACTCGCCGATCACCATAGATTTCATCCAGCAACGCTTTCGGTGATTCGATACCATAGTGAAGTCCTGCTCTTGCCAGCAGGCTATAAATCAATTCTTCAGGATAGGGACATGGCAATCCGAGCATCTACACCGCCCATTTGTCCGGATGCTGCAAATCCAGCATTAAGCCATGATCCCGCACGGTCTGATACATCGTCGCCTGATCTTTCTGAGCATATAAATAGCGTAAGTCCTGACTTTCCAACGTATGCCAATCTTTGGCTTTGACCGGATTCACCTTATTTGCTTTGGGTGGTGTAGCAACCGGCTTTGGCCGCTCGTCATACCAAGCCAGAACCAACGGCATCATCTCCCGCAATGTCAGATCCGGCTTCTCCTGAAAGACTTTCTCAACCAGCGGGATCAGCAATTCGGACTGACAATCCATCTGGATCAACATCTGATAAAGTCGCATTGCCTGTTGATTCCGATTGAACGGAAGCTCGGCTTCTTCAGGCAATTGAATAATCTTACGATGTAGCGTCAGCAGCTGTTTATCGATATCTTCCACTCTCAAATCCGAATAGCGGGAAACCATTTCCGGATCACCCCGACGCATGGCATCCAGCATCGGATGAACCGGCTTTAACTCATCATTGTATACAGCCCGCAACAGCTTCACCGTAATGCGTTCCAGCCCGCTCGCTATTGCACGGAGCTGGGCAAGCACAAACAGTTTCACCACAATATCGAGTACGCCCTGAGAGAGTTCATACCAACAGTCACGGATCTCTTCGCTCAGAACCTCATACCGCCGTTGCAACCACTGATAACGCCATAACTTATTGGTGAAAGCCTCCCACTCGCTTTTACTGTTCGGCTGCTCTGAAAATTGCGGCATCGGCTGCCAGTACAGAGAGCCGAGCCCGGTACTTCGTCTTGCCGACTGAAGCTCAACCTCAAAGATTGGCCGGGCCTTCGGTGTTCCAATCAAAACAGCCGGAACCCCGACGGTATTGACCAGTTCGACGAAAAACTCCAGCATCTGCTCGCGCCCGCCGGAACGACGAATACTGAGCCGCTGAATTTCATCGATGACGAGAACGCCGATTGCCCGATGATTGGCAACCTGGCTCATCAATGCCAGCAACGTCGGAATACCGTGTCGCTTGAGGCCATAAGTCGATTCATAGTTGGTTCCGAGTACCCGATCAACTTCCCGGAAAAAGTTAAGACACAAGCTCTTGAGAGAGCCGTTATTCGGACATTCGATTTTCAGATAGGCAATCTGAAAGAAATTATGCTGCTCGTGATAAATCACCTGAGGATAGGTGGCAAGAATACGGGATAACGTCGAGCTTTTGCCACTCCCGGAACATCCGATCAATGACAAACAACTGGCCGTCGAACGAGCATCCTGAAACTTGAAACTCGTCATATCACCGGACATGATCCGCTCATAGCCGTTTTGCAGATGTTTGTTGAGTGAACCGTCCTGAAGATTTCTCCCGACATAACCACGGCGGATCATAATTGAGATCCGCTCTTCCAACAGTACATGCTGCGCCAATGGCTGAAAGAAATCATCCAACAGCGAAGCAACCCTATGCGCACGTTGACGAGGTGGCAGCAACGTATTTTCCGGCGAGAAGCTCACCGTTCCCTCAAGTCCCTTTTTAAGCTGCTTCAGCTCCATCAACGGCGGTAAAGCCTCAATGAACGGATTTCCCCGATAAGATGGGTTGCCCGTATCCCGATAAACTGCCGTCACGTATTTGTCAGGTAAACTCATTCCTGATCGTCCTCATCGTCAAACAGCTCACTGACAAAGCTGGGATACTGGTAATCTTCTTCCTCGACACCCGGCAAGTAAACGACATCGGCACGTTCCCGTGGTTGACTCGGTTCAGTCGGTTTCCGGTCTTCCCTCTCACTCTCCAATTCAGCTTTTCTGTTTGGCCGGATCGCTGCAATTCGTTCAGGCTTAGAAAACTCGGAAACATCCGGACTTCTTGCTTCGGCCTGCTGAATCTTGTCGATCACCCGACGTTCATGCGCCCGTTTTTTCTCATCCGAAACCACTTTTGATGTCGCCGTCACTGACTTCTGACGAGTCTGTATCTGCCAGACTTCCCAGAAAGAACAGTGAATAAATTCACGCGAACGATCAGAAAGCTTACCCACCCAGAATTCACTTTTCCCTTCCACCGGGAAAAGATAGATCTCATCGGCAATATTCGGATCGTAGGCTACCGTTACTTTCTCCGGGCGAGACGTCGCTTTGCCTCGGTGCATCCATCCGGCACTCATTGCTTCAGCACAAGTGTAATAGAGACCGAACAGGCAAATACCCAAGGGAGAAATCGTCGCTCTTGCTCGAGGCAGCAAACTCAGTCTCAACTCTCTTTCCGGCGCAGCACGCAAACGACCAGTCCGATGCTGAATTCCCCAACGCCAGAGTTCGATCGGCACCGAAGGCAAATCCACCGGCATATCGTCGGAACGGTCATACTTACTCAACACGGCAAACTGGTTGTGGTACAGAATGGAAGAGAGGATGATTTCTTTAAAGTCCGAGATGGATAGCTTTGCATCCAGACGGTAATCTCTGCCGCCCCGTTTCTTTACCGTCGTTCCTGTCACAACACCGGGAGCAAACGGCGTAAAATCGGCCTGTATGGTTTTGAAATTCCGCTCGACGATCCCTTTCGCATCGCCACGATAAGGCGGGGTATTTTCCACTCTGACCGAAAAGCTTTTCTCAAGACTTTCAATCTGACTGCCAAGCAACTCTCCCCGATCGGCAAGGATTGCATCCGGTAACCCAATGACTGGCCAGTCCTGCGCTTCAATCTCGATCCCATATTGATGACAGAGAGCAACCTTGTCCGTCATTGCCGTTTGCAATGCCTGAATCGCTGCTACATAAGACGGATTTTCAAAACCGATATACAGTCCGGCGATCAAGCGACTGAATACATCGACAACGACATAAACAACCGGGCGTCCGACAATCCAGCTCCGGTTGCTATCCGAGACCAGATAGATATCGGCAATGGTCGCATCGATTTCAAACCGGGAGCCGGGACCAAGCGCGTGTAGATTGGCCGTACCTTTAAGTGGCCGAATGTCTTTGTTGTAGATCTTCGGATGTGTCCGTTTGCGGATCATATCAACCTGAGTGAATTCCCGCTGATAGAAATACTTCATCTGCCAGTTGGTCGGAATCTCTGCTTCCGGGACATCCGGGAAATAGGTCTGATATATATCCTTGAAACGGCGGTGTGCATAGGGAAACGTGTACCCTTTGTCGTTCAGCAGATACTTTTGAATCGCTATCCGGAACAGACGCTCGGTAAACTCATCGACATTAACGCCGGCGCCAGGCATATACTTTCTGGGACGTCCGAGTTTCTTCTCCCCGGCCTGACGACGTTTCCCTTTTCCTCCCGAGTTTTTATAGTCGGGCAACAACGCATTAGCGATCTGACCACGCTGCCAGTATTGACGAATCAAACGGTACAAGGTCTGCTTGGTTGTCTTATGCTCTGCCATCACCGCATTGATCGCCTTCGCTCTCAGGTCAGACCGATAGTATGCTTCGCACTGGATAATCGGTTGAATCAAAGCATAATTCTTGTCTCGTTTAACCTGAGCGACACTGCCGTCTTCAGGAACTTCCAATGTCAGATAAACATACGGATCTTCAACCCGGAGTAATGTTTCATCCTCAATCCCCTGATAAAGCGTTTCCGTATCGACCAATACCGGAAAAGCCGATTGATCGTCGATAGAAATCCAGACCAGCTCATCTCCCAACAAGCTCAGAACCCGGAACCTTTCCCGTTCAAACTCAAGCACTTCATTGATTCGAAACATGCCGAGCTCCTATCAGGTGATTCATATTTTCAAGCTGGAGATCCTTGACGAGCAGGCGATGGAATTCCGTCGTCATATCGAAATGGAAACAGCGCTGAGAGAGAAGCTGCCTGATTTCATACAGAGACTGTCCTTCCGGAAGCCGGTAACTGACATCCAGATGCTTGCACAGATCGACAACTGTGCGGTTTGGGGACAACTCGAACTGCGCCGAATAATAAGCCGTTCTTTCCAGCAATAACTCATCGGTCAGCTCATCTCGTTGCGACGGATACAACCAGCCGATGTTTCGAACCATCACCGGTGAAATATCTTTCTCAGTGACCAGAAACCACGGGATTTTCTTCAGCACCCAGTAACGGCGTTCTATTTCCAGCTTTTCAACCACCCGAGGATCTTGCAACGCCTCGGCATATTTACCTTGAATAGCAAATTTAGGCAGTTTGGTATTGAGGCTATTGACCAGAAAATCGGAAGACATATACAGGTCAACACCGCTATCCGCCGGATGCCTGATCCCGTTTTCGTTGGCGATTTGCCGAGTCTCCGAGCGTTCCAAAGGAAACTGTTCGCGGATATCGGTAATTTGAGGGTTCCATTCGAGCGTAAAGAAAATGGCGAGTTCCAGATCGGAAAAAAGGTGATGGATTCGTTGTGTCTTATGACCGAAAACGCGATGAGAACGGCCTTCGGAAGGAACATCCCGAACAGTCAGCCAAGGCTGATAATCAACACCCCGGCCACTTCCCCGGCCTTCTTTGAGCCAGCGTCCATATCGGGTTTCCGACGCCGAATATTTATTTTTTGCCATAAAAAACCGCTATCCCATGCTGATAAAATAAGCATAAGGACAACGGATTGAGTATGCAACTCTATTACTTATCTTCTGTGAAGATCGATAGCATCAACCTTCTCGGTAATATTGATGCTTTCTCTTGGAGTTATGCTTCCAGCTTTTTGCCACATCATAAACATATGCCGGATAGTCGTCCCAGGGATTGGCCAGTGCTTTCCCACGAGCGGCACGAAACTTTACCGGATAACCTTTACATTCAACCAAATGCATGAAGTAAAAGCTTTTTTCTTGTTTGGTACTAAAGTGCTTGTGAGTACCGCTTCGGATACAGGGATAAAAATGCCACAACAAATAGTCCGCAGATTTTCTATCAACAGCGTGTTTGTACTGCTGTTTTAATTTTTTCATATACCCTCCAGGTTTACATTACCTAGAAGGGATCCTCAGCAAAGTAGTACATCTTCTTTCCTTCGGTTTGAACGCTACAGACCTACTCGTAGTCGCAATCTGGACCACCCCATTCGTTCCCTACGGGGCCGCCGAAAGCGCCTTGTAATTTTCTCTGTTTACACCAGGCAACCGCAATTTCATCGAATACATCAGCCGGGATTTCAGCCATAAGCTTCCCGAAAGCTTCCCCGTCGGCATTGGTTGTATAGTTGACTCTGAAATCAACCGGGTTTGCTATCTCAATGATCGCGGGATTATCATTATTCTTCTCAAGCGTCATTTCCTGATATAAACCAAATCCTTGCTCACTCTGATAAACCCATTCTTTGGTGCTCATGTGTTGATACTCCAACTAATCGTTTCTATTAGTGTAACATCAATATTCACTCTTTTATTTTTACATATCGGCCAATAACTATAGGATTTTGAGCTCTCTTATGAGTACGACCAAACTCAACCATTAACAAGCAGCAAATAGCAGCAAAAGTAATTACCACATAGTGAGCATATTCAATAATGTCACCAGAGATAAGGAAATATTTTGATAAAATAGATTTATATAGTGAAAAACCAACGAGAGACACCCAACAAAAAAGAACAAATACTGCTACCCATTGGTTAACTTTTGAAACAGAAATACTCGCAGGACCAGTAACCCATTTGTCAAAGAACGGCATTGGCTTTGGCCTTTCAAGTAAGGTCTTATACAATGGACCAGTGATAGAATTTTCTAGTAGAACCATATGGTTTTCCCAGTTTTCCTGCCAATATTTGCTTCCTCTGCAAGACAGGAACCATGCAAATGTAAAAACAAATCCAATTGAAGCTACAACAAGCGATAAAAAATACTTACTCTCTACCTTAGTTATTTCAGAAGATAAAATTGAAAAGTACCCTGCGAAAGCAACCACAATCAATGCCCAAAAATAAGCAGCTCGTTTCCAATATAATTCAATTTCAAATTTTCGAATATCACACACCTGAGCAAAAGCAGCCTGCAATTTTCTGGAATCCGGATTACCAACATCAAACGTTTTATCATATTGTTTCTGATCCATACTTCTCCACCCAACATAAGACATGAGACGCACATGGTATGATGATATAAAAATGGCAGCAACCATGTCGATTACCGCCATTTCAGGATGATACTTTAATACTTAGTATGAATCTCTATTACTTAGTATGAAACTTTATTCCTCTCCTACATCAGCTCAGCATCATCGAAGCATGATTATTCGACTGTCACTGCTTTGGCAAGGTTACGTGGTTGATCAACATCTGTCCCTTTGATCAAGGCGACGTGATAAGACAATAACTGCATCGGAATCGTGTAATAGATCGGCGCAGTAATAGTACTAACAGGCGGCATAGTGATGATTTTCATCGTCGCATCTTCAGCAAAACCAGCGTCTTGATCGGCAAAGACATACAACAAACCACCACGCGCTCGCACTTCTTCGATGTTTGATTTGAGCTTTTCAAGTAAATCATTACTTGGAGCCACAACAACGACTGGCATATCAGCATCAATCAGTGCGAGTGGCCCATGTTTTAACTCACCTGCCGCATAAGCTTCTGCGTGGATGTAAGAGATTTCTTTGAGTTTTAATGACGCCTCAACGGCAATAGGGTAAAACTCACCACGGCCTAAAAATAGCGTGTGGTGTTTATCGGCAAACTCTTCAGCAATCGCTTCAATCTGTTTTTCACAGCCAAGGGCTTGCTCTATTTGTCTTGGTAAGGCATGCAACGCTTGAACAATTTCAGCTTCTAACGCGCGGTTTATGACTTGCTTTTGTTTGCCCAATGCGGTGACAAGCATGAGTAAAGCAGCGAGCTGAGTGGTAAAAGCTTTGGTTGATGCAACGCCAATTTCTGTTCCAGCACGAGTCATAAAAGCAAAATCAGACTCGCGAACTAAAGATGAACCCGCCACGTTACAAATCGTCATCGCCGCCATGTAGCCTTTCTCTTTCGCTAGGCGCAACGCTGCCAGTGTATCGGCGGTTTCGCCTGATTGAGATAAGGTGATTAATAGGCTATTGGGGCGAGTAACAAATTTACGGTAGCGAAATTCAGAGGCAATTTCCACATCACAGCTCACGCCGGATAAAGCTTCAAACCAGTAACGAGCCGTCATACCTGCGTTGTACGACGTGCCACAGGCGACAATTTGGATGTGTTCGACTTGCGCTAAAATTTCCGCGGCATTGACGCCAATACTCTCGGTGATGACGCTATCGTGAGTGATGCGCCCTTCCATCGTATTGATCAGTGCTGTGGGTTGCTCGAAAATTTCTTTTTGCATAAAGTGGCGAAACTTACCTTTATCACCAGCATCGTGTTCAGCGTTCGACTCAATCACTTCCCGCATTACCTGCTCGCCATTGGCAGCAAAAATATTCACCTCACGGCGAGTCACTTCAGCAACATCGCCCTCTTCAAGGAACATAAAACGGCGAGTCACATTGAGTAACGCCAATTGATCAGAAGCCAAGAAGTTTTCACCCACACCTAAACCAATCACAATTGGGCTGCCTGAGCGAGCGACGACAACTCGGCTAGGATCGGTGCAATCGAGCACGACGGTACCGTACGCGCCTTCCAGCTGTTTAACCGTTTTTTGTACCGCTTCAAGCAAAGTGCTTGCAGAGCGACGCTCCCACTCAACCAAATGAGCAATAACCTCGGTATCGGTTTGTGATTCAAAAACATAGCCACGGTCTTGTAATACGGTTCGCAGTGATGCGTGGTTTTCAATAATGCCATTATGGACCACGGTAATCGTGCCCGATAGATGTGGATGAGCATTAATTTCTGACGGTTCACCATGAGTCGCCCAACGAGTATGGGCAATGCCTGTACCGCCAATGACTTTTTGCTGCTCGACCGCATCCGCTAATTCTTGCACTTTTCCTAAGCGACGTACGCGAGTGAGCGTATTCTCACTATCCACCACCGCAACGCCGGCAGAATCATAGCCTCGATATTCCAAACGACGTAAACCTTCGACTAAAATTTCCGCCACATCACGCTGCGCAACCGCGCCAACAATTCCACACATCTTCACACTCCATTTATTTCGATCTTTTTTCCACCAGTAGATCGCCCGTTAACAGCCATATACTGATGAGTAGATAATCATGTTTACGCTCGAATCACTCGCACACGATGCGATTCAATTTGTTTGAGATAGGCGTCGCTGAGATCGCTGTCCGTCACTAAGACATCAATACAATCCCAAGCCAGCTCTAAGTTGGGGATTTTTCGGCCAATCTTTTCTGATTCAATCATCACGATCACTTCGCGTGATACTTCCGCCATCACTTTGCTTAATCCGGTTAACTCATTGAACGTAGTCGTGCCACGATCAAGATCAACACCATCAGCACCAATAAATAACTGATCAAAGTCGTAAGAACGCAACACAGATTCAGCAACCTGACCTTGGAAAGATTCAGAATGAGTATCCCAAGTGCCACCGGTCATCAGTAGTGTCGGCTCACTTTCTAGCTCATTGAGGGTATTGGCGACATGCAATGAGTTGGTCATAACCACTAAGCCACGTTTATCGTTCAATTGCTGGATCAGTGCTGCCGTGGTACTGCCACTATCAATCACAATTCGATTATGATCTCTGATCAGCTTAGCGGCTTGTTTGGCTAGCTCCATCTTTCGAACCGAAACTTTTTCATTCAATTCATCTGCCATCACTTCTTTTGGCAAAGCGATCGCGCCACCATAACGTCTAAGTAATAGACCATTGGTTTCTAATGAGGCAAGATCCTTTCTAATCGTGACCTCTGAGGTGGAAAACTGCTGAGAAAGTGCTTCGACACTTACCTCGCCTTGTTGATTGACTAAACTGGCGATCGCGTGTCTTCGTAGCTGGGTATTTCGTTTCGACATGAGGTTTGACTTTTTAAGTTTCGATTCGAAACCAATTATAATCACTTCGAAACATTTTAGTCTATTTATTTCGATACAAAAAATTAATAATTAGCGCTAAAACCTTGTTCTAAGACAAGTCTTAAATCGTGATATTGGCAGCATTAGGTGATAGAATTCGCATCCGAAAAGAAAAAAAATTACAGAACTTGACGTAAATTTTTAACCACAATGGCTATTTGTAGACGTTGTGGCTTTGTTTGTGAAATTTCACCTCAGATAAGCAGTCATAAAATGACTAAATCTGTTGAAAGACTTTCAGCTTTAGAGTGAAACAGACTCGTGAAACCTAAGAGGCAAACGGAGACGCTTGCCATTACCGAGAACACTTTAAGGTTAAGCATTACCCTTTAAATTCATCTTAAATTTATTTACCGGAGAGCACTTTCCATGAAAAAGACCAAAATCGTTTGTACGATTGGCCCTAAAACTGAATCTGTAGAAAAACTGACTGAGCTAGTCAATGCGGGCATGAACGTCATGCGTCTTAACTTCTCTCACGGTGACTTCGTTGAGCACGGCACTCGTATCGCCAACTTCCGCAAGGTAATGGAAAACACCGGTAAGCAACTAGCGATTCTATTGGATACTAAAGGTCCTGAAATTCGCACTATCAAACTAGAAAATGGTGATGATGTTGATCTCGTTGCTGGTCAAGAGTTCACGTTTACTACCGATACTTCAGTTGTCGGTAACAAAGACATCGTTGCTGTAACTTACGCAGGTTTTGCTAAAGATCTTGCCGCTGGTAACACTATTTTAGTCGATGACGGCCTGATCGAAATGAAAGTGATTGCCACCACTGAGACTGAAGTGAAATGTAAAGTCCTTAACAACGGCGCACTGGGCGAAAATAAAGGCGTTAACCTACCTAACGTTTCAGTTAACCTACCAGCGCTTTCTGAAAAAGATAAAGCTGACCTAAAATTTGGTTGTGAGCAAGGTGTTGATTTCGTTGCGGCTTCTTTCATTCGTAAGGCAGATGACGTACGTGAAATTCGCGAACTGCTGACTGCCAACGGCGGCGCAGATATCCAAATTATCTCTAAAATTGAAAACCAAGAAGGCGTGGATAACTTCGACGAAATTCTTGAGCTTTCTGACGGTATCATGGTTGCTCGTGGTGACCTAGGTGTTGAGATCCCTGCTGAAGAAGTTATCTTTGCGCAAAAGATGATGATTGAGAAATGTAACCGCGCACGTAAAGTGGTGATTACAGCAACGCAAATGCTAGATTCAATGATCAAAAACCCACGTCCAACGCGCGCAGAAGCGGGTGACGTTGCCAACGCAATCATGGACGGTACTGACGCAGTCATGCTTTCTGGTGAAACTGCTAAAGGGAAATACCCAGTTGAAGCCGTCACTATCATGGCGCAAATCGCTAACCGTACTGATGCAGCATTAAAAGCTGAGCTTGGCTCTCGTTTAGATAGCCCACGTCTACGTATTACTGAAGCCGTTTGTAAGGGCGCGGTGGATACTGCTGAGAAACTAGCAGCACCATTAATTGTTGTGGCAACTGAAGCAGGTAAATCTGCACGTTCAGTACGTAAATATTTCCCAACCGCTAACATTATTGCGGTAACAACCAACAAGAAAACGGCCGCTCAACTCGTACTGAGCAAAGGCGTCACTCCTGTCGTGGTTGATGCGATTGAAAGCACTGATGATTTTTACCGTCTAGGAAAAGAGATTGCTCTAGAATCTGGCTTAGGTAAGAAAGGCGACATCGCGGTGATGGTTTCAGGTGCATTAGTTGCATCAGGTACAACCAATACCGCTTCTGTTCACGTTCTATAATCGTTGCTCGATACCGAGAAAGTGATCAACTAAACGCAAAACGGGGCTGAAATGCCCCGTTTTTTTATCTCGCTAATACCGACACCAAGATTATCTTAACCGATGATTAGCTCTCCTGACTTAAAACAGTCGACACCTGATTGCGCCCCGATTTTTTCGACTCATACAGAGCGATATCGGCGCACTTATAGGAACGTGTCGCATCAAGGGTTAAGTCAGTAATGCCAGCACTGACGGTCACGGATAAATGCGGTTCGGCTTCCACCGCCCCTCTTAATCGCTCAATAATCTGCTGCGCTTGCTCAATGCGGGTCGAGGGCATAATAACCGCGAACTCTTCACCACCAATTCGTGCGATAAAGTCATAACTGCGAAGATGTTGAGTCAGTAAACGCGCCACATCGATGATCACTCGATCACCTTGATCGTGACCTTGTTCATCATTAACACGCTTAAAGAAATCAATATCTAATAACACCAAACAGACAGGATAAGCATTGCCCTCAGCTTGAATACGCTCCACCTGATGAGTAAGCTCTAATTCAAACTTACGTCGATTCCATAGCTGCGTCAGGCTATCTTTCTCACTTAATTCACGCAGCTTATTCTCTAATAGTTTGCGCTCAGAGATATCAACAATTGAAGTAATATAATAACTTACTCGCCCAGCCTCGATAATTCCTTGAATACGTATCAACGTAGTCAACATATCACCTTGCGCAGTAGCGAACTCGACTTCCCCTTGCCAATAATGATCGCTGGTAATTCGCTCTAAGACACTTAATATAAATGGCATGCCGTTATGATAAAGCAAGGTTTTCAGTCCGTTACGGCCGATCGCCCACGCTTTTGGTAACCCCGTCATACGTTCGAATTCATTATTAACCATCATGATTTGATGATGTTTATCGGCGATCATCACCGCGGTCATACCATTTAGTGCTGCGCGTGCAAGCTTACTTTCTATATCGCGTCGATGGTAATGCAACACCATCGATAAGGTCGGTAAAGTAAAAAGCATCACCATGAGCAATACAAATAACCCTTCTTTGATTAGGTCATTTAAATCACGTTCGGCGCGCTGTGCTAATTCTTCCGGAGTTAAATGGACCATCAAATACATCGCTTGATCATCGGTTAATGAAATAGATGCAAAGGCAATTAAATGTCCCTGTTCAAGCTGATATCCCGTATTTGCGGTCTGCATACGTTGCCACGTCAGCGGAAAACGTTGTGCGAGATTATCGTCCAGTATAAAAGGCTTCATTAACGCGTGTTGTGATAACTTATGACTCAAGACAACCCCTTGGTCGGTGACGATTTCGGGTTGTAAATCGCGTTGTAAGCTATAACTGACTCGCTCGGCTAAACGCCAAAGATTAATATCCATCATGATATAGCCGTAACGCAACCCAAACACTTTAACGGGTGTGATGAGCTGCATCGATGGCATCGGATCGGGAGTATTCCATCCCCAAATCCCCACTTGCTCGTCACTGAGCAGCTCAGCAAGTGCAAGTCGTTCACTACTGAGTTGATTGTCCAGTGCATGACTGATCACTTTGCTCGACTCTGTAGCCGAGTACATCACCCCGACATTGGCTTGGCCTTCATTATCAAAAAAGACGATTGAGTTATACCATTTTTGATAATGAGCAACGGACGCAAAAGCCTCTTCGAGTAGACGCTGATTGTTCGGCTCAGGCGAGAAGGCATAGTCACAAGTCGTCTGACTATGACTGAGTAGATGAATGATAGAGAAAAGCTGATCTTGAATATTGGCGTACTCTCTCACACCATAAGAGAGTTGATGAAGCGCTTGCTGAGCGGCGTGATTAATATGATTTTGCTTAATATTTTGATAACGCTGAGCATAATAGAAAACGATGATTGAGGTGGTCAGAGCACAGGCAATGAGAAGAAAAGCAATCGTTCTAGAAAATCTCATAACCCTAATTTTATACACTCAGTCGTTTTAGAATGCGCATTATAACAGCATTTTCTTATTGCTGAACAAAAAACTAGCGAATGTCAATCAAGCGCACCACTGCAATCGGGTGCGCTTGAGGCAAAATTTAATGGGTCAATTTATAAATCACATCGACTCGATCACGGATAACAATGGTTGAATCTTGATAGCTCTGACTCACTTCTGCGCTATCGGCCATACTAACTGAACGCATCATCACCGGCTGAGGGGTGATTGAACTGTATTCAATACGCCATACAGGCCCCAACTTGCTTTGAAAACCAGCCGCTAATGAATTGGCTTTTTGTTTGGCATCTTCAATCGCTGCCATTCTCGCTTGCTGTTGGTATTTGGCTTGTTCACTGACTTTTAGCTGAACGTTATCGACCTGATTAATACCCAAAGCCAACGCTAAGTCTAAGTACTGATTCAAAGCACTGAGTTTTTCCACATCAACGGTGACACTTCTCTGCGCTCGATAGCCAACTAACTCAGGCTGTCCAGACTTTGGATAATGATACTGGGGAGTGAGATACAAATTTGAACTGGAGATATCTTCACTTTTTACGCCAGATTGCTTAAGACTATCGACAAAGTCCGCGACCACTTTATCTACCGTTGCTTTCGCTTGCTCAGCATTCATCGTGGTTTCAACTACCTTAACGGAAAACTGTGCTCTATCTGGTTGAGCAATCACTTCACCATAGCCGGAAGTCACGATATGAGGAAAGTTCATTTGCTGAGCTTGCACACTCACCGCCGTAAGACTGCATAAAACCATAAGCCATTGACGTAGCCATTTCATATTACTCATCCTTTATATGTTGGGAAAACACTGTGATACCTAAATTAACTTAAGTCACTGGACCATCATAAGCCAATATAGAACGATTCACTTGGTATTGCTGATAAACTGACACAGTTTTAACGTATTTATACAAGCATACTTACTGTGGCAAATGTGCCCGAGCATAATCAACAATGCCTGTTGATAACTGAGCTAAAATTCCCGTTTCTAATAGCCAATGATGCCAATAGATCACATTGGTTACGGTTTGCCCAGGCGTCACCTCAACCAGCTCGCCTTTTGCCAACTCATCCTCAATTTGTAAACGTGGAATTAAGCAATAAGCCAATCCTGCTTTTGCAAGGGCAACGAAAGCCTCTGAACTGCCGACTTTATGATTAATTCGCATCTCACTTTGCACAGCGAAATGTTGCTTTAAAAATTGTTTATGCTGGCTATCTTGCATATCAAATGACACCGATGGAGCATGGAGCAGAGTTTGTGCATTCACACCATTCGAAAAATAGCGCGTCATAAAGCTGGGGCTAGCGACACATAAGTAATCCATTTTGCCCAAGTATTCTGCTCGACAACCCGGTAACGGTTGATCATCTAAACTGATCGCTCCCACGACTTCGCCATTCTTCATTTTTTCTATCGAACGAGATTCATCAAGAATAGAGAATTGAAAAGCGACGTTTTCTTTACTCATGATCGGCCGTAAAGCAGGAATAACCCAACTGGCTAAACTGTCAGCATTAGTAGCAATTGATAAGGTGACCGGACGTGCTGAGGTATCATTTAATAACTCTGGCATGGTTTCTTGCTCAAGCAGAAGAACCCGCCGATACAACCCAAGCAATTTTTTGCCTATTAGGGTCGGCTTAGGGGGAGCACTACGCACCAGTGCTGGCTGCGCAATAAATTTCTCTAGTTGTTTGATACGCTGAGAAACAGCGGACTGAGAAATGAATAACTTTTCAGCCGCACGCTCAAAACTGCCATATTGTAAAACCGCATCCAGTGCTTCTATCCATTTGTAATCTAAGCCACGCATTCTTGTCTGTCCTACAGAAAATAAGCCAAACTTATTTTATATTAAAATCATTAATTATACTAATCAAATAACTCTGGGTATCTTGCGACCATTATTTGGCATTCTATTAATGAGACAACTGTGAACTTCTGGATTTTGCTACAAGGCTTCGGACTCGGGGCAACGATGATTATTCCCATCGGAGCACAAAACGCTTACGTTTTAAATCAAGGCATTAAACGTCATCACCACCTAACTACGGCAACCATCTGTAGTGTGTTAGATGTTATCTTTATCTCCTTGGGAATATTTGGTGGCGGCGCATTACTGTCACAAAATGAAAGCTTATTGATTGCAGTTACTTTAGGTGGAATCGCCTTTTTAACTGGTTATGGCTTGTTAGCATTAAAAAGTGCTTTTAAACCGTCGCGACAACAAGAATCATCTTCTGAGATCACGGCGCGAGGTAAACGAACCGTAATTCTTGGAGCATTAGCGGTCACGGTACTTAACCCACATCTATACTTAGATACGGTAGTGATTTTAGGATCGATTGGCGGTCAATTTGAAGGCCATGACAGGATTTCATTTGCCTTAGGAACGATGATCGCTTCCTTTGTGTGGTTTTATTCATTATCGATAGGCGCAGCCAAATTAGGGCCAACCTTATCCAAACCCGCCGTCAAAAAAGGCATCGATCTGGTGATCGCGGCAATGATGTTTACCATTGCTTTTCTATTGGCGAATAACCTTCAGCAATATTGGAACTAAAATAAAAACGGAGGCCAACACCTCCGTTTTTATTTTCTACTGTTCATCAATTTACTCAGCTCAACCAATAACGTCCGTTAGCTGATTTTATTCAAATGAACATCCATTTGTGGGAATGGAATTTCAATACCATTTTCATCGAGCGCTTCTTTAATCTTGTGGGTTAGTTCCCAATAAACGGGCCAGTAATCTGCACTCTCCACCCAAGGGCGAACGATAAAATTAATCGATGATTCACCAAGTTGATGTACTTCAACTCGAACAGCAGGATCTTTTAATACCCGAGGATCGCGCTCAACCACATCACGCAGTACCTGCTTGGTTTTATTCAGATCCGATTTATAAGATACGCCAATCAGTAAATCAACACGACGTGTAGCATGGCGTGAATAATTGACAATTGCGCCATTCACTACCGCTGAGTTAGGTAATACCACCATTTTGTTATCGGGTGTTTTTAAAATTGTCTGAAAAATATGGATAGAATCAACCGATCCAGCGGTTCCAGCCACTTCAATATAGTCACCGGATTTAAACGGACGGAAAGCAACGATTAACACTCCAGCAGCAAAGTTGGATAGCGAACCTTGCAGCGCTAAACCCACCGCTAAACCCGCCGCACCGATAATGGCCACAACGGACGCGGTTTGAACGCCAATACGACTTAATGCGGCAACCAATACAATAATGAATAGTGTGTAACGTACGATGCCTTGGATAAAATCGACAACCGCCTTATCCATCTCTTTTTTCATCAACACGTTTGCTACACTACCTGCAATCGTTTTAACAATCAGGTTACCAATAAACAAAATCAAAATGGCGGAAATAATATTCACACCGTATTGAATCAATAAATCTGAGTTATTGGTTAGCCAATTATTGACCTGATGTAAGCTTTCAACACCAGGAACTTCAAGTCCCACTGACTCATTCGCCATCTTGTATATCCTCTACAATCAATGATATCGATATTCTTTTGGTTTGATGTATACAAAGGAGTGACAACTGCTCTATGTAATATCTCCACACAAAGTATACTTATTTAAATCTCAGCAAACATAAGATTATTCTTTAAACTAGCAGATCTATTTCCTAATCACTAGCTATAAAAAAAGCCGCCCCAACAAGGGCGGCTAATGACTAACTAAACACTAATTACAGTACGTTAACGGCGTTAAGGTCTGCAAAAGCTTTCTCAAGACGAGCCACCATTGAAGTTTGGCCTGCACGTAGCCATACACGTGGATCGTAGTATTTTTTGTTTGGTGCAGCTTCACCAGTTGGGTTACCGATTTGGCCTTGTAGGTAATCGTGGTTTTCCGCTTCGTATTTACGGATACCATCCCATGTTGCCCACTGAGTATCAGTATCGATGTTCATTTTGATAACACCGTAGCTGATCGATTCTTTGATTTCTGCTTCAGACGAACCAGAACCACCGTGGAATACGAAGTTGAGAGAGTTCGCTGGAAGGCCAAATTTCTCAGAAACGTACGCTTGAGAATCACGTAGAATGGTTGGAGTTAATACCACGTTGCCCGCTTGGTAAACACCGTGAACGTTACCGAAAGAAGCAGCGATGGTGAAACGATGGCTGACTGCGCTGAGTTTTTCATAAGCGTAAGCCACGTCTTCTGGAGAAGTGTACAGCTCAGATGAATCCATATGAGAGTTATCAACGCCGTCTTCTTCACCGCCAGTACAACCAAGTTCGATTTCGATGGTCATACCCATTTTCGCCATACGCTCTAGGTATTTCGCACACGTTTCAACGTTTTCTTCTAGAGACTCTTCAGAAAGATCTAGCATGTGAGAAGAGAACAGAGGCTTACCTGTTTGAGCAAAGAACTCTTCGCCAGCATCAAGTAGACCATCGATCCAAGGCAGTAATTTCTTCGCAGCGTGGTCAGTGTGTAGAATCACTGGCACACCGTAAGTTTCAGCAACAGCGTGAACGTATTTTGCACCAGCCACGGCACCAAGGATTTGGGCACCTTGGCCTTCAAGTTTAACGCCTTTACCAACAAAGAAAGCAGCGCCACCGTTAGAGAACTGCACCACTACCGGTGCTTTCACTTTGGCCGCGGCTTCTAGTACTGCGTTGATAGAGTCAGTATTGACAACGTTAACAGCAGGTAGAGCAAAGTTATGCTCTTTCGCTACAGCAAATACTTTCTGTACGTCATCACCAGAAATCACACCAGGTTTTACGAAATCGAAGATCTTAGACATGGATTTGATCCTATTTTTTCTGTCGTTTAAAAATAAAACAGTTAAGTTTACATTCTTGCAAACGTTTGCTCACAACTGGCGCTATTCTAGCAGAATAAATACCCTCGTGCAGCAAACAAGAAAGCGGGAGTTACCCCCCGCTCTCATCGTCGTTATGCTTTCGCGCGTGCTTCTAGCATTTCTACTGCTGGTAATACTTTACCTTCCACAAACTCAAGGAAAGCACCGCCACCGGTTGAAATATAAGACACGTCAGCTTTGATACCAAACTTATCAATCGCCGCTAGCGTGTCACCGCCACCCGCTACTGAGAAGCCAGCCGATTTGGCGATCGCTTCAGAGATACCTTTGGTACCTGCTTCGAAGTTTTTGAACTCAAATACGCCGACTGGGCCATTCCACAAAATGGTTTTCGCGTTAGCAATGATTTCAGCCAATGCTGCGGTTGAATCTGGACCTAAGTCGAAAATCATGTCGTCATCTTGTACTTCAGACACATGTTTAATTTCTGCTGCGGCGTTTTCATCAAACGCTTTCGCACAAGCGACATCAGTCGCTACTGGAATAGAGCACTCTTTCATCAACTTCTGTGCAGTTCCAATCAGGTCCGCTTCGTATAGTGATTTACCCACATTGTGGCCTGCTGCCGCGATAAAGGTATTGGCAATACCACCACCCACCACTAATTGGTCGGCGATTTTAGAAAGGGATTCTAGTACAGTCAGCTTAGTCGATACTTTCGAGCCACCAACGATAGCTACTAATGGACGCTCTGGGTTATCCATCGCTTTACCCAATGCTTCAAGTTCTGCCGCCAATAGTGGGCCAGCACAAGCGATCGGTGCGAACATACCAACGCCATGCGTAGAAGCTTGAGCACGGTGCGCCGTACCAAATGCATCCATAACAAACACGTCACATAGAGCCGCGTATTTTTTCGATAATTCTTCTTCGTTTTTCTTTTCGCCCTTGTTAAAGCGAACGTTTTCAAGAACCACCAACTCGCCAGCGTTCAATTCCAAACCATCAAGATAATCTTTAGCAAGCTTAACGTCGCACTCAAGTGCGTCTTTTAAGTAGTTAACGACAGGAAGTAGAGAGAACTCTTCTGAGTATTCGCCTTCAGTAGGACGACCAAGGTGAGAAGTCACCATTACTTTAGCGCCAGCGGCTAAGCAGTGCTGAATCGTTGGTAAAGACGCAAGAATACGTGCATCCGAAGTCACTTTGCCATCTTTCACTGGTACGTTTAGGTCAGCACGAATAAATACGCGTTTACCTGCTAAATCCAGGTCAGTCATCTTGATTACAGACATGGTTTGTCCTCTCAAATATTGATAAATAAAGTTTTTTGGAAACCCGGCAACCCTGCCGAGCCTAATAATTCTTCAAACTGGTTATTGATATGGAGACCGTCACGATGTATTTCAAGCTCAATACCCGATGGTTCTCCATCATCCTGCTCCTACTCGGATGCTTGCATTGCGAGCGCCGTATCCAGCATGCGGTTCGCAAAGCCCCATTCGTTATCGCACCAAACGAGCATTTTCACCAGCTGCCCGTTGCTGACCCTTGTTTGTGAACCATCAACAATGGCACTGTGAGGATCATGGTTAAAATCGATGGATACCAATGGAGCTTCAGTATAGTCAACAATGCCATCTAATGTACACCGAGATGCGTGTATGATGGTTTGATTTACGTCATTAACTTTCACATTTGTATTTAATGTGACACTTAAATCCATCGCTGTGACATTAACTGTCGGTACACGCACTGAAATTGCCTCAAATTTGTTAGAAAATTTCGGAAAAATTCTTTCAATGCCTTTGTGTAATTTCGTATCAACGGGAATGATCGATTGGCTAGCAGAACGTGTGCGACGTAAATCGGTATGATAGGCATCAATAACGGGCTGATCATTCATCGCCGAATGAATGGTGGTGATGGTACCGGAATCAATACCAAAAGCCTCATCCAAAACTTTTATTATCGGCACAATGCAGTTGGTGGTACAAGAGCCATTTGACACCACGCGGTGCTCAGCAGTCAGCGTTTGATGGTTAACACCATAAATGATGGTGTTATCGAGATCATGACTCCCGGGATGGGAAAAGAGCACTTTCTTAGCACCCGCAGTAATATGGGCTAGGCCATCGGCTTTTGAGCCATAGACTCCGGTACAATCGAGAACAATATCAACCCCAAGATCACGCCAAGGCAGCAGTTTGATTTCGCTAAGATGAAGAATCCGAATCGAATCATAGACACTGGCCTCATGATGAACATAGATATGCTCTTGATCATTAGTAATTTTTTTACCAAATCGGCCATGACTCGTATCGTATTGTAGAAGGTGAGCCATCGCATCGGGTAATGCCAGCTCATTCACCGCCACGACTTTGATTTGCTGATTTTTTCCACTCTCATATATCGCGCGCAAAACATTGCGCCCGATACGCCCAAACCCATTGATCGCGACTTTAAGCATCATTCCATCGTCTTAATTGTTTTCGAGAGGAGGATAGTAACTGATAGCCTTTAAGAGCAACACCCCAACTCATCCATCGTCGATAAAAAAGGCTCACTAAATAAAGTGAGCCCAGTATAACGCTTTTAGAAACTGATATCCGCCCCTATCCAATAGCTGCGTCCATCCAGTACTTTGCCATGTTTATCTTGTGAAATATCGGTATCGGTTAGGTTATAGATACCAAACAGTAAACGTGTCTCTTTGTTGACTTGGTAATTGCCACCAATATCTAAGGTTTGGTAAGCATCGTATTTATCCCCAACAGCTCCGCCTCTGACAATTGCGTATTCGCTGCCTTTGTATTTCGCATGTGTCCAAAACGTGAGTTGCTCACTGGCATCCCAATCTAAGTTGATGGATGCTTGATGGCGTGGAGTTCGACTTAATGGATCACCACGATTCGCCCCACTGCGCTGCTCTGAGTCCGTAAACGTATAATTGGCTGATAGAGCGAGTTGTTCCATGACTGGAACTTTAAAACTGGTTTCTATCCCTTGAATCCGTGCTTTATCGACATTTTCTCGTTGCTGAATAAAATCATGCTGACTACCTGAAGGTGACACACATCCTCCACCGTTACTGGCATCATCACATAGAGTGGTTATCAACACTTTATCTTTAAAATCGGTATTAAATATACTGAGTGATGCCTGAAACCCTGTTGGTAGCTGATAAAAGACCGCAATTTCTTGGTTCAACGTTTTTTCAGGTTTGAGATCGGGGTTGCCTAAAATCACCCCATTACGACGCCCACCACCCGTCACTTGTCCCCAATCGCTAGAGACTTCACGTAACCCTGGAGCACTGAAGCCATTAGTCACGCCACCTTTGACCGTCCAGTGATCATTCAATTGCCAAACAGCATAAGCACGGGGAGTAATTTCGTTGCCATAATGCTGATCGCGATTAAAACGTGCCCCAAGCGTTAAGGCAAAGTCTTGTGTCATTTGCCACTCATCTTCAATGAAAAAGGCACCGCGCCAACGTTCTAATAAATTAACGTTAGGATTGTATTTATTACCTGCATCATCCAACGATTCGTTAAAGTATTGTCCACCAACAGTCACAAAATGATCGTCAAATGCACGTTGTAAACTAGCGTCAACCACTTGGTTGGTGATCGTCATTTGACGGCTTTCATTGTCCGTTTTTTCGTGACTGTAGCTCAATTGGCTGGTTGCAAACTCCCAACGTCCTTCGTGGGAAAGGGCATAATATGAACGTTCATAATCCCCTTGTGATGGACGTTCGGCACTTTTTTTAGAACTGTCCCGCTTTTGACGACTTTGATTAATATCGATGCGAATATCTTGTGTATCGGTCGGGGTGAGATCAAAACGGACATTGGCACTGTTCATCTCTTGTTCAGGGTAATAACCGATTTTGTCATCTTCAGCACGTCGAGAAACAGAACCAGAAAGCTGAACACCGAGTAAACCATCAATCAGAGGACCCGCGATAGTTGCACTGGCTTGCTGGCTATCACCAGCATAACCACGATCGCGCAGTTGGCTTTCTAGACGGAGTGAACCATTCCAAGTATCAGACACTTTTTTAGTGATAATATTAATCACCCCTCCCATTGCATCAGAACCATACAACGAAGACATTGGGCCACGTACGACCTCTATTCTTTCTATCATATTGAGTGGTGGGATCCAGCCTTGCTCGATGCCTGGTCCATCGCTGTTGGGGCGTGTCTGACGACTACCTTGTCTTTTTCCATCGACTAAAATCAGCGTATATTTAGCATCTAAACCACGAATACTAATGTCTTGACTTGCACCGCCACCAGAAATATAAATGCCCGGGACCGAGCGCAACGCATCGGTTAAATCTCTAAATGAGCCCTTGGCCATATCTTCAGCACTGATCACTGTGATACTGGCCGGCGCATTTCTCACCACCTGCTCAAAACCTGACGCGGTCACGACCAGTGTTTCATCAACTTGACGCTCTTGCTGAGCACTCACTGGTACCGATGCAAATAGACCAAACGCTACGGCAAAAGCGACGCGGGTTGGATTTAATCTAGACATTCACCACTCCATAAATGATAATGATTATTAATTTCGAAGTGGAATTATTCACAATTTGAATCATTGAGATAGACAGACAGATGGAATAGTCAGTCCCATATATGGAACAACAAGAGTATTGAATAACGAGGTCACTGTTATCATGCATGATTTAAGTGCCATCAAAGCCTTCCATGCACTCTGTCAGCATAAAAGCTTGACCGCTGCCGCTAAAGCGCTTGAGCAACCGAAATCGACACTAAGCCGACGACTTGCCATGTTGGAAAGTGATTTAGGGCAAGCGCTGATCACTCGCCAAGGTAACCGGCTCACCTTGACTAAAGCTGGACAAGTGTTTGCCGTTTATAGCGAGCAATTAGTTGAATTGGCATCAAAAGGTATTGAAGCTCTTCAAGAGCTGAACAATCAAATTAGTGGTCATTTGACGTTAGTCGTTCATCCTAACTTGGTTCGAGGTTGGATAAGTCACGTACTCGATGGATTTATGCTAGCTCATCCCGAAGTGACCATCCGAGTACACAGCCATTACGTAGCCGAAAATAGCTTATTAGAACCTGATTTGATGATTTGGATCGGGACCATCTCTCATTCAGGGTGGCGACGAGAGCTTCTCGGCAATTGGCATTATTCACCGTATGCCTCTCCAAGTTATTTAGCCACTTATCCCAAGCCTAATCATCCTGAGCAGCTGATAAATCATACTTGGATAGATTTTATTGCCTGTCGCCAAGAAGGGCTAACCTTAACTCATCCGACTCAAGGAGATTGGGTATTACCAGCACTAAAAAGTCGTTTACAAAGTGATAGCTTAGCGATGCAAGCCGATGCGATAGCGAAAGGAAGAGGTATTGGTTTATTACCAACATGGTTTGCAGAAGGTTTTGAACGCGCTCATCCGGGGAGCCTTGCTGCTTGCTTACCTGAGTGGCTATCTCCACCTAGTGAGGTAGCTTGTTACTATCCAGCGGGGCGTCACCCTTTACGGTTACGCTTATTTATCGATGCCTTGCGTCAAGCTTGCCCTCATGATTGGAAAACCGCCTAGTCGAAGATAGAAAAAAGCCCAGCCAATATAAGCTGGGCTTCAACGATTAGGCCAGCAATTCGTTGGCGGTTTTCACCACATTTTCAGTCGTAAAACCAAACATCTTGAATAACTGATCCGCTGGTGCAGATTCACCAAAGGTCGTCATACCGATGATCTTGCCGCCAAAACCAACGTATTTGTACCAGAAATCCGCAATGCCTGCTTCAATTGCAATACGCTTAGTGACGTCGGCAGGTAATACCGCTTCACGGTAAGCCGCATCTTGCTTATCAAAGGCATCGGTTGATGGCATTGAAACCACACGAACTTGCTTACCTTGTGCTTCAAGTTCAGCCGCTGCCTTCACCGCTAGCTCCACTTCAGAACCCGTTGCAATCAGAATAAGCTCAGGTTTGCCTGCGCAATCTTTAAGGATATAACCACCTTTAGCGATATCAGCCACTTGCTCTGCCGTGCGAGGCTGCTGCGCGAGGTTTTGACGCGAGAAGATCAGCGCCGATGGCCCATCTTTACGTTCAATCGCCAGTTTCCAGGCTACTGCGGATTCGACTTGGTCACAGGGACGCCATGTGCTCATATTCGGAGTTAAACGCAGTGAAGCGATTTGCTCAACCGGTTGGTGAGTCGGACCATCTTCACCCAAACCAATCGAGTCATGAGTGTAAACCTGAATGTTTTGGATCTTCATCAGCGCCGCCATACGCATTGCGTTACGCGCGTATTCCATAAACATTAAGAAGGTCGCGCCGTAAGGGACAAAGCCACCGTGCAATGCGATACCGTTCATAATGGCGGTCATACCAAATTCGCGTACGCCGTAATGGATATAGTTGCCAGAGAAATCTTCAGCAGTGAGTGATTTTGAGCCAGACCACATGGTCAGGTTTGATGGAGCTAGGTCTGCAGAGCCGCCCATAAATTCTGGTAATAATTTACCGAACGCTTCAAGAGCATTTTGCGACGCTTTACGTGACGCAATGTTGGCCGGGTTCGCTTGCAGATTGGCGATAATTTCGCTGGTGGCTGCTTCCCAATTCGCTGGCAATTCGCCTGCTACGCGGCGTTTGTATTCAGCTGCTTCAGCTGGGTACTCAGCGGCATAAGCGGCGAATTTCTCATCCCAAGCCGCTTCTTTAGCTTGGCCCGCTTCTTTTGCATCCCACTGAGCGTAAATATCAGCCGGAATTTCAAATGGACCGTGCTCCCAACCAAGGAATTCACGAGCTGCTTTAATCTCATCGTGGCCTAATGGTGCGCCGTGGCAATCATGAGAACCCGCTTTATTGGGTGAGCCAAAACCAATGATGGTTTTAGTACAAATCAACGTCGGGCGAGAGGTTTCTGCTTTGGCCGCTTCAATCGCCGCGTTGATCGCGTCTGCATCGTGACCATCAACCGCTGGGATCACATGCCAACCGTAAGCTTCAAAACGTTTTGGTGTGTCGTCTGAGAACCAGCCTTCAACGTGGCCGTCAATCGAGATGCCGTTGTCATCCCAGAACGCAATCAGCTTGCCAAGACCCAATGTACCCGCCAGTGAACAGGCTTCGTGCGAGATACCTTCCATCAAACAGCCGTCGCCCATAAACACATAAGTAAAGTGATCAACGATGTCGTGGCCGGGTTTATTGAACTGCGCCGCAAGCGCTTTCTCGGCAATTGCCATCCCTACCGCGTTAGTAATGCCTTGGCCTAATGGACCCGTCGTTGTTTCAATACCTGGCGCGTAACCGTATTCTGGATGACCTGGGGTTTTTGAATGCAACTGACGAAAGTTTTTCAGATCATCAATCGATAACTCATAACCACTTAGATGTAACAGTGAATAAATCAACATTGAGCCATGACCGTTCGACAAAACAAAACGGTCACGATCAGCCCATTGTGGATTTTGTGGGTTGTGATTGAGATGTGAGCGCCACAGCACTTCAGCGATATCCGCCATGCCCATTGGGGCTCCCGGATGTCCAGAGTTAGCTTGTTGAACACCATCCATGCTTAACGCACGGATTGCGTTAGCCAGTTGTTTACGCGAAGACATATCAGCTCCTAAAAAGCGATGAAATAAAAAGCGATCCCCAATTGACAGATGAGCGATAAGTGTTTTCGTCCCTATCAATAGCAACCCTGCTCTGGATAGAAGGAAAACCAAGTCACTGACCGCGACAACTTAAAGTGGGAAGGGTATAGAAAAAGTGTTCAATATTGTCGCAAAGCCCCTTGGCCTCTGCAAACCTTTTACTGCCTCTTGGGCTGATTTTTGTAATCGGTTACATAAATTTTCATCGTAATTATAAAAACATCACAAAATCAAGCAAACGTTTGGCCATGAGATAAACTAAAAAAGAGCTTGTAATTTGAGCATTGAAAACTAGAATAGACGTCTAGATGTAGAAACGCCTACATATTGAACAATTTTGCCGACGCGTTTATCGAATAACGGGTCGCTACTCATATGAAAATTGGAGCTATCATGGCTAAACATTTGTTTACTTCTGAATCTGTATCAGAAGGTCATCCTGATAAAATTGCCGACCAAATCTCTGACGCGGTTCTTGATGCCATTTTAGAACAAGACCCAAAAGCCCGTGTTGCCTGTGAAACCTATGTTAAAACAGGCATGGTGATGGTTGGTGGTGAAGTGACCACTTCAGCTTGGGTTGATATTGAAGAATTGACTCGCCAAACGGTACGTGAAATTGGTTATGTTAACTCTGAGATGGGCTTTGATGCCAACTCGTGTGCGGTACTCAATACCATTGGTAAACAGTCGCCAGATATCAACCAAGGCGTTGATAAAGCCGATCCTAAAGATCAAGGCGCTGGTGACCAAGGCATTATGTTTGGTTACGCTTGTAACGAAACCGAAGTCCTGATGCCCGCACCCATTACCTATGCACACCGTTTAATGCAGCGTCAAGCTGAAGTGCGTAAAAATGGTAGCCTAGCTTGGTTGCGTCCGGATGCAAAATCTCAGGTCACTTTCCAATATGACCAAGGTAAGATCGTTGGTATTGATGCTGTGGTACTGTCTACTCAGCATTGTGATTCCGTCTCTACCGCGGATCTGCGCGAAGGAGTGATGGAAGAAATTATCAAGCCAGTGTTACCTGCTGAATGGCTAACCAAAGACACCAAATACTTCATTAACCCAACTGGTCGTTTCGTGATTGGTGGTCCAATGGGTGACTGTGGCTTAACGGGTCGTAAAATTATCGTCGATACCTACGGCGGCGCAGCACGTCATGGTGGTGGTGCTTTCTCTGGTAAAGATCCATCAAAAGTTGACCGCTCTGCTGCTTATGCAGCGCGCTATGTTGCTAAAAACATTGTGGCTGCTGGCCTTGCTGATCGCTGTGAAATCCAACTGTCTTACGCCATTGGTGTCGCTGATCCAACGTCTATCATGGTGGAAACTTTCGGTAGCGAAAAAGTATCACACGATATTATTATTGCAGCCGTACGCCAGTTCTTCGATTTACGCCCATATGGCTTACAAGAAATGCTCAGCTTACTACAGCCTATCTACAAGAAGACTGCCGCGTATGGTCATTTTGGCCGTGAAGAGTTTCCTTGGGAAGCTACTGATAAAGCCGCACTATTGCGTGACTTTGCGGGTTTAAAATAGTCATTGATAGCCGAAATGGCTTACTCTCTAAAGAGTAGTAAGCCATAATTGGATAAACCTCAGATCCGTCTGAGGTTTTTTATTGGAGGTCCTTTGATCGATTTTGAATTGCATGACCGTGCCCTGCAGCAAATACAACGCTGTATTGAGCTTGCTTCAGAATACTTTAATATCCCTTTCTCCCTACCGAGCCTTAGCCTAAAGCTACGCGGCAAAACCGCAGGTAAAGCCTATTTACAACGCTGGGAAATTCGCTTAAATCCGATTTTATTGGCTGAAAATCCGCAAGCTTTTATCGATGAAGTGATCCCCCATGAAATAGCTCACCTGATCACTTATCAACGCTATGGGCGAGTACGTCCTCACGGTCGTGAATGGCAATCCGTTATGTCACAGGTGTTTAATCTGCCCCCCAGAACCACCCACAGCTTCGATGTAGGCTCTGTACAGGGAAAAACGTTTACTTATCGCTGCGCGTGTCAAGTGCACTCATTATCCATTCGTCGTCATAACAAGGTGTTACGTCAACAAAGTCTGTATCACTGTCGTCAATGCCAACAGCCATTAATTTTTATCGAACCAACGACCAACTCTTAACTTAGTCATCAATAGGCAAGTTGTTTTTTGAGTGCTAGACTGTGAAAAATCATACTTATCTCAGTCTTTTGCCATGTTTTATTTACGTTTGCTGTCCGTTTTAGGTTTATTTCTTTTTACCACCAATAGCCTCGCTGCTGCCCCGGCTTCTTTTGCTCAAGCGAAACGAATAGCGGTTAAACTTTACCAAGATCATCCCATCAGCTTCTATTGTGGCTGTGAGATCAGTTGGCAAGGCCAGCGAGGTATTCCTGATCTTGAAAGCTGTGGCTATGAAATTCGTAAACAAGCCACACGCGCCAATCGAATTGAATGGGATCACGTGGTTCCTGCTTGGCAGTTTGGTCATCAGTTACAATGTTGGCAAGAAGGCGGACGCAAACACTGTGCACGCCACGATGAGCAATTTCGCCAAATGGAGGCCGATTTACACAACCTCACTCCCGCGATTGGTGAAGTGAATGGCGATCGCTCTAACTTCAATTTTAGTCAATGGAATGGGATTGATGGCGCGACGTATGGCCGTTGTGAAATGCAAATTAACTTTGCTCAGCGTAAAGCGATGCCACCAGAAAGAGCACGAGGTGCAATCGCAAGAACTTACTTATACATGAGCCAACACTATGGCTTTAAGCTCTCCAAACAACAAGCTCAACTGATGCAAGTTTGGGATAATCAATACCCATCTGATGAATGGGAATGTGAACGCAACCGACGCATTACCGCCATTCAAGGTCATCCCAACCCATTTGTTGCCACACAATGCTCTGATTAAGTGTTCCTTTCCAGACTAACAAAACGATGCTCACTCACCTAGACCAGAAAACCGTTGAAGAAAAGCAATTTATCTTCAACCCAATGATCAGGTGAGCTATCATCAACTTATCGCTGTTCATCAACAATAGCACTGGATCAATACCGATACTCTCATCACTTGAAGTCATTCGTCCAAGGCCACATATCACCTCAGTGTCCTCATCAGACTTTAACTCAATTAGACAGTATCACTTTATCGTCAATTACTAGGAACTTGGCATGCGTATTCCTCGAATTTATCATCCCTCCCCTATCCACCAATTGGGCACGCTTGCCCTCAGTGACGACGCCGCCAATCATATCGGTAAAGTCCTGCGTATGCAGCCCGGTCAATCGGTGACGTTGTTTGATGGGAGTGATGCTGAATTTCCTGCGGTGATCAGTGAGATCAGCAAAAAACAGCTGACCGTTGACATTCAGCAACGCATTGAAAAAAGCATTGAATCGCCGCTCAATTTACATCTTGGGCAAGTCATTTCTCGCGGTGATAAAATGGAGTTTACTATTCAAAAATCGGTCGAACTTGGTGTCAATACGATCACGCCTTTGTTATCAGAGCGCTGCGGAGTAAAACTGGACCCGAAACGCTTTGAGAAAAAGCTCCAGCAATGGCAAAAAATCGCGATTGCCGCTTGTGAACAATGTGGCCGCAATATCGTTCCAGTTATCCGTCCAGTGATGGAATTAGAAGCTTGGTGCGCAGAGCCTAGCGAGGCACTGAAACTTAACTTACACCCTCGTGCATCTTATTCCATCAATACCTTACCTGAGCCGGTGAACAAAGTCCGTTTATTGATAGGCCCAGAAGGTGGCCTATCTGAGCAAGAAATTGCCATGACCGAACAATACCACTTTGCAGAAACATTGCTCGGTCCTCGCGTACTGCGCACCGAAACCGCAGCACTGACTGCTATTACAGCGCTACAAGTTCGTTTCGGCGATCTTGGCTAACTCGGAGAAATTCAATGATTAAACTTGGCATCGTGATGGATCCCATTTCATCAATTAATATTAAAAAAGATTCCAGCTTTGCCATGATGCTTGAAGCACAGCGTCGTGGTTATCAAATTCATTATATGGAAATGGCTGATCTGCACTTAGAACAAGGTGTGGCCATGGCGGATACTAAAGTGGTCAGCGTCAAAGAAGATCCTGCGGCTTGGTATCAATTTCAGTCTGAACAAACCATTCGTCTCGCGGATCTTGATGCCGTATTGATGCGCAAAGATCCCCCTTTTGATACCGAGTATATTTACGCAACCTATATTCTAGAAAGAGCAGAAGAAGAAGGAACCTTAATCGTTAACAAACCGCAAAGCCTGCGTGATTGTAATGAAAAATTATTTACTGCTTGGTTCCCTGAGTTAACTCCTATCACTATGGTGACTCGTAAAGCGGAAAAAATTAAAGCCTTTCGCGAGCAACACGGCGATGTGATTTTAAAACCGCTCGATGGTATGGGTGGCTCATCAATTTTTCGCATTAAACAAGGCGACCCTAACGTGTCGGTGATCATCGAAACGCTGACCAATCACGGACAAACCTACTGCATGGCACAAACGTTTGTCCCCGATATCAGTAACGGTGACAAACGGATCCTAGTCGTCGATGGTGAGCCAATGCCCTACTGCTTAGCACGTATTCCTGCTCAAGGTGAGACCCGTGGTAACTTAGCGGCTGGAGGAAGGGGAGAAGCTCGACCACTGAGTGAAACCGATAAAGCGATTGCGTTAGCCGTGGCACCAACATTAAAAGAAAAAGGCTTGATCTTTGTCGGTCTTGATGTGATTGGTGATAAACTCACCGAAATCAATGTCACTAGCCCAACCTGTATTCGTGAAATCGAAGCCGCTTTTGATATCTCGATTACTGGCAAGCTGATGGACGCGATTGAACGTCGTATTAAGGCCTTATCTATGTAGGAGCTTAACGCTCCTCAATACCAAAGGATTGAAGATTAGATGAATCTGACTAATCATTTTCTCGTTGCCATGCCCAGTATGCAAGATCCTTACTTCAAACGCAGCGTGATCTACGTCTGTGAACACAATGAAGAGGGTGCAATGGGGCTAATGATCAATGCTCCGATCGATATTACGGTCAGCGGAATGCTAAAACAGGTGGAGATAGAACCCGCTTATCCGCACTCTCGCGAGCAAAGCCTAAAGAAACCGGTCTTTAACGGTGGGCCGATTTCCGAAGATCGCGGATTCGTCTTGCATCGAATGAAAGATCATTATGAGTCGACGATGAAGATGACCGACGATATTGCCGTGACCACTTCGAAAGATATTCTCTGTGTGCTTGGTACGGAGGCAGAACCGAATGGTTATATTGTTGCATTAGGTTACTCTGGCTGGTCTCCAGGCCAATTAGAACAAGAGTTAACCGAAAACTCTTGGCTAACCATAGAAGCGGATGCCGATTTAATCTTTGATACGCCAGTTCATGAAAAATGGCAAAAAGCGATTCAAAAATTAGGCATTAATCCCGCCCAGCTGGCTCATCAATCAGGTCATGCCTAACTTAACCTTTAAGGCGCATTAACCATCAAGTTAATGCGCCACAGCAATGAGATGTCTATTATGTCACGTACCATTATGGCCTTTGATTTCGGCACTAAAAGTATCGGTAGTGCTATCGGTCAAGAAATTACCGGAACGGCCTCGCCATTAAAAGCCTTTAAAGCCAATGATGGCATCCCCAATTGGGATGAGATAGAAAAACAAATCAAAGAGTGGCAGCCCAATCTATTAGTGGTTGGCTTACCCACTGACTTACATGGCAAAGATTTAGATACCATCACTCCGCGGGCGAAAAAATTTGCTAACCGCTTACACGGGCGCTTTGGCTTACCCGTTGAGCTGCACGATGAACGCCTATCAACGGCAGAGGCTCGCTCCGAGCTGTTTGCTCATGGCGGCTACAAGGCGCTCAGTAAAGGCAATATAGACTGCCAATCAGCGGTCGTGATCTTAGAAAGCTGGTTTGAAAGACAATGGGCAAACTAGCCTCACTCCATATCAATCTTTATATTATCCAAGGCCCCAGAAGAGTAGCCCTCTCCACGCTGGGTTTTGAGCATAAGGCGTAAATCATTAGCTGAATCGGCGCTGTGTAGCGCATCTTGCTCCGTGATTTTGTCGTCAATTACCAATTGATACAGCGCTTGATCGAAGGTTTGCATCCCCACTTCGTTGGATTTGGCCATCGTAGCTTTGAGTTCATGTAAATCGCCACGGCGGATCAAATCCGCCATTCTTGGACTATTGAGCAAAATCTCGAACACGCCATGACGCCCTTTACCTTGTTTATCACGCAGCAGTTGCTGACCAATCACTCCTTTTAAATTCATCGATAAATCAAACAGAAACTGTTCTTTTTTCTCTTTCGGCATCAAATGTAAAATACGCTCTAAGGCTTGGTTAGCATTGTTGGCGTGTAAGGTTGCCATACATAAGTGCCCGGTTTCGGCAAAGGTCATCGCGTATTCCATGGTTTCACGACTGCGTATTTCACCAATCAGGATCATATCCGGCGCTTGGCGTAGTGAATTTTTCAATGCCACTTCATAGCTCTCAGTATCTAAGCCAACTTCACGCTGAGTCACAATACAGCCTTGATGAGGATGAACAAATTCAATCGGATCCTCAACTGTAAGAATGTGCCCGCGGGTTTTCAAATTACGATAACCGGTCATCGCGGCCATGGTGGTTGACTTTCCCGATCCGGTCGCGCCAACCACTAACACTAGTCCCCGCTTGGTCAACGCCAGCTCTTTCAGCACTTCCGGTAATTGTAAGTCATCAAAACTAGGGATTTTAGTTTCGATTCGGCGAATAACGGCACCCGGTAGCTCACGCTGAAAAAAGGCACTGACTCGGAAACGGCCAAAATCACGCACAATCGCAAAATTAGCCTCACGCGTTTGGTTAAACTCCGTTTGTCGATCGCTATCCATCATCCGTAATAGCAACCCTTTGACTTGAGCTTCGCTTAATGCTTCCCCTTGAGGTTGGAGATCGCCATTAACGCGATACAAAATTGGAGCCGCGACGGTGATGTAGAGATCGGACGCACCTTGGGTGAGCATTTCTTGTAGTATTTGATCCAATTGCATGATGCGTTCCTTAGAGTGATGAGCTATCTAGACCCAGTTTTTGTTGCACCTCAGGCAAATCCACCACACCTTGAGCCACCAACTGTTTAGCATGCTGTTCCATGGTTTGCATCCCATGCGCAGCGCCCGTTTGGATGATCGAATACATCTGTGCCACTTTATCTTCCCGGATCAAGTTACGAATCGCAGGAGTCGCGAGCATAATTTCGTGACACGCCACACGCCCTCCTCCGACTCGCTTAAACAGTTTTTGCGCAATCACCGCACGTAGCGATTCCGATAACATCGAACGCACCATATCTTTATCGCTACCCGGGAATACATCGATAATCCGATCTATGGTTTTAGCCGCCGAACTGGTGTGCAAAGTACCAAACACTAAATGTCCTGTTTCAGCCGCAGTTAACGCCAAACTGATCGTCTCTTGATCACGCAGCTCACCGACTAAGATCACATCAGGATCTTCTCGCAGTGCCGAACGTAACGCATTTTTAAAACTATGCGTATCGCGATGAACTTCACGCTGGTTAATCAAACACTTATTATTGCTATGCACAAATTCTATCGGATCTTCAATGGTCAAAATGTGTTTATTATGATGAGTATTGATATAATCAACCATTGCCGCTAACGTTGTCGATTTACCGGATCCGGTAGGGCCAGTAACGAGAACTAACCCTTTCTCATAGTTGGATATTTTTCGAAAAATCTCCGGAGCATTCAACTGATCCAAAGTTGGGATCACTGTGGGAATCGTTCGAAAGACGGCAGAGCTGCCGCGCGACTGATGAAAGGCATTGACCCGAAAACGTCCCACATTCGGTAGCTCAAAGGAAAAATCGACTTCGAGACGCTCTTCATATTCACTGCGCTGGGCATCATTCATGATGGCAAAGATTAATCGATGTACGTCGGCATGACTAAAAGCAGGCACTCCCAGCTTACGAACTTCCCCATCAATCCGAACCATCGGGGGAACCCCTGCAGAAAGATGTAGATCTGACGCATTATGCTTTACACTAAAATCCAGTAACTCTGAGATATCCATTTATTTTTTCCTTAATAAAGTCGAGCCATGAGTAGTATTCAACAAAACATTGAACAGATCACCTCACAGATTAAGAGCGCACAACAAAAGTGTGGTCGCTCTCCAAGCTCTGTGCAACTTTTAGCGGTCAGTAAAACTAAACCTGCCGAGGCAATTCTCGAAGCCGCCCTTGCTGGGCAACGTGCTTTTGGAGAAAACTACGTTCAGGAAGGGGTGAATAAAATTCGCTATTTTGCTGAGCATCATCCACAACTCGATTTAGAATGGCATTTTATTGGTCCATTGCAATCCAATAAAACTCGTCTTATTGCCGAACATTTTGACTGGATGCACACCCTAGATAGAGCAAAAATCGCTCAGCGACTGAGTGAGCAACGCCCGGCTCACAAAGCACCGTTACAGGTCTTGATTCAGGTAAACACCAGTGGTGAAACCTCAAAATCCGGTATTAATGAACAAGAGTTGTTCCCCTTAGCAGAGTTGATTTCTTGCCTACCGAACCTCACATTAAGAGGGCTGATGTCAATCCCAGAGAATGTTACTGATCATGCTGAGCAATTGGTTGCTTTTCAGCGCTTAGCTGACCTGCAAGCACGATTAATCGAACGCTATCCAGCACTGGATACTCTATCGATGGGAATGAGTGGTGATATGCAAGCGGCCATCGAAGCCGGCAGTACGATGGTACGCATAGGAACGGCGATTTTTGGTCAACGCGATTATTCTACTTCAGCGCAATAATAATCCTTGGTCAATATACGCTCACAATTCATCGAACAATGACTCGCTACCATCAAAGTAGCCAACGGTAGGATAAAACATCATTATGGAACAAAGAACGATTGCTTTTATAGGCGCAGGAAATATGGCTCATGCGATCATCGCTGGCCTGATTGCCAGTGGTTATCCAGCGCAGCGGATCATTGCCAGCGCACCGTCCCAGGCCAACTTAGCCTCGTTACATACTCAGTATGCGATTAAAACCACCAGCGATAATCTCGCCGCCGCTCAGCAAGCGGATGTCGTGGTGCTGGCGGTAAAGCCTCAATTAATGGCTGAAGTGTGTCAACCGATGCAAGCTATTGATTGGTCAAATAAGTTAGTGATTTCTATCGCCGCGGGGATTTCGGTAGCGCGCTTGCAACAATTACTCAATACTCAACCTGCATTAGTGCGAGTGATGCCGAATACGCCCTCATTGGTTAATCAAGGCATGGCAGGGTTATTTGCCGCTCCAGAGGCAAGTGACAATGACAAAAACTTTACTGAGCAATTGATGAGTTCGGTGGGTAAAACTTGCTGGGTGAGTGGGGAATCTGCCATCAATAGTATCATCGCCGCCGCAGGCAGCGCACCGGCCTACTTTTTTTTATTTATGGAAGCCATGCAAGCTGAGGCTATCGCTCAGGGATTTGATAAACAAACCGCACGCTTGCTGGTAGAGCAATCAGCGTTAGGCGCAGCGCAGATGGTCGCAGCAAACCCGCAGCTAGAACTGGCAACGTTACGTGAACAAGTGACCTCCAAAGGAGGAACCACGGCACAAGCCATCGCGACGTTTGAACAACATCAACTCGCTGAGATAGTGGCTAAAGCCATGCGAGCAGCAGTTAGTCACGCACAAGAGATGGAAAAACTATTTTAAATAGGCCGCCATTTCAGTACTCTATTCATCAATTTATCATAAGGGCTTTCTCATGAATGCTATGAGTTTTTTAATCTCCACCTTGTTTGATATCTATATCATGGTGGTTATTCTGCGTGTTTGGCTACAAGCTGCGCGCGCTGATTTTTATAATCCATTTTCACAATTTATTGTTAAAACCACTCAACCCGTGGTCGCACCATTACGTCGAATGATCCCCTCGGTAGGTAATATTGACCTTGCCACCATCCTTTTCGCTTATGCGTTATCGGTACTCAAATTCGTCGTCCTGATCCTGATGGTCTCTAAAGGTGCGATGGTCTTCAGTCTCGATTTCTTATGGTTTGGCTTACTATCACTAATCAAAGCCGCAGGTGGATTACTGTTTTGGATCTTACTGATCCGGGCGATTTTAAGCTGGGTCAGCCAAGGTCGTAGTCCGATAGAGTTTGTTTTCCATCAATTAACTGAACCTATGCTTAGTCCTATTCGCCGGATTATCCCTGCGATGGGTGGTTTCGATTTAAGCATTTTAGTGCTGTTTATTATCTTACAATTCGCTAACTTTTTAATGGGTGATTTTATTGGCCCAATTTGGTACCAGTTGTAATGTCAATCGCTTGGCTTGATGGGCAAGATCTTTGCCTGCGAATTTATGTCCAGCCTAAAGCCAGCCGCGATAGCTTAGTTGGTCAGCACGGTGATGAGCTCAAAATAGCCATCACTGCGCCGCCTGTTGATGGTAAAGCTAATACCCATTTAAGCCGCTATCTTGCCAAACTGTGTAAAGTATCGAAAAGCGCGGTTGAGATAGAAAAAGGCCAGCTAGGGCGGCATAAACAGGTACGCATCCTCTCTCCAACGGTGATCCCTGCCGAAATTCAAGCTCTGTTCCCCACTTAATGTGGGGAATTTTTTTCTCCGAACTGTTGTACAATAACCGTTAGCCATGACGACAAGTCTCGTCGAGCTCCCCATTCAGACGTGAGAGATTTATGAATAAGATTGTTTTAGCCACTGGCAACCGAGGAAAAGTGGCGGAAATGGCCGATTTATTGGCCGATTTTGGTTTTGAGGTTATCGCACAAAGTGAATTGAATGTGCCAGACGCTGATGAAACAGGCTTAACCTTTATTGAAAATGCCATCATCAAGGCACGTCATGCTGCCGCCTTAACAGGCCTGCCAGCCATTGCCGATGATTCCGGGCTTGAGGTAGATTACCTTAATGGTGCGCCAGGCATTTATTCTGCGCGCTATGCCGGAGCCAATGCCTCAGATAACGATAACCTACAAAAGTTATTGACCACCTTAGAAGGTGTGCCCAGTGAACAGAGAACCGCTCGCTTTCACTGCGTTTTAGTCTATCTGCGCCATGCTAACGACCCAACCCCTTTGGTTTGTCATGGTCAGTGGCAAGGTGAAATCTTAACTGAGCCTCGCGGTGAACATGGCTTTGGTTATGACCCGATTTTCTTTGTTCCTGAAGAAAACTGCGCTTCTGCCCAGTTACCTGCCGCACGTAAAAAGCAGCTCTCTCATCGCGCTAAGGCTCTACAATTACTGTTTCAAGCCTTAAAAGAGCAACGCGCCTCATGCTAGTACCGCCCAAGTTAAGCTTGTACGCCCATATCCCATGGTGCGTACAAAAATGCCCTTATTGTGATTTTAACTCTCACGCTCTAAAAGATGAGATCCCTGAAACGCAATATATCGCGGCACTACTGGAAGATCTGGATCGTGATATCGAGCGCTATCAGCTTGTTAACGATCCAAGGCGATTGCATTCGATCTTTATCGGCGGGGGGACGCCAAGCTTAATTTCACCACAAGGCATCCAAGATTTAATTGACGGTATTGCCGCACGCATTCCGTTTCAGCCAGAGATCGAAATCACCATGGAAGCCAACCCAGGTACGATTGAAGCTGAGCGTTTCGCGGCTTATCGCCTCGCGGGCGTCACTCGAATCTCGATTGGCGTCCAAAGCTTTGCTGCCGATAAATTAGCACGCTTAGGACGGATCCATGGCCAGCAAGAGGCGGTGCGCGCGGCCAAGCTAGCGCATACCATAGGTCTCAACAGCTTTAACTTGGATTTAATGCACGGCCTGCCCGATCAAAGCCTAGCGCAAGCCTTGGATGATTTAGACCAAGCGATAGCGTTAAATCCTCCTCACCTATCTTGGTATCAATTAACCATTGAGCCCAATACACTGTTTTATTCTAAACCTCCCACTTTGCCCGATGATGATGCACTGTGGGATATTTTTGAACTTGGTCATCAAAAACTCACTGAGGCTGGCTATGTGCAATATGAGATCTCTGGCTACAGCAAGCCTGGTTATCAATGCCAACATAACCTTAACTACTGGCGATTTGGTGACTATTTGGGCATTGGCTGTGGGGCGCACGGTAAATTAAGTTTTGCTGATGGTCGAATCATTCGCACCACTAAAGTCAAGCATCCTCGTGGTTACTTAGCCGCTTATCAGAATATGGTGAAGCCTTATTTGAGTGATGAACAGCTCGTTGCCGAAAGCGATCGCCCTTTTGAATTTTTCATGAACCGTTTTCGTTTGCTCGAAGCGTGCCCAAAACAAGACTTTATCACCACAACAGGATTAGAGTTAAGTGTGATTGAGCCGACTATCCAATGGGCGTGTGAGATGAATTATCTAACACAGGATGCCACCTCGTGGCAGATCACTGAACATGGTAAGTTATTTTTGAATGATTTACTGGCGGCATTTATGGCTGAAGAGTAACTCAATAACAACACGCTACTGACAGTGGAATGCTTGCCAGTAGCGTTTTATATCGCTTTAAAAAATCGAACGTCCAATACGCTCAGATAGCAGCTCCAGCGCTTTCGTCCCGGCTAATGAGTTGCCCGAAGGGTCAAGCTCTGGAGACCAAACCGCAATGGTCATCTCACCGGGCACAATAGCAATGATGCCACCACCGACTCCCGATTTACCCGGCATACCCACTCGATAAGCAAACTCACCCGCACCATCATAAAGACCACAGGTGGCTAATAACGCATTGATTTGCTTACTTTGCGTCACACTAACCACGCGCTGACCGGTATGCACCGATACCCCTTTATTGGCCAAATAGCTGAACGTTTTAGCCAATTCAACACAGCTCATTTTTAGCGCACAAGCGTGAAAATAGTTATTTAAAACCGGAATCACTTCATTTTCAAAATTACCAAACGAGCGCATTAAATAGGCAATCGAAGCATTACGATCACTGTGCATCATTTCCGACGCTGCCACCACTTTGTCATAGATGATCGCCTCTTCACCACTTAACTGACGCACAAATTCCAGCAAACGCTGGCGAGGGGCGGATAAGCGACTATAAAGCATATCCGCGATCACAATCGCTCCGGCATTAATAAATGGATTACGCGGGATGCCCTGCTCCATTTCTAACTGGATTAAGGAGTTAAATGCCTGACCAGAAGGCTCTTTGCCAACTCGTTGCCATAGCTCATCTGGCTGATATAAGCCCATCGCCAAGGTTAAACTTAACGCTTTGGAAATCGATTGGATGGAAAATCCCTCCTGCGCATCACCAGCAGCAAAGATCTCGCCTTGGTTCGTGTAAACCGCGATACCGAGTTTATCGCTCGCCACTTGGGCCAGAGCGGGAATGTAGTTAGCCACTTTACCTTGTCCGATTAACGGACGGACTTCATCGAGAATGGTCGCCAAAATAGCGGAGCTTGGTTTCATAGTCTGAGTTTACTTTTTTATTATTCCCATCCGCGGCAAGATTAACGCCCAATCGGCGTTGATCTTGCCAATCAAATGGGTGAATGATGTAGGGAAGAGTCAAAAAAGCCAACACGATGAACCATGTTGGCTAAGTTCTATACCCAAACAACAGAACGTTATTAGGCTATTAAGCAGTATCTTGCTCAGCTTGATACTTGTCCAGTATAAACTGGTAGGACAGGTTAATTCACTCGTTGGAATTTAATATCCCATACGCCATGGCCTAAGCGATGACCGCGCTGCTCAAACTTGGTTAACGGGCGCTCTTCTGGACGCGGAATATAATCCCCTTCCTGCGCGAGATTACGATAGCCTGGAGCTTGATTCATCACTTCAATCATATGCTCGGCGTAGTTTTCCCAGTCCGTTGCCATATGAAACACCCCTTCACCTGAGATCAGTTTTTGGCGCACCATTTCTGCAAACTCTAACTGGACAATACGGCGCTTATGGTGGCGTTTTTTATGCCAAGGATCCGGGAAAAACAGTTGTAGCGTCGCCAAGCTATTATCAGGGATCATGTTAGCAAAAACTTCAACCGCATCGTGGCACATTACTCGTAAATTAGTCACACCAGCATCGCGAGCAGAAGCTAAACAAGCGCCAACGCCAGGGCTATGCACTTCAATACCAATAAAGTTTTTATCGGGTGCATTTTTGGCCATCTCAACCAATGAGGCCCCCATACCAAACCCAATTTCTAACACCACTGGATTTTGATTACCAAACACCTGAGCCCAATCCAGTAACTCAGTTTGATAGTCAATACCCATGGTTGACCAGCAGGCTTTCATCGCCGCTTCTTGACCTTTGGTTAGTCGACCTTCACGACGAACAAAACTACGGATCCTACGTAGCACTTTGCCATCTTCTGTCAATTGATTGGTGGTAACTTCACTCATTGCGATTGCCTGTCTATTTTTTCGTCTTTACTCAAAGGGAGTGTGATTATCCAAAGAATTGCTTGCCATGCAAGTGTTATTATAGTCCAGCGCTTCACTAGAACGATCACCTGAAACCTTAAAGATACCCTTATAATTTATCGGTTGTACTCGACGGGCATTCTGTGGTGCAATTTTGATTCATTATTTTTATTATTACAGAGCATGTCGTGACTCCATTCGCTTCCGCAATTTTGACTTGGTATGACGCCTATGGGCGAAAAAATCTGCCTTGGCAGCAAAATAAAACGGCCTATACGGTATGGTTATCAGAAATCATGCTGCAGCAAACCCAAGTAACCACCGTGATCCCTTATTACCAGCGCTTTATTGAACGTTTTCCTAGTGTTGCTGACTTAGCAGCGGCTCAACAAGACGAAGTGCTGCACTATTGGACCGGTCTCGGCTACTACGCCCGAGCGAGGAACTTACATAAAACCGCAAAGATCATTGTCGATCAGTATCGAGGCCAGTTTCCAACTGAGCTGGAGGCGATGAATGCGTTACCCGGTGTTGGTCGCTCGACAGCGGCGGCGGTGCTCTCTTCGGTATTTAGAAAACCACATGCTATTTTAGATGGTAACGTTAAACGGACCTTAGCTCGCTGCTTTGCCGTTGAAGGGTGGCCGGGGAAAAAAACCGTTGAAAACCAGCTTTGGCAGCATGCGGAGCAACAGACTCCAAACGTCGATGTCGATAAGTACAATCAAGCGATGATGGATATGGGGGCGATGATCTGCACCCGTAGCAAACCAAAATGTACGCTGTGCCCAGTGGAATCCTTATGTATTGCTAAGCAACAAGGTAACCCTTTAGATTATCCTGGTAAAAAACCAAAAAGCGACAAACCAGTTAAGCAAACGTGGTTTGTCATTCTTTATCATCAGGGTCAAGTCTGGCTTGAACAACGCCCACAAGTCGGGATTTGGGGCGGGTTATACTGTTTTCCACAACATACCGATCAGCAGATTGAAGCAACGTTATCGCATCGTGCTGTACAAGATAACCACATTCAATCTCAGCGCACATTAATTGCCTTTCGGCATACTTTTAGTCATTACCATTTAGATATTACCCCGATTCTATTGGAACTGACTCATAAACCAGACATCATCATGGAAGGAACGAAAGGTCTTTGGTATAACTTACAGCAGCCTGAAGAAATCGGCTTAGCAGCCCCTGTGAAGCAGTTGTTGCACAGCTTACCCTTTGAAATTCATCCGTAAACGATTAAGAGGAAGTCATTATGAGCCGCACGGTATTTTGTGCTCGATTACAGAAAGAAGCTGACGGTTTGGATTTTCAGCTCTACCCCGGAGAGCTGGGTAAACGTATTTTTGATCATATTTGTAAGCAAGCTTGGGCAGAGTGGCAAACCAAACAAACTATGCTGATCAATGAAAAAAAACTTAATATGATGGATCCTGAACACCGCAAATTTCTCGAAAATGAAATGGTCAATTTCCTCTTCGAAGGTAAAGAGGTCCATATTGAAGGTTATACTCCACCAAGCCAAGCTTGAGTTTCACGGATAATCTCTAGACAATTTGATCTTGCAGCTGTTTATTTTCGCTGCAAGATCAAATCAGCAGGGAAATTGATTTGCCTAGGAAAGCGATGAAAAAATCACTGTACTGTTTAACCACACTCTTACTCTTAGTCGGCTGCAGTCGTGAGTTTGTTGAACGTTTCTATGCGGTGGATTATGAGCCAACCAACCGTTTTGCAAAAAATCTCGCTCAATTACCCGGGCAATTTGAAAAAGACACCGCCGCATTAGATAGTTTGATCCTCAGTTTCTCTGGCAATATCGAGCGCCGCTGGGGTAGCCGAGAAATCAAAATTGCTGGTAAAAGTAATTACGTAAAATACATCGATAATTACCTGAGCCGAACGGAAGTCAATTTTAGTGATGGTAAAATATTGGTTGAAACCATCTCCCCCACGGATCCTCAAGGGCACTTAAAAAGAGCGATCATCACCACGTTATTAACGCCTGACGATCCAGCTAGCGTCGATCTTTTCTCATCACAAAACATTGAATTAAAAGGACAACCTTTCTTATACCAGCAAGTTGTCGATCAAGATAAGCAACCCATTCAGTGGCGTTGGCGTGCCAACCGTTTTGCTGATTATCTGCTCGCTCATCACCTCAAAGTCAAACAAGTTGGTTTTAAGAAGGCTTACTACGTCGAAATTCCAATGGTCGCCGATCAAATGCAGATCCGTAGCTACCAATACGCCGACATTGTTCGCCGAGCTTCTCGTAAATATGGTATTCCAGAAGATCTTATCTACGCGATCATCAAAACAGAAAGTAGCTTTAACCCTTATGCGGTCAGTTGGGCTAACGCTTATGGTTTGATGCAAGTGGTGCCGAAAACCGCCGGACGTGATGTGTTTAACTTGGTAAAAAATAAACCCGGTGAACCAACGCCTGAATATCTCTTTAATCCCGAAAATAATATTGATACTGGTACCGCCTATTTTTATCTGCTCAAAAATCGTTATTTGAAAGATGTCCGCCACCCTCTTTCTCTTGAATACAGCATGATTTCTGCTTACAACGGAGGCGCTGGCGGTGTTCTGCGAACATTCCATCAAGATCGACAGCGAGCCATGAATAATTTAAATAGCCTACAACCTAATCAGGTGTATTGGGCTTTGACCAATCGTCACCCAAACGCAGAAGCACGACGCTACTTAGAAAAAGTAACTCAATTTAAACGAGAATTTAACGCGAAGTGATTTTTAACGCTGCACTTGCCTAAAATAGCGACACTTGAAACGGTTTTCTGGCTTTTTTAAAAATAGTGGTTGACGTAACGAGGGAAAATCCGTTTAATAGCGCTCCGTTGCCCGGATAGCTCAGTCGGTAGAGCAGAGGATTGAAAATCCTCGTGTCGGTGGTTCGATTCCGCCTCCGGGCACCACGAATTTTATTGTTGGTGCTGTGGTCAGTAACAACAAGCAATAAATTAAGTGCGCCGACTTAGCTCAGTAGGTAGAGCAACTGACTTGTAATCAGTAGGTCACCAGTTCGATTCCGGTAGTCGGCACCATTTATTGCCTCGATAGCTCAGTCGGTAGAGCAGAGGATTGAAAATCCTCGTGTCGGTGGTTCGATTCCGCCTCGAGGCACCATATTAAAGCTGTTCCTCCTTAGCTCAGTTGGTAGAGCGACGGACTGTTAATCCGCAGGTCGCTGGTTCGAGCCCAGCAGGAGGAGCCACTTTTCAAAGCCCAGTCAATGACTGGGCTTTTCTTTATCTAACGATTACCGATGACGCCCCTCTTCACCGCCTTTTTCAATGACACTTAAAGCATTTACAACAATCAATCGGAACTCCGTTCATCGCACAGATTACCGAGAAGATAAGCTCGTTGTGCTTTTCGTTCACTCAAAACACTTTTCTATCACACGGTATCTTACTTCGATAAGTAAACACGTCCGAATCTGAACCTAAGCAAGACGATAAAATCTTACGAGTTGCCAACACTATAATGATGTTAAGTAGGAAGGAATATCGGGTTGGGGCTCTGTTTCTGTTAGCTTTTCTAAACAAAAATGGATAAAAACAGCCCACTAAGTATAGAAAATCAGCAAACGAGTTTTTTTTTGCATTTTACTGTTGACGAAGGATCGGAAAACTCGTTTAATACACCCCGTTGCCTCGATAGCTCAGTCGGTAGAGCAGAGGATTGAAAATCCTCGTGTCGGTGGTTCGATTCCGCCTCGAGGCACCATATTTTGAAAGAGATTGGTGCAAGCGCAACCAGTATCTTAACTGATAAAGTGAGCCGGCTTAGCTCAGTTGGTAGAGCAACTGACTTGTAATCAGTAGGTCGCCAGTTCGACTCCGGCAGCCGGCACCATTATCAAAAAATCTGTTCCTCCTTAGCTCAGTTGGTAGAGCGACGGACTGTTAATCCGCAGGTCGCTGGTTCGAGCCCAGCAGGAGGAGCCACTATTTCTTACTGATGATACGTCATCAGTTATGAACGCCGACTTAGCTCAGTAGGTAGAGCAACTGACTTGTAATCAGTAGGTCACCAGTTCGATTCCGGTAGTCGGCACCATTATTAAAAAATCTGTTCCTCCTTAGCTCAGTTGGTAGAGCGACGGACTGTTAATCCGCAGGTCGCTGGTTCGAGCCCAGCAGGAGGAGCCAAATTTTCAAGCCCAGTCAATGACTGGGCTTTTTTTATAGCAAGATAAACCATAAATAAAAAGGCTTATCCCTTTATAAGATAAGCCTTGCTAGCACTAATCGTTACTGCCCTTCAATCAGCGTAAAAAACGCGCTTACTTAAACCCCTGCTCTTTCTTTATCAAATCATAAGCATGTTGGATCTCTTGTGATTTCTCTTTTGCCATGTTCATCATCTCAGGGGGTAAGCCTTTAGCCATCAATTTATCTGGATGATGCTCATTCATCAATTTACGATAGGCCCGTTTAATGGTTTGTACATCTGCATCTTGATTGACTCCCAGAACGGAAAAGGCATCCGCCAATCTATCTCGACTAGAGGGTTGCTGCCATTGACTTGAACCCGATGACCCGCCCTGCTGACCGGTAAAACCACCACTTTGCTGAAAACGAAATGCCGCTTCTTGCATACGTAATCGACGCTCTAGTTGATCGGATGAAAATCCAAGTCCCTGAGCAATTTTATGTAGAACCTGACGCTCACTAGGATGTAAATCACCATCAGCAAAGGCAGCAGAGATTTGTAACTCAAGGAAGAATTGCATTAAATCAAAACGACCACCCGTAAAAAAACGGACATTTTCTAATGTTTGCTGCAAAGGAAAATCCGCTTCTTTACCTTCTCGAAAAGCATCTTGGGCAGCGCGGCGCTGATCGCCATGCAAATTCATTCTGTCCATCATGATGCTGGCTAATTGAATCTCTTGCTGGGTGACTTGACCTTTAGCTTTGGCAACGTGTCCCATTACTGCGAAAGCAGATTTAAAGAATTCTTCTTGCCTTTCGGTTTGTGTTGGTCCTGAACTGAACTGCCCATTAGCAAACGGGTTTTGGCTTCGATAGCGAGCCTTATCAAACTGGTGGCCAAGAAATAGACCAAAGATTGCGCCCAATGGGCCGCCAAATAGCAGGCCAAAGAAAGCGCCAAGAATTTTGCCAAAAATATGCATTATGTGCTCTCAATCTATGAATTTTTTAGGTGTGCTGTGGTCTGATAGTGCCGGGAGCGTTATTTTCCTTTATGATAAGGAAGCATTTTATTGACTTAACACTCTTAAAGTCGGAATCAAACAGAACAACAGGATAGTACAACTCGATGTCACGTTTTTCCCGCACATTTTTAGCCGCTTCGATCAGCGCCGCGCTCTTTGCGCCACAGACTCAAGCAGAAGCAACGGTGGATAACAGTGTGCAGGAACTGCCCACTCTTGATCAATGCTTAGTGAATGAACCCGAGTCGGAAAATCCGAATCCACAGCCTATCAAGGTCAAAGCGGATAAGCTAGAAGCAATTAGTGGTCAACGCGCGACTTATTCTGGCGATGTCGTCGTTTTACAAGGACAAAAGCAGATCCGCGCTAACAATGTGACACTCCATCAACAAGAAAATATTGTTGTGGCTGAAGGCAATGTAACCTTTAGTGATGGTCAGGTAAAAGCAACCTCAGATAGAGTGACCAATCAACTCAATATTGATCAAATCACATTAGAAAACACCCAATACCAGTTTTTATGTCAACCTGGTCGTGGCCATGCGGCTTATATCGCTAAAACCGGTAAAGCTATTTACGAGATTGAAGATGGCTCCATCACCTCTTGTCCAGAAGGTGATAGCGCTTGGCGTTTGCGTGCTTCCAGTATTGACGTTGACCAGGACGCTGAACAAGCGACGTTTTATAACCCTCGTTTAGAGATCCAAAACGTCCCCGTTTTCTATTTACCTTATCTGACGGTACCGATTGGTGATACTCGTAAAACGGGTTTTCTCTATCCAGATATTTCCTATGGCTCACGTGATGGTTTTGAAATCTCTGTCCCTTTTTATTGGAATTTAGCACCTAACTACGATTTAGAAACCACTTTGCGGTATATGGATAATCGTGGAACTCAGTTAAATACGGTGTTTCGTTATCTCACCGAATTTGGTTCAGGTAGCCTTAAAGGCGAATTTTTACCTGATGATGAATTACATCCAGAACAAGGGAAACGTTGGGGTTTTCAATATCGCCATGATGGTATTTATCAACAAGCATGGAAGTTAGATCTGGATTACTCACGCGTTAGTGATGTCGAGTATTTTTCCGATTTAAGCTCAGGGATTGGTAATCGAGAAGACGGTCAACTGATGCAACAAGCACGAGTGACCTACCGCTCTGCGGCTTGGGATACCTCACTACTCGCGAGAGATTTTCAAGTATTAACCGATAGAGATAACCTTCCCTATCGATTGATGCCGCAAGTTGCCTTCAATTACTACGCACCAGAGCTGCTGCGCTATCTAGACTTGGACATAAAAAGCCATATTTCACGTTTTGAAACTGATGCGATAGGTAAGCCTTCAGCTACTCGCGCTCATATTGAACCCGGCATTACCATTCCACTTGGTAATACTTGGGGAACATGGACGACAGAAGCAAGACTGTTAGCGACCTATTACCAACAAGATTTATCTGGGGTAACCAGTAATGATTACCAAGACCTAGAAGAAAGTGTCTCAAGGGTTATTCCTGAATTCAGAACACATGCAGGTATCGTCTTAGAACGAGACACCACGTTATTTAATGGTTATACCCAAACGCTTGAACCACAAGTCCAGTACTTGTATGTTCCTAAAGAAAACCAACAAAATATCTCACGCTATGATACCACGTTGCTACAAACCGATTACTACGGTCTATTCAGAAGTAGAAAATACAGTGGCGTAGACTTTATCTCTGCCGCCAACCAAATTAGCTATGGCGCATCAACACGGTTTTTTGATGACCAATACAAAGAACGATTGAACATCGCCTTTGGACAGATCTTCTATATCGATAAAGGTTTAAAATCGAGTAATACCGATACGAGCCAAGTGGAAGATACGCAATCGAACTATTCCGCTTGGGCAGTGGAAATGGATTTCAATTATGATGATTTTCTCTTTTATCATGGCGGTATTCAGTACGATATCGATACTAGCGCAATGCAGCTGGCCAACAGTACACTGGAATACCGTTTTAACGGGGGTTACTTACAAACCAATTATCGTTATGTTACCAAAGAGTATATCGAAGACACGGTGGGCGATAGTATTCCGGTAAGCAGTATTACTCGGCGAGGAATATCTCAAGCAGGACTGCTTGGCGGCTATCAGCTTTCTGATAAATGGCATGTTACTGGACAATATTTTTACGACATGACCACCAATGAAGCATTGGAATGGCTGGTTGGGATTCGCTATACCTCCGATTGCTGGTACATGGGCTTTTCTTACAGTAATCAGTTAAAAGACTGGAAGCGAGCACCAAGTGACACTTATCTGGGTTTCGAAGATCCAAACTATGAAAATAACTTTAGCTTTAACATTGGTATTATCGGTTTTGGCACCAAAGTGAGTTCCAGTGAAAGCATGGCTGGAATTAAAAGTTCTGATAACTCCTTGGGTTATGGACGCCCATTTTTCTTAAATAACTAGGGCAGTATATTTGGGCACCTTAGCCCTAAAAATCTGAATTTTTCGCATAATAACCGTGACGTGATCAGCAATGATTAACGCTCGATAATGAATAGGATTTCTAATGAAACTGTGGACATTTGCTTTATATACATTAACCAGCTTAGTAAGCATTGCGACAGTGCAGGCTCAACCTGTTGAGCTTGATCGCGTAGCAGTGATTGTTAATAGTGGTGTGATTTTGCAAAGCGATATAGACAGTGCGCTATTAACGGTGAAAGCTAATGCAAGAACAAATCAACAAACTCTTCCACCCGAAAACATCTTGCGTGAACAAATCATTGAAAAGTTGATTGTCGATACTTTACAACAACAGGAAGCCGATCGTATCGGGGTACGTATTGATGATAATACCCTAAACGACGCGATTGCCGAAATTGCCCATAATAACCAACAGACACCAGAACAACTTCGCTTATCGATCGCTGAACAAGGATTAACTTACCCAGAGTTTCGCGAACAGATCAGAAAAGAGATCGCCGCGAGTGAAGCTCGTAACGCATTAGTACGCCGCCGTATTAACATTATCCCAGCCGAAGTCGATACCCTAGCGGAGTTACTCGCTCAAGAAACCAGCGCGACCGTACAGTATAAAATCAGTCATATTCAACTGCGTTTTAATGATGGGCAAGACAAATCCGAAGTTGAAGCACAAGCCAATAAATTAGTAGCAGAACTCAACCAAGGTGCCGATTTTAGTACCATGGCTATAACCTATTCAAAAGGCCCACGAGCATTACAAGGCGGTGACTGGGGTTGGATGCGTAAAGAAGAAATGCCGACGATCTTCGCCGATCAAATTAAGATGCAGAATAAAGGCAGCATTATTGGTCCATTTCGCAGTGGCGTTGGTTTCCACATTCTAAAAATCGATGACATCAAAGGCTTAGAAACCGTTGCGGTAACGGAGGTCAATGCACGTCATATTTTAATTAAACCAACCATCATTTTGAGTGATGAAGGCGCCAAAAATCAACTCAATGATTTAGTACGTCGCATCAATGCTGGCGAAGCGAGCTTTGCTGAATTAGCCCAACAATATAGCCAAGATCCCGGTTCTGCAGCGCAAAATGGCGAATTAGGTTATCAAACGCCTGAATTGTATGTCCCTGAGTTTAAACATCAAATTGAAACGCTTCCAATTGGAAGAATTAGTGAACCCTTTAAAACCGTACACGGCTGGCATATTGTCGAAGTCTTAGATCGCCGCGAAGTTGACCGTACTGATGCCGCGATGAAAAATCGGGCTTATCGCATTTTGTTTAACCGTAAATTCAATGAAGAAGCCAGTACTTGGTTACAAGAGCTGCGCGCCGGGGCTTTTGTTGAAATCCTACAGGACGATCAAGATGACGATTAAACGCATCGTCGTCACCGCCGGCGAGCCCGCTGGTATCGGCCCTGATTTAGTACTGGCATTATCACAAAATGATTGGCCACATCAATTAGTGATTTGCGCCGATAAACAGATGCTCGCAGAACGCGCCAAAGCATTGGGAATTGCAGTAAAGCTACTTGATTATCAGCCCGATCAAAAAGCCACACCGCAAAAGGCGGGGTATTTGTTGGTTGACTCCATTGCCGTATCAGAAAAGGTTATTGCTGGACAACTTAATCCAGCGAACGGACATTATGTATTAAAAACCTTAGAAAGAGCCGCATTAGGCTGTATGAATGGTGAATTTGATGCTATTGTCACCGGCCCAGTGCACAAGGGCGTAATTAATCGTTCAGGCGTCGCTTTTAGTGGTCATACCGAGTTTTTTGCCGAGCTATCCAATACCCCATTAGTGGTGATGATGCTGGCAACCGAAGGACTACGCGTCGCTCTAGTGACTACACATATTCCATTGGCTAAGGTCTCTGCCGCGGTGACTGGTGAACGTCTAGAAAGCATCATTCGTATTCTCCATCAAGATTTGGTGGAGAAATTTGCGATTGCTCAGCCAACGATTTATGTTTGCGGTCTTAATCCTCATGCAGGAGAAGACGGAGTACTGGGGCATGAAGAGATAGATACCATCGCTCCAAGCTTAGAAAAGCTTCGTCAGCAAGGTATCGACTTAGTAGGCCCTTTACCAGCAGATACCATCTTTAGCGAAAAATATTTGCAAAAAGCGGATGCCGTTTTAGGAATGTATCACGATCAAGTTCTTCCTGTATTAAAATATAAAGGCTTTGGTCGTTCGGTTAATATTACCTTAGGCTTACCTTTTATTCGAACCTCGGTGGATCATGGAACGGCGCTCGACTTAGCAGCAACGGGATTAGCCGACATGGGCAGCTTTAAAACCGCACTAGAACAAGCAATTGAATTAGTTGATAAAAAAACGCAATAACTTTGAGAACACTATGAGAAATGATGTCCATTTAGGGCACAAAGCGCGTAAACGTTTTGGTCAAAACTTTTTAAACGATCCTTATATTATTGATGGGATCGTGTCTGCTATTAATCCTCTGCCAGGACAGAATTTAGTAGAAATTGGTCCAGGTTTAGGAGCCATTACTGAGCCAGTAGGCCGTGAAGTCGATAAATTTACGGTAATCGAACTCGATCGTGATTTAGCCGAACGTTTGCGTAACCATCCCGAATTGTCGCATAAGCTGACCATTCACGAAGGTGATGCGATGCGTTTTGACTTTCAGCAATTGGTTAAACCCAATAATAAACTGCGTATTTTTGGCAACTTGCCGTATAATATCTCGACGCCATTAATGTTCCATCTATTTGAATTTCATAAAGAAATTCAAGATATGCACTTTATGCTGCAAAAAGAGGTAGTCAATCGCCTTTCTGCAGGGCCTGGTAGTAAAGCGTATGGTCGCTTGACCGTTATGGCACAATATTACTGTAAGGTTGTCCCAGTATTAGAAGTACCACCGAGTGCCTTCGTTCCACCACCAAAAGTTGATTCTGCTGTGGTTCGCTTACTGCCTTACGAGGAATTACCACATCCAGCAACGAGTTTAAAATGGTTGGATCGTGTCGTACGTGAAGGATTTAATCAACGCCGTAAAACGGTACGTAACTGCTATAAAGGGTTATTGGATGATGAAGCCTTTGCGCACCTTGCAATCGACTCAACGATGCGTCCAGAGAATCTGACATTAAAACAGTTCGTATCGATGGCAAATTGGCTTGATGCCCAGCATACTCAACCCGCATAAATAGAATAGGATGGCTCAAACGCCATCCTCTATTTTCTTCGTTTTGTCATCCGAATCAGGAGTATTTATGGATATTACTCATCCTTGCATCAAGATTCAGGTTCAAACTAAGTACGTGCCCGAACAATCCCATCCTGAAGCGCACCGCTACGTCTTTGCTTATCTTATTACTATAAAGAATCTCAGCACTGAAACCGTGCAGCTCATTAGTCGCTCTTGGTTAGTGACTGACGCTAACGGAAAGCAAATGAGGATTGAAGGGGAAGGTGTCGTCGGTGAACAACCGATTATTGCCGCTAATGATGAGTACACCTACACCAGTGGCACAGCATTAGAAACGCCCGTTGGCGTTATGCAAGGCCATTATGGAATGCTCAATAGCCTTGGCGAACCTTTTCTTGCTGAAATAGAACCCTTTCGTTTAGCGGTCCCCAACGTACTGAATTAACGGAGTTTGTGTGGCAAATTACATTGTTGGTGATATTCAAGGCTGTCTAGATGAGCTGCAGCTATTGCTTAAACAGGTCAACTTTCATCCCACCAGTGATACTTTATGGCTCGCCGGTGATTTGGTCGCTCGCGGACCAAAATCACTAGAAACACTGCGTTTTATTCGTGAATTAGGACCGGCGGCAAAAGCGGTGCTCGGCAATCATGATTTACATCTATTAGCTGTGTCACTAGGCATTCACCCTGCCAAGAACAAAGATAAAACCTTAACTATTTTTGCTGCGCCTGATGCAGATGAATTATTAGATTGGATTCGTCAGTGGCCACTCTTGTTAGAGCACCCCGAGTTTGTCCTTACTCATGCAGGGATCTCTCCTCAATGGGATTTGCAGACCGCTCGTAAAGCAGCCCAAGAGGTAGAAGCCATATTACGTAGCCAACGATGGTCATGGCTACTGACGAATATGTACGAGAATACTCCTGATCTGTGGAATGACGATTTACAAGGGATTGAGCGTTATCGCTATATCATCAATGCGTTCACTCGCATGCGCTTTTGCTTTTTTGATGGGCGTCTTGATATGGCGTGTAAACTTCCTCCCGCTCAAGTGAGTAGTCACGAGCTGATGCCTTGGTTTGCCCTACCCCAACGGATTGAATTAGAAAAAACGGTAATTTTTGGTCACTGGGCGGCACTTGAAGGATACTTTAGTCCGAAGGTAATTGGCTTAGACACTGGCTGCGTATGGGGCGGGCCGCTGACCATGTTACGTTGGGAAGATAAACAAGTCTTTCAGCAGCCGGCATTGGGTTCTAGGTTCTAGGTTCTAGGTTCTTCAGCCTCGCGTTCTAAGATAACAAAATCCATCGAATACACATTTTTGTCGTCTGCCGGGCAGTGCTCACGGTAACATTCACGCCAATTCGTTCCCCAATCAGGAAAGTGAGTATCACCTGCTAACTCTGCATCAATGAAAGTAAGATAAAGTTTATCCGCTTGCGCAAGGCATTTGGCATAAATACTACCACCACCAATAATCATCACTTCATCAACCTCCCCCGCCTTGACTAGAGCGGCTTCGACAGAAGCAACCACATCCACGCCATCGATGATCAGTGTAGGATCTCGGCTGATCACGATATTATGACGTCCAGGCAAGGGGCGTCCGATCGATTGATAGGTTTTACGCCCCATAATAACCGTTTTCCCCATAGTACAGCGTTTAAACCACACAAAGTCCGCCGGTAAATGCCACGGCATTTGGTTATCTTGGCCTATCACTCTCTCGTTTGCCATCGCGGCAATCATACTGATGATCATCTCTCTATTCCTGCTTCTGCTTCTAGACTATGGGTTTACGACGATAGAATAACAGCCCTGGTATCGCTAGGCCAACGGCTAATCCAGCAATGATAAACATCGCTTTTAAAAAATTCTCCATTAAACTCGCAAACAGCTCAGGTTTAAAACCTAGATGGTGAATTTCTACCATCGCAATCATTGCCTTATAAGCAAATACACCAGGCACCATGGGAATTAATGCAGCGACAGTAAACACTTTAGGATGAGCCAAAAACCGTCTCGACCACTGAACACCAATCATGCCAACAATCCCAGCAGCAAAGAGACTCGCCCATTCAATAGGAATACCAAAGTGCAACATGAGATAACGAGAGCCATGACCAATAGCTCCGCCTAAAGCGCAATACTTTAATGCTGGGACCGGGACATTAAAGATCAACGCAAACCCAACAGCAGGAATCGAGGCAAACAACATATCGTTGATTAACCCTAGTAATAAATCCCAACTCACCAGCTCTACCATCCCCACACTCCCGTCACGCTCATCGCGGCAATAATCCCTAAACTGGTTGCTAAGGTCAGTAAACTCGCCATCACAAAGCGAGCGATGCCCATATTAATATAACCTTTCAGCATATCAGAAACTGAGTTGATCAATGGGAAGCCCGGTACCAGCATTAATACTGAAGACGCCATTACGATGGTTGGCTTATTGCCAAGCTGGTAGATCACCGCTTGAGTAGAAATGAGTGACGTAACAAACGCTGTCGCCGCAAAATTAAGTAAAGGGTTAAATTGGCGATGACCGATCTCTTGGCGGACCATCATACCTATCGCCGAAGCGATAAAAGTCATGAAAAACACCATTCCATCACCACCAGCTAAACGACTGAATGCCGCACATGACAGGCCAATCATTATCACCACTAGCCAACGGTTATAACGCTCTGGCGTTATTCGTTCAAGTTTGTGCTGTGCCATCGAGTAATCTAATAATCCGCGCTCCATCAAAATACAAATACGTTGAATTTGGGTCACGACTCGCATGTTGATTCCTCGATCCGCACAGCGACGAGCTGTCGTAATACAATGCTGTTGATAAACGGTAGTCACCACTAATGAGCTCGCAGAGAGCGAAACTTCAACTTCATCCATGCCTGAAGCAAGCCCCATACGGCGCATAATATCGCCAACCAAAGTACTTTCTGCGCCATGCGCTAGTAGCATTTGTCCCGCTTGAGCAATCAAACGTGAAATTGCTCGTTGTTTGGATGTCATGATTCCATTCCTAACTACCTCAATTTACCGAAAGCCTAGTTTGCAACAAAATGTGTCGTTACGATATGATTTAGAATATAAAAAAGCCGCAATCAAGATTGCGGCTCACTAACTTTAAATATCAAGCAGATCATTCACGAACATAAATAACATGACCGTCGTCTTCTTCATCATCCCAATCGTCGTCATCGTCATCTTCGTCAATCACTTGCTGACCAGCCATGGCATCTTTGTGGTAATCATTCCACATAAATTCCACTTTTTGCTCTTCAGAGATCTCTTCTTGCTGACGAGGTAGGGTTTCCATAAAGTCAGCTAACTTCATGCATAGCTCTTTGGTACCCTGACGATTAATAGCAGAAATTTTAAAGTACTGATCTTCCCATCCCAATGCGTCCAAGACATTCTGAATCACTTCATTCGCTTCTTGCTCTGGCATTAGATCCGTTTTATTGAACACTAACCAGCGTGGTTTTTTCGCCAGTTTCTCGCTGTATTGCTCAAGTTCATCAAGGATCGTCAGTGCATTTTGCACTGGATCACTTTGATCCGCAGGCATGATATCGATCATATGCAGTAGCACTCGGCAACGCTCTAGATGTTTAAGAAAGCGAATACCTAGCCCAGCACCTTCCGCAGCACCTTCAATCAACCCTGGAATGTCAGCAACCACAAAACTTTTTTCAGGAACGACACTCACTACCCCTAAACTTGGGATCAAAGTGGTAAAAGGATAATCTGCCACTTTAGGTTTGGCCGCCGAAACAGCGCGAATAAAGGTTGATTTACCCGCATTAGGCAAACCCAACATACCGACATCCGCTAACAGAAGTAGCTCTAAACGCACTTCTCTGACTTCACCTTTGGTGCCCATACTTTTTTGACGAGGAGAACGGTTGACCGAAGATTTAAAACGAGCATTACCTAAACCGTGCCAACCACCTTTCGCGATCATCACCTTTTTACCATGCTCAGCAACTTCAGCGATCACCTCATTGGTATGGATATCGACCGCCCGCGTTCCAACAGGAACCCGTAGTACCTTATCTTTACCACGCTTGCCGGTACAGTTTGCGCCACGCCCATTTTCTCCGCGCTCAGCGTCATAGAAACGCTGAAAACGGTAGTCAATCAGTGTATTCAGGTTTTCATCAGCCAGTATATAAACGTCACCGCCGTCACCGCCGTCACCGCCGTCTGGACCACCGTTGGTAATGAATTTTTCACGCCAGAAACTGACGACGCCGTTGCCACCATCACCAGCCTGAACTTTTATTACCGCTTCATCAACGAATTTCATTTGTTACTCCGCACAATTTGCGTTGCAATACCATTATTAACTAACGGTATAAATTTTAGCAGAACTCATCACGAGATAAACGATCACGCCTTTCTGCTTTAGAACACATAACAAGTAGACCCATTAGTAAGGGATCACTGGTTATAAGCACTTTGCTGATAAATAAAAAACCCCACCAAACGGCAGGGCTTTTAAATTCAGCGAGAAACTAAACTTATTCAGCTTCGATGCTAACGAATTTACGGTTCTTAGGACCTTTCACTTCAAATTTCACTTTACCATCAGACAAAGCAAAAAGAGTGTGGTCTTTACCGATACCAACGTTACTACCAGCGTGGAACTTAGTACCACGTTGACGTACGATGATGTTGCCTGCTAATACAGCTTCACCACCAAAACGCTTAACACCAAGACGTTTACTTTCTGAATCGCGGCCGTTACGAGTAGAACCACCAGCTTTTTTGTGTGCCATTGTTAAACTCTCCTAATAACTTAAGCGTTGATACCAGTGATTTTCACTTCCGTGAACCACTGACGGTGACCTTGTTGCTTACGAGAGTGCTTACGACGACGGAACTTAACGATTTTGATTTTATCGCCACGACCATGTTGTACCACTTCAGCAGTCACTTTACCGCCCTCTACAAGAGGAGCACCAACTTGAATTGCTTCACCATTAGCGATCAGAAGAACTTTATCAAATTCAACTGTTGCGCCAGTTTCAACGTCTAATTTCTCTAAGCGAAGAGTTTGACCTTCGCTAACACGGTGTTGTTTACCACCAGATTGGAAAACAGCGTACATATTTTACTCCGCTCTTTCCGCACAGCCTATGCTAACATTTTTGAGCAAAAAGGGTGTGCGCTAAACTAATCATCAATAGGGCGCAGATTCTACGTGAATGGCGTCCCCATGACAAGCCATATTTAAAAAAAATTGGCGAAAAGCTAATCGCCAAACAAAAGTGCGGCAATCATGCCTTTAAGCCATGTATTAATCAATATTTTTTAGTGTATTATTCAACAACTCAAGCAGAACATAATGCCTTACAAGCTCTAACTTCAGCCGGATTTATGATGGATTTTAAAGCTATCCAAGCGCTTACTGCCGATGACATGGCAAAAGTGGATAAAACGATACTTGCTCAACTCAATTCTGACGTTTCCCTTATCAACCAACTGGGGTTTTATATCGTCAGTGGTGGCGGTAAACGCCTACGTCCATTACTGGCCATTTTGTCCGCCAAAGCCTTAGGTTACCAAGGTGAGGGCCACACCATGGCTGCCGCGTTTATTGAATTTATTCACACGGCAACTTTATTACACGATGATGTCGTTGATGAATCCGATATGCGCCGTGGTAAAGCCACTGCGAATGCAACGTTCGGTAACGCAGCTAGCGTACTGGTCGGCGATTTTATCTACACTCGCTCTTTTCAAATGATGACCGAGCTAGGATCAATGAAGATCCTCAAATTAATGAGTCATTCGGTCAACGTTATCGCTGAAGGTGAAGTTCTGCAATTAATGAACTGTAATGATCCGGAGACTACGGAAGAGAGTTATATGCAGGTCATTTATTCAAAAACTGCTCGATTGTTTGAAGCCGCTACGCAAATTGGAGCCATGTTATGTGATGCCCCTCCGGAAGTTGAAAAGGCTATGCAAAACTACGGTAAATATTTAGGTACTGCCTTCCAATTGATCGACGATGTTATGGATTACACCGCCGATGGCAAAGAAATGGGCAAAAACGTCGGCGATGATCTCGCAGAAGGAAAACCAACGCTACCTTTGCTGCATGCCATGCGTAATAGCCAAGGAGAGCAATCAGCGATGATTCGTGAAGCGATTGAAAAAGCCAATGGGATGGAGAAATTAACGGCGATTTTAGCGACAATGCAGCAAACCGGTTCATTAGAATACACCACCGCTAAAGCTCTACAAGAAGCCGATAAAGCAATTGCTGAATTAGCTATTATCCCCGACAGTGACTATAAACAAGCGCTGATTGCTTTGGCACATATGGCGGTAAAACGCAGTAAGTAATAAAAAACCTTAGGCTACGCCGTGATTATTGCTTCTTCACTTGTCGCTCTGAGTCAAACCAATAAAGCGACAAGTGAGTCCTTTTGTTAACTAAAACCACCCTTGCCACATTAAACCAAAGGCAAATAAAGCACAGAGAGTTAACGTACCAGCACCGAGTTTCTCTCGACCAAGAAAAGGCTGCACCCCCTGTTCTCGTTTGGCTTTAATATAAAAAGCGATACCAGGCAGATACAATAACGTCGAAAGTAATAAATAATGCAATCCAGAGGCATACAATAACCAAGCGCCATAGAGAGTCGCGCCGCACCCGATGAGTAAAATTTTTCCTTGTTTAGACTCATTAAGCGCCAGCTTCAGAGTATAAGCCCCTACCAAAAAGTACGGCACCAAGATCATTTCCGAAGCAAAGATCAATAAGGTGTCGTAGGTACTACCAGCAAACATCACGATGATCAGTGAGACTTGGATACAAACGTTGGTTAACGTCAACGCACTCGCGGGGCTACCTGCAGCGTTTTGTTTCGCCAACCGTGCTGGGAACATACCATCTTTTGCTCCCAAAAATGGCGCTTCCGAAGCCAATACCGTCCAGCTCAAAAATGCACCACACACAGAAATAATTAAACCAATCGCAATAATATACTGTCCCCAAGGACCCAATATCTCGGTTAGTACTCTGGCCATCGACGGATTCTGATAGCTGGCCAGTTCTACGGGAACAATCACCCCCATTGACAGCAATGTTACTAAGACATAAATGGCTAACGCGGTCAGTAAACCAAAAATCGTCGCTCGCCCAATATCGCGCCGTACTCGAGCCCGGTTAGAAACAACCACCGCACCCTCAACACCAATAAACACCCAAACCGTAATCAACATGGTCGCTTTGACTTGCGACCATAAATCGTGCTCAGATCCAAAGTGAAGTCCGGTAAAGTCAACCGTAAATGTCTGCCAACGAAAAGCAACCATGGCACATAAAATAAACAGCACCAACGGGATCATTTTCGCGCAAGTCGTCACTAAATTGATCAACGCTGCCGTTTGTACTCCGCGTAAAACAAGCCCGTGTACCAGCCAAAGAAGTACCGAAGCACCAGCAATCGAGATCAACGTATTACCATCACCAAAAATAACCCGATCAGGCGTATCAAACAACATGCCGAAAGTACTAAAGACAATCACTAGATAGGAAACATTAGCGACCATCGCACTGAACCAGTATCCCCAGGCCGAACAAAATCCGGCGAAATCACCAAAACCTGCCCGGGCATAACCAAACACACCGCTATTGATCTCTGGTTTATGTATCGCTAATTGTTGAAATGATAGAGCAAGGAAGATCATACCTATTCCGGTAATACCCCAACCAATCATCACCGCCAAAGGACTCGCCACTGCCGCCATATTTTGCGGTAAGCTAAATACCCCTGCCCCAATCATAGAGCCGATAACCAAGGCGGTTAAAGAGCCTAAACCCAATTTGTTATCCATGATGATTTCCAACCTGCTTCTGGAAAACGCTATAGTAGTCAGAAATGGCCTTTAATAGCAGACTCGACGTGATCCACTTCACTAACAAAGTCAAAGTTTTTCCACATTCATTGCCAACGATCAAATCTGCGTCAGATTGCGCCATAAAATCGCCTTAGCGACCATAAAAAAGGCCAGATAATACTATTTTTTCAGCATTAATGAATAAAAATTTAACTCTATACCAATTTTATGACTACTGAAATGGATAAAAAATTGAGACAATCAAATGGTTAATCATGACGAAGACAAAGAAAAAACGACTCAGAACATCGACCAGAGAACATCAAGAATGACATTGCCCTCTTAAGTCTATGGGAGGAGAAAGTAAGGATGGTTAATGGCAGCTTTAAATCATAGGAGCTTCACGCAGAAAAAATGCCGCTAAGTTAAACTGCGGCATTGTTGATGTCTTTTATGCTCTGCCATGACGACGACCAATACGTACACTGGATAAACGGCATGACAAATCAAATCATCTAACGATGGTTATTGTTATTTAACGAACTCAACACCGATCTCAATATCTTTATTGAGCGTTTCTAACATACCATCAAGTGCTGCTTTTTCGAAATCACTCAATGGTCCGTAGCTAAGCACTTCCTCGATACCATTTTTACCCAGTTTAATCGGTTGAGCAAAGAATGAAGCGTGTTCGCTGCCGCCTTCCACATAAGCATACTCAATCACTGATTCACCTTGTAATGCTTTCACCAAAGACAGTCCGAAACGGCAAGCAGCCTGTCCCATCGAGAGTGTCGCTGAACCGCCACCCGCTTTGGCTTCCACCACTTCAGTACCTGCATTTTGGATACGCTTAGTGAGCGCCGCGATTTCCTGCTCAGTAAATTCAACACCATCGACTTGTGATAGCAAAGGCAGAATCGTCACACCAGAGTGTCCCCCAATCACAGGAACGTGAACTTGGGTAGGATTTTTGCCTTTTAGTTCAGCAACAAACGTTTCCGAGCGAATGACGTCTAACGTCGTGACACCAAACAACTTGCGCTTGTCGTAAACGCCAGCTTTTTTCAATACTTCAGCCGCGATCGGCACTGTTGTATTGACTGGGTTAGTAATGATCCCGATGCAAGCCGTTGGACAAACATTGGCAATTCGTTCAGCGAGTGATTTGACGATCCCGGCGTTAACATTGAAAAGATCCGCACGATCCATTCCCGGCTTACGAGCCACACCTGCCGAAATTAGCACGACATCCGCTCCTTCTAATGCAGGAGTTGGATCTTCACCGCAATAACCTTTGATCGACACCGGCGTCGGGATATGGCTCAAATCCGCAGCCACACCCGGCGTCACTGGAGCGATGTCATACAGAGCAAGATCTGAACCAGCAGGAAGATGATTTTTTAATAACAGAGCTAGGGCTTGACCGATGCCGCCAGCGGCACCAATAACAGCGACTTTCATCGTAGTTCTCCTTGAGAGTAAATCTCTTATATATGTTTTGGTAGGGTATCTTTTTATCTGATTTATCCGATGTCAAAAAGCTATAGCAACTACATCTTGATTACAATCAATTAACCTCAGCTTTGCGACTTTGCGCAATTCCTCATGAATAGACCACAGTCAGTGAAGCATTATGCGAGGATTCATGAGGAATGACAAAGTATTAGCGACCATCTACGGAGCCAAATCACCTAGGATGACAATAGCCCGTCAGTAAGAGCGTAACCTGTATTGCAGAAGCGGCAAAGTAAGAAGGATATAAACGTAAATACGGTATTTTTACAGTGACCATTTAGACACTTTTCGACGATAATTTGCCTCTCTGTCGTGAGCTATGTGACAATAGCCATTAATGGTTGAACAGCAAAAGAAAATCCACAATGCGCCCTACAGATAAACAAGATAACTTAGTTCGTGTTTTTAAAGCCTTATTGAAGGAAGAACGCTTTGGCTCACAAAGCGATATTGTCGATGCTTTAAAGAATGAAGGATTCGATAACATCAATCAGTCCAAAGTATCGCGTATGCTAACCAAGTTTGGTGCCGTTCGCACGCGCAATGCCAAAATGGAGATGGTGTATTGCTTGCCTGCCGAGCTTGGAGTACCAACAGTTTCCAGCTCTCTCAGAGAACTCGTTCTCGATGTCGATCATAACAACGCATTAGTCGTGATACATACAGGCCCAGGGGCAGCGCAATTGATTGCTCGTTTACTTGACTCTCTTGGTAAATCAGAAGGTATCCTCGGCGTCGTTGCTGGCGATGATACGATATTCATTACCCCGACAATGAATATCACGACTAAACAGTTATTTATTTCCGTGTGCGAGCTATTCGAATACGCAGGCTAAAGCGCATTAATAACGGGTTACATTGTTAAATTAATGTGACCCAATTCACATCTCACGTATCTTACCATCATCCACAAACCATACATTAAACTAATAATTATCAATCAATTAACCTCAATTAATAACATCCCTAGCCACTAAACAGCGAGCTTTAGCCGATGATAAATTTTTACAATTCTATAATTTATTAAGCATTTTTTGTTATTATCACTCGGCACTTTTTCTGCTTTTCAGCAGAACCAGCGCCAATTGCTAGACCCAAACGACTTGCCGAGGGCACTTACCGTGCAATAACCTCTAGTCATCAGGGGGCAAGGAATCATACCCCCGACAACCGTTCAAGCTCTTTGGGAATAATAAATAAAAGGAAGGGATATTCATGCTATTGAACAAGATCATCAAAGTAGGTGCTATCGCTGCGGCTGTTATGGGAGCGAGTGCGGTTCACGCTCAGGAATTTATTACCATTGGTACTGGAGCCGTAACCGGCGTTTACTATCCGACTGGCGGTGCTATTTGTCGCTTAGTGAATCGCGACCGCCAAGAGCACAATATTCGTTGTTCCGTGGAATCGACCGGAGGATCCATTTACAACGTCAACACCATGCGTAATGGTGAGCTCGATTTTGCTATCGTCCAATCGGACTGGCAATACCACGGTTATAATGGCACCAGTCAGTTTTCTGAACTCGGCCCTTACAAAAAGCTACGCGCGATGTTCTCTTTGCATACAGAACCTTTTAACATCATCACTCGCGCAGACTCCGGCATCAATAATGTAAAAGATCTTGAAGGGAAACGCGTTAATATCGGTAACCCAGGTTCTGGTGATCGTGCCACCATGCAAGTGGTAATGGACGCGTTTGGCTGGACTAATAGCAGCTTCAGACTTGCCTCTGAACTGAGAGGATCCGAGCGTTCACAAGCGTTGTGTGATAATCGTATTGATGCCTTTATCTATATGGTCGGACATCCAAACGGTGCCATCCAAGAAGCGACCACTTCTTGTAACGCTAAACTGGTTTCAGCAACCGGGCCAGAAGTGACGAAAATTGTTGCCGAGCGTCCTTACTACGCCTACAGCACCATTCCTGCAGGAATGTACCGTGGAACCGATAACGAAGTAACAAGCTTTGGAGTTGCCGCAACACTGGTAACCAGCGCTGATGTCTCCGATGAAGTGGCTTACAACGTTGCCAAAGCGGTGTTTGAAAACTTTGATACCTTTACTCGTCTTCATCCTGCCTTTGCCACGTTGAAAAAAGAAGACATGGTTAAAGCTGGTCTTTCTATTCCGCTCCATCCTGGCGCTGAAAAATATTACAAAGAGGTCGGTTTACTAAAATAAATCATGACCCATTGTAGGTAGGCAATCAATCCCCATTTGCTTGGGGGTTGATTGATAAGTCCTACGCATAACATTTTTATATTCGCTATCGACTCTTCCCTCTGCAATCGTACCAATATGGCAAGCTTTACTGAGCACTCGCGTTGTTTTGGGCAGACATTGGATAATTTTTTATTTGCACCGCACCTTCTTCTATTCGCTTTTCAGCGAACATAGTCAAGCTAATACTAAGCTTTGCAGGACCGTTCACTGAGTAGACGTTAGTTAGACAATAGAAAAGGTATGAACCATCAATATTAAGGATAACGTACATGACGCAGGCAACAACTCCGTCGCAGGATGTGCAAGAGATGGTTGCACAAGCAGATACTGGCGCTAGGAATCCACAAGGTTTTTCTGGGCGAATTTTGTGGTTTGTACCACTGTGCTGGTCTCTTTTCCAACTTTGGTATGCTTCACCACTGCCATTTATTTTTAACTTTGCGATTTTAAATGATACCGAAGCTCGCGCTATCCATTTGAGCTTTGCCGTTTTTCTTGCTTTTACCGCTTATCCGGCGTTAAAACATTCTCCCCGTGACCGTATTCCTGCTGTGGATTGGCTCTTGGCCCTTGCGGGCAGTTTCTCGGCAGCTTATATCCATCTTTTTTATACTTCTTTATCCGGTCGCTCAGGCGCACCCACCGATACTGACATCATTGTCGCTGGTATGGGCATGCTGCTGTTACTGGAAGCTACGCGTCGTGCATTAGGCCCGCCGTTAATGTGTGTGGCCGGACTCTTTTTACTCTACACCTTTGCTGGGCCACATATGCCCGACGTCATCGCGCACAAAGGGGCAAGCTTTAATAAAGCCATGTCTCATCTATGGCTAACTACTGAAGGCGTATTTGGTATCGCTTTAGGAGTCTCGACTTCTTTTGTGTTCTTATTTGTACTCTTTGGAGCAATGCTAGAACGGGCCGGAGCCGGGGCTTATTTTATCAAGGTGGCCTTTTCTTTACTCGGTCACATGCGTGGCGGACCGGCGAAAGCGGCTGTTGTCGCCTCAGGACTGTCCGGTTTGGTCTCCGGCTCGTCGATAGCCAACGTAGTCACAACCGGAACTTTTACTATTCCGCTAATGAAGCGCGTTGGCTTTTCTGGCACGAAAGCCGGTGCTATCGAAGTTGCCGCTTCAACCAATGGCCAGCTTACGCCACCAATCATGGGCGCTGCGGCCTTTTTGATGGTCGAATACGTGGGAATCTCTTATGTCGAAGTGATCCGAGCGGCACTGCTGCCTGCGCTTATCTCGTACATAGCGCTTATCTATATTGTCCACCTAGAAGCTTGTAAAGCCGGCATGACTGGCCTACCTCGTCGTCGACCTTCAACGTTACTCAACAGTTTGCTCTCTTTCACTGGCACCATTTTAGGGTTATGTGTCTTGAGTGCGTTGGTCTATTACGGGGTCGGTTGGACGAAGGACGTGTTTGGCGCGGCAGCAACACCTATAGTCACACTCGTACTGTTAGTCTGTTATTTCTTACTGTTGAAAGTCTCTGCTCAGTATACTCACGAGCGTGAATTTAGTTTGGATGAAAACATTCAGGAAATCCCAGACGTTGGCCCGACAGTTAAGTCTGGGCTGCATTACTTACTGCCGATCGTGGTCTTAGTCTGGTGTTTGACCGTTGAGCGCTTTTCGCCGGGTTTATCTGCCTTCTGGGCCAGCGTGTTTATGATTTTTATTTTATTAACTCAAAGGCCAATGATCGCTTGGTTTAATCGCACTAACGATGCCGCTCAACAAGCCAAAGCTGGCGTTACAGACTTACTCGAAAGTTTAGTGTCTGGTGCACGCAATATGATTGGGATTGGTGTCGCGACTGCAGCCGCTGGTACCGTGGTTGGTGTGGTTACCTTAACGGGTATTGGCTTAGTGATGACCGACTTTGTCGAGTTTATCTCTGGCGGTAACATTATGTTGATGTTGCTGTTTACTGCCGTGATCAGCTTACTTTTAGGTATGGGGTTACCAACCACCGCCAACTATATCGTCGTATCGACATTGATGGCTCCGGTGATCGTTACCTTAGGTGCACAGAATGGTTTGATCATCCCATTGATTGCCGTACACCTATTTGTGTTTTATTTCGGTATCTTAGCAGACGATACACCACCTGTCGGTCTAGCTGCATTTGCCGCTGCGGCGATTGCCAAATCAGACCCCATTCGTACTGGTATTCAAGGATTTACCTACGATATTCGAACCGCCATTCTGCCATTTATGTTTATTTTTAATACCCAATTATTACTGATGGGTATTGAGTCATGGTGGCACTTAGCATTAACGGTTGGATCCTCAATCATCGCTATGCTGTTATTTTCAGCGGCGACTCAAGGCTGGTGGTTTACCAAAGCAAAATGGTGGGAAGTGCTGTTATTGTTGCTACTAACCTTTAGCTTTTTACGACCCGGTTTTTGGTGGGATAAAATTTACCCAGCTAAGTATCAATACCCAGGCACAGACTTAGCCTACATCGTCGATAAAGCACCAGTAGGTCAACCAATTGTGATGATCGTCGCCGGGGAAACCTTAATGGGTGATTATGTGTCGAAAACCGTGCAACTGCCGTTTGATGATCGAGCATTAACGGCGAAAGAACGGATTCGTTCGATGGGGCTTACCGTGAATAAGATCAATAATCGAATGTTGATTGACGCTGTTGAATTTCGTAGCCCAGCTGAAGCGGCAGGGATCGATTTTGATTGGGAGGTCCGTACGGTAGTCGTAGATAGTGATCGTCCAATGAAAGAGTGGGTCTTTGTCCCTGCACTGTTGCTGACCTTACTGCTTGGCTGGAATCAAAGACGTCGAGCTCTCAGAAAAACGGCGGTACAACCTTAAACCATCATGACTTTGCTTTCCTCTGCTTATCGAATCAGTAGGGGAAAGCCATACAGAGATCAAAAACTATGTATAAACATATCTTAGTACCCGTAGATTTAAATGAACAAGGCTTTGCTGATAAAGCCGCGCAAAGTGCAGTATGGCAAGCGAGGCACAGTGGTGCTCAAGTACACCTTTTAACGGTACTGCCCGGTATTCATATGTCGATGGTCGCAACTTATTTCCCACGTGATGCAGCCAATAAAATGAAACAAGATGTCGCGCAACGCTTACAAGCGTTTGCTCAGCAGTATCTGCCTGAAGATATTCATTATCAGTTACATGTCGCTGAAGGTAAGCCCTACACGACCATTCTTGAATATGCAGAAAAGCTCGAGGCAGAGTTAATTGTCATGCCCAGCCATAAGCGCTCGCGAATGGATAAAGTGATGCTTGGTTCGGTAGCCAGCAAGGTCGTCGAGAACGCCCCCATCCCCGTTTTAGTCATCAAACCGCAAGGTTAATCACCAAAAGGAAGACTCATCGATTTTACCGATGAGATTAATTGTTCGATTCCCCTTTTCTTTTTGAGAATAATTATCAATAATGTTTACATCAAGAAGAAATAGGTGGGATCGGATCATGAAAAAAACACTCAGCTTTGCTGCTATTCACTTTACCATCGCTTTTACTATCGCTTACCTACTGACGGGCGATATCATTCTCGGTAGTTTAATCGCTATGCTGGAACCGATGGTCAATACTGTCGCTTTTTATTTCCATGAACGAGTATGGACTCAACATCCAGCACTGCAACGTTACGCAGGCAAGACTCGGATAAAAACCGCCAGCTTCGCCGTTATCCACTTTAGCGTTGCTTTTGGTATCGCTTATTTGCTCACTGGTAGCTGGTTAATTGGCGGTATTATGGCAATGATTGAACCTAGCTTTAATACTTGTGCTTACTACTTTCATGAGAAAGTATGGCAAAGTCTGCATCCACAGAAAAAAGGCACCGACAAACATTTTGGCTGTGCGCACTAGATAATGATCGGCTCCGCCAATAGCGTTATAACGGAAAATGAGTGACACACAAAGTGTCACTCAATGCCAGTTTAACGGAGGCTTGTTGTCCATCTAACTCAACATCAATCGTATAAAGATCTTCAGGATTCGGTTTTTCTGCGTCGTAATACCGAGGAGCATCGACTTGGAAAATAGCCGTTACATGATCACTACGTACATCTATCGGTAAATGGTAAGTCATACCATCAAAACGAACTGCCGCCGACACTAAACCAGTCGCGTAGGTAGTAAAGTAAAGATTCACTAACAGCTCACAACCACCACCATGATGCCAGATTTGCTCTGTCGTTAGATGCTCAAGGCGTAAGTGAGAAATAGCCTGTAAATAAGGCGCTCGCCAAATACCAATCCTCGAGTCATATGCAACTCGCTTTTCTTCACCAAGCGGACAAATCGGCTCTTCAATCAACCAATCGTCTTCCTGATGTAAGAATAAAATTTCAAACCGATTTAGGCCTAACTTAAGTAGCGAACGGATCTCTTTTTTATAACGATGTTGCGTTCCGTCACAATCAAAGATAGCGGCTCCATTAAGGCGCACTTCGGCTGGATAATCGATGCCTTCTATCACGACATCAATAGCAGCAAACGCTAAGAGATGGTCATCGACTTCAATATCATGCATTAAATGCCACTCTTGCTGCGCTAATTCATGCTCAGCGAATTCACTTGGCAAGGCGCAACTGAATGGATTAGGAAAATAAAGATCAACTTGAGGAATGGATACGTCTGTCAGAGGAGAAAGCTGCCATGGACCAGAAAGAGAAAACTGCATTGTCATCGATTGTCTTGAGCAAATTTATTTCATATATACCTGAGCGGGATCAAAAATACCAGCCGGTTGACTGGTATTTACTATGACAAATTAATTGCTCACAGTGGCAACATTAACGGATAACGGCCACTGAGTATTAGGCTTGTTCTTCGTCTTCGTCATCTTCTTCTGGATAAAGGGCATCTTCACCTTCGTAATACGTCCCCCAACCATCGTAGATAACATCAAACTTTTCAGCTAACTCGACTAATTTTGCGACTTGCTGATCGATCGCTTGAGGGTCCAAAACCGATTGCATGGTCGCATCAAAGCAGAACAGTTTATGACCATCTTCATCTTCAGTCTCTTCAGCTTCTAATACTTCAAAACCCAGTTTAAAAGCTTCAACAGCAGCCTTTTCTAAGATTTCAAAATCTTCAGCAAACAAGTGATGCTCAATATCGTACAAGGCTTCTGGATCACTGCCGTCGTCGAGTAGCGCTTGAATAATATCGCGAGTCTCTTCTTTTTGCATTTCAATAAAGGCTTCAACAGAGAGATATTCATCTTCATGAGACATAATGGTGACTCCAGAGTTTATAAATAGGCTCAAAAAATTAGCGCGAAATATCGCACGGATCGTCAATAATTACTACCGAGAAAAGCCGCTTTACCCCAACTTCTCGTGTAAGCGGCCGATTTTATTCCGTCAATTATTCTGTCCCACCTACGGTTAAGGCATCCAACTTTAACGTTGGCTGGCCGACACCGACTGGAACACTTTGCCCCGCTTTACCACAGACACCCACACCGCGATCAATACTCAGATCATTGCCAACCATTGAGACTTGCTGCATCGCTTCAATACCAGAGCCAATTAATGTTGCTCCCTTGATCGGACGTGTCACTTTGCCATTTTCAATCAAATACGCCTCAGAGGCCGAGAAGACAAATTTTCCAGAGGTAATGTCCACTTGACCACCACCAAAATTAGGCGCGTAAATCCCCTTCTTGACACTGGCAATGATCTCTTCTGGAGTATGCTCACCGGGTAACATATAGGTATTGGTCATGCGAGGCATCGGCAAATGAGCATAGGATTCACGGCGACCATTCCCCGTGGGGGCAACACCCATTAGATGCGCATTATGCTTATCTTGCATGTAACCTTTAAGAACGCCTTTTTCAATCAGCACATTGTATTGGCCGTGAACCCCTTCATCATCGACATTCAATGAACCACGTAAATCTTTTAACGTGCCATCATCGACAATCGTGCACAGTTTAGAGGTCACTTGCTGCCCGATTTTTCCAGAGAAAACAGAAGAACCTTTACGATTAAAGTCCCCTTCTAAACCATGCCCTACCGCTTCATGCAGTAAGACACCTGGCCAGCCAGAGCCCAATACTACAGGCATGGTGCCAGCAGGAGCAGCCACCGCTTCTAAATTCACCAACGCTTGGCGAATGGCCTCATCGGCATAAGCAAAAGCAATTTTTTGGCCGTTTTCTTCATTTAAAAAGTAATCATAATTAAATCGACCACCGCCCCCTGCACTGCCACGCTCACGACGGTCGCCTTTTTTAGCTAACACGGAGATCGATAAACGCACCAACGGACGAATATCACCAGCATAAGTGCCATCGGTTGCTGCCACCAGCATCTGTTCATGAACCCCACTCAGGCTCACCGAGACTTCTTGAATCAAAGGTTCTTTGGTTCGAATATAAGCATCGAGCTGTTGCAGTAGCTCGGTTTTTTTCTGTTTTTGCCAATTTTCTAATGGATTATCCGCCGCATAATACGCTTGGTTATCATGGCGTCGGAATGCTTGCACTTGACCATTTTTGGCTTGAGTCGCAATGCCTCGAGCTGCAATCGCACTTTGTTTTAATCCATCAAGTTGAATTTGATCCGAGTAAGCAAAACCGGTTTTTTCACCACTGATCGCCCGTACGCCAACCCCGCAATCGATATTAAATGAGCCATCTTTAATAATGCTATCTTCTAAAACCAGAGATTCATGCCAGCTCGATTGAAAATAAAGATCAGCATAATCAATATCACGAGTCATGATACTGGCTAGCGTATCAGCAACATCCTGTTCAGTCAGGCCCGTTGGGGCGAGTAACGCTTGTTCAATACGGGTAATACTCATAGCGGATTCTTTTTCTCTATAAATTGATGATGAAAACGTGTGTGCTCAAGCACCGGCATGTTTTGACGAATAGTTTGCAGCGAGCGTAAATCAATATCGACCAAAAGATTATCGGCTTCATGACCGAGAAAAGCGGTGATCTCCCCCCAAGGATTGACCACCATCGAATGTCCCCAAGTCTGTCTTCCGCCGGAGTGCTGGCCTGTTTGTCCAACGGCGATGACCCAGCACTGGGTTTCAATCGCTCTCGCTCGTAATAACAGTTCCCAGTGAGCTTGACCAGTCACCGCAGTAAACGCAGCCGGGATCAGCAAAATTTGTGCACCTTTTCGGCGTAGCTCACTGTATAACGTAGCAAAGCGCAGATCATAACAAATCGATAAGCCTAAATTAGCTAATCCCGTGTTCGCTACCACTACGCGCTGACCTGCGCAAAATAGCGCAGATTCGCGATAACAACGATGCTGATCAGCAACATCAACGTCGAATAAGTGTAGCTTATCATAGTCTGCCAGCCATTCGCCTTGAGGTCCGAATAAAATCGAGGTACTGGTAAGGCCATTTGAGCGCCGAATGGGTAAACTACCCAGCAATAAATACACCTGATGCTGTTTAGCCAATCGAGAAAAATGCTGCTGAATTGGTCCAGTCATTAATGGCTCGGCATTTTGCTGATATTGGTCGTGACTGGCAAATAAGGCTGCGTTTTCCGGGGTAACAATCAATTGCGCGCCTTGATCCACCAGTTTTATCACCTGCTGTTCAATGTAATTTAGATTATCATCAACAACATGATTGGACGTCATTTGTATTAATCCGACTCGCAACATGATCCTCTCTCCTTGAGTTATTTTTTTAGCCGTTCAGGCAGCTTAAATTCCCCTTTACGGCGCGATATTTCACGCACATTCGGTGCATTCAAAGGCCCTTTAACTTCATAATTAACTTGAGTAAAGACCTCAACGACTGGTGATATCACCGTAGTGATCGCTAACACATATAAGGCCGTCACTGGAGTCACGGCAAACGCTGTCATGACAGGAATTCCTGATGTCAGATCGGGGACAAAGTTCACTTGTGCATCCACCATCTGAGTATTGAGGTCCGCCATACCACGGATGGTCATTTCACCAGCAATCGCATCCATTTTGATATTATTGGTCACAAATATACCTTGCTCGATTTCTCCACTACCCGTTATACGGTTGAACGCCATCCCTTTGTCAAAAATATCGCTAAAATCGAGCTGCATTTTACGAATGATCGAATCGAGACTGAATAATCCAAGCAGATTCGCTGCCCCACTGACATTAGAAATAACCCCTTTACCTAATTCAGTTTCTACCGTGCCCTGTAAGGTATTAATCCGCATCGACCATGGCGCACCGTCCCATTCGCTACGACTTTTCAGCGAAAACGGGGCTCGTTGTATACCAGAGGTGATCCCAAAGCGCTCCATAAGATCGCTGTTATTTTCACCTTGCATATCAATATTCATCACGGTGTGACTACTCTCATCGGTGAGCGTCCACTCACCATTAATATTGATTTGATTGGTACCGCTGACAATGTCAATTTTTTTCCAAGCTAAAGTATCGCCTTGGCGCTGAAAATCCATATTCAACTTACCGACGCTGTATCCTTGTAACCAAAAATCATCAATCACTAAGGTAAGATTAGGCACTAACTGATGAAAGCGGCGATCAAACTCTGAAATCAGTGGCGCATCTTGCTTTTCTCTATCAATCAACAGGCTATGCCCTTGATGTTGATCGAGTTGCGGCAGATAGATATGGAGACGTTGTAAAGCCACCGTCAAATCATAAGGCTGAATATAACTGGCTTGGCCTTGCACCTCTTGGCTATTGACCGTAGCAGACCAACCAAGATTTTTTTGGCGAGCGCTGAATTCCACATCGTGCCACTCTAAACCAGCAAAGGTAAGCTCTTGGACATCAATATCGACTCGTTCTGGTATAGGTAAGCTTGGCGTTTGTAACTCCGCCAATACACTAGGTGCAGGGCTATCGGTTTGCTGATCAATAACATCCAACCATTGATCAAGGTTAAATCTCTCGCTGCGAATCTGAACATCATGCCCAGCAACTGGGCTCAGTTTAAAGCTGCCTTGCCCCAGTAACAGATAACTTGCCGTTAAGCGTGGTACTGGCTGAGTAATATCAATCTCCGTTTGGTACTTCGCATCAGGCAGTTGTAAACGAGCAGATACCGCTTGCTGATTACCAGAGGCTTGCAAACGCGCTGTCCCTTGATGGTTGGCAGGTTTAGCTAAAGGATAGGGATAAGCACTCGCGATAGACTGTAAATTAGCCTGTGCATCAATTTGATACGTAAAGCCAACATCATTGAGCTGAATATTGACCCCCATTTGCCAAGGTGCATGACCAGTGACAGGCGCCAGCCAGTGCTCACCGACATAGGGCGCTAAAGGAGCAATATCCCAATCACCCACTAAATCAATGCCAACATGATAACCTTGCGCTGCACTCTCACCTTTAAAATCAAAAGAAATCGGCTGTGTGAGTAACTCACCCGTTAGTCCTGCGGCCGAGACCTGATCGTTATCAAAATGAATTCGTCCCGATACGCCATTTAATGTCATTGGCGGCGTGTTGATCTCAACCTGATTATTCGTCAAATCCGCCCACCCCCACGCTCGAACATCATGACCATGCGCAAAAGGAATCGCTAATTGGAACTGAGAGTTGACCAGCCCACGTACATCAATAGCGGTTAATGCAGCGCCAACGGAATCGACTAATGGGCTTGCGGTCATATAATCCCGTACCGCATTACCTTGAGCTTTTACTGTAGCACTGAGTTCTAGCCAGCCATCTTCAGACAAATGAGCAATTTGCCCAACAATACGCTCCGCTTTAGCCTCCATTAATGTCGCCGAACGAGAATCAAGGTACATGGATTCATTTTCAAACAGCAGATCAAGCTGTAAATCGGTGATCGCTGGCCACGCGGTATCGAAGCTGAATGTCGCGTCTTTTAATCCAACCCAAGCTTGGAAAATACCGTTGTTATCCTGATAAGGAAACGCGGCTAGCTCGCCATACCAAAGTAATTTAGCGGTATCAACGTGACCGCCCTGAATCGACGTCGATAAGTAATCGGTAAGAGACTGGCCCAGTGCTCTCGTAGGTAAATAACGCCACGTTTCGCCCGCATTGTAGAGATCGGCTTCGGCATAAAAAGATAAGAAGGGCTCTCCTTGGACCGGAAAATCAAGTCGAAAAGCCCCTAATACTTTCAGATCCGCATTGTCAGCGCTTACTTTATCGGCCCATAAACGCCAACCGCTTTCATCACGCTGCCACACTAGATCAATCGATCCTTGACGCAGAGACAGTGGCGCTTGGAAAACATCACCATAAGGCAGGGTTTCATCAACTAAGCTCGCATGTATAACGGCGCTCTCTGTCGAACCTCGGACTGTTGCCTGTAGATTCTCGATTCCGGGCAACAAATCCCACTGCTTGATACCGCCTTGATTCAGTCGAACAGAGTACTGGATACCATGATCTTGATTCACCGACAGCCGTACATCCTCCAACAAACCATGGGGTTCTAAATGTGCAAGCCAGCTTTGCGCCGTTTGTGAATTTGGTATCAACCTAACTAATGGCGTTAAAGTGGGTAGCGCCAATTGAGAGACATTCAAGCGCCAACCTTGTGGTTGCCAATCTAAAGCAAAATCCAATTCCGGCCATGGGTTATCATCGGTACGCAATTTGAGAGAGTGGGCACTAACTTGCCAACCATTTTCGGTAGGAAGTAACTGAACAATGCCTGACTCCAAGAGTAACTCATGTCGCTCTGTATCGTGCCACGCAAGCTCTGAAGGTTTGAGCTCAACATAACCATCAATAGGCTGATTATGCTCTAATGAGATCCAAGCATTAAAGCTGATTAAGCCACGTTCAATCCCTGTTGCATCAGCTAAATAACGCGTCAACCATGGACGAACCCGCAGTTTATCGGCACTGATATAAAATTGCCCAGAAACATCCCGTAATGAACCGTGGTCTTTAAAGTGAGCACTTACTTTTAATGAGTTAATTTCGCTATCCGCTAAACTGATGATCCCTTCCGCAATGTGCTGGCGTCCACGGTTCTTCCAATGCAGTTTTTCAACATCTAATTGACGAAAGTCGCCCGCCATCGTTTGATAGAGGATGGTCGAATCCTGAATAGAAAAATCATCGAGCTGACGTAAGAATAAATCGTCTAAGCGCTGTAAAATACGGCCTTGATCGCCAGTTTGGCTTGATGGCTGATCCGATGCTTGATTGATTGCCAACCAATCAACCGAACGAATATCCAGATTTAATTGATGAATGACGAGATTAGCTACCACTGGCGCTCGCTGTCTGAAGCTTTCTAGTAAATCAAACTCGACATCAATCCGCGCGGTTTCCAGTTGTATTTGACTGCCATCAGGCAGGTTCGCCTGAACCCCTTGCAGAGCAAGCGAAGGGTGGGTATTACGCCAAAAGCCACGCACATCGGCAATGGTAATTTGAATTTGGGTTTGTTCGCCAACCCACTGTTGAATCTCGCCTTTAAAACGATTCATTTCTGGTAAGACGATACGTAAAGTGGTGATGACCAAGGCCAGCACCACTAACAGACTTACCAGTAACCACAACACTATCCGCCTAAGGCGAGTTAATATCGAAAGCACTCACAATCCTACTTACATCATGACAACATCAAATTGCTCTTGTACATACAAAGGTTCCGCTTGAATACGGACTTGCTTACCGATAAACACTTCTAATTCAGCGAGTGAGTGAGACTCTTCGCCTTGTAAAGTATCCGCTACTGCTGGTGAGGCATAAACGACAAACTTATCGGCGTCATAAGCACGATTCACTCGAGTAATTTCACGTAAAATTTCAAAACAGACCGTCTCAACGGTTTTTACGCTGCCACGTCCTTCACAAGTTGGACAAGTCGAACACAGAACATGTTCAATACTTTCGCGAGTTCGTTTACGGGTCATTTCCACTAAGCCTAATTGAGTAAACCCGTTAATATTGGTTTTCACTCGATCTTTGCTTAACGCCGCTTCAAGAGAAGCCAATACACGCTTACGGTGGTCATCTGAAATCATATCGATAAAATCAATGATGATGATCCCACCAAGATTACGCAGTCGAAGCTGACGAGCAATGGCTTGAGTGGCTTCAACATTGGTATTAAAAATCGTTTCTTCTAGGTTTCGACGCCCAACAAAAGCTCCGGTATTAATATCAACGGTCGTCATTGCTTCTGTTTGATCAATGATCAGGTAACCACCGGATTTCAATTCAACTTTTCGTTCTAACGAGCGCTGAATCTCATTCTCGGTGTCATACATATCAAAAATCGGTTTATCGCCTTCATACAAACTTAATTTATCAGTCAGTTCAGGCACATATTCAGAGGTAAATTCAAGTAGATTATCGAATTCAGTTCGCGAATCGACCAAGATTTTAGTTAAATCGGTACCAACAAAATCACGTAAAATTCGCTGCGCTAGGCCTAGTTCACCATACAACGTGGTGCGGGTTTTGTATTTCGCACGTCGCTCCATGATTTTAGTCCATAACCGCTTTAAAAACGCGGCATCTTGCGCTAACTCTTTTTCATTCGCACCTTCGGCTGCGGTGCGAATAATAAAACCACCGTGTTCATCGCAATATTGACCAACAACACTTTTTAAACGATTTCGCTCTCGTTCACTTTCAATTCGTTGCGAAACACCGACATGAATGGCACCCGGCATATACACTAAATAACGTGAAGGAAGCGTAATATCCGTGGTCAAGCGCGCGCCTTTGGTGCCTAATGGGTCTTTGACCACTTGCACCACAATATCTTGCCCTTGGCGCACGAGCTCAGAAATATCGCGCACCTTGAACTGTTGCTTTTCATTCTCAGCAACACATTCAGTGTGAGGAACAATATCAGAAGCATGCAAAAATGCCGCTTTATCTAAACCAATATCAACAAACGCCGCCTGCATACCGGGTAAGACACGACTGACTTTGCCTTTATAAATATTCCCGACAATACCGCGTTTAGCTTCACGTTCTATGTGGATCTCTTGCAGCACTCCACCTTCAATCATCGCCACCCGAGTTTCACTTGGGGTAACGTTTAACAACAACTCCGCACTCATGAGCGCACCTCAATGATGTAAGTTATAAAAATTCGTGCAAGAGCTGGTCCGTTTCATAAAGAGGCAAGCCGACCACAGCGTAATAACTGCCTTCTATTCGAGTGACAAAGCGTCCCCCTAATCCTTGAATGGCATAACTGCCCGCTTTATCGCAAGGTTCACCCGTTTGCCAATAATGCTCAATTTCTCGTTCAGATAATGCTTTAAACCACACATCAGTGGTGACTAATAGAGAGTGGTGGCGCTCGGCATCGACGACGGTGACCGCGGTCATCACTTGATGGTTAGTATTAGAGAGCTGTAACAACATTCGTCGAGCATCAGCAAAATCTTGCGGCTTTTCCAGCACTTGTTCATCCAAGACAACGATCGTATCCGATCCGAGTACAACGGCGTCGGACTCTGTCATCGCCAATCCAGCTCGCGCTTTATCTTGTGAAAGGCGTAAAACATAGTCTTGAGCTGATTCAGTGACTTGACGCTGTTCTTGCACATTAGGAACGACAATATCAAAATCGTATCCCAACTGAGCCAATAGCTCACGTCGCCTCGGAGAGCCGGAGGCGAGCAGTAATTTTTTATGGTTCATTTTATATTCCAATGGCGACGAACGCGACGCAGTAATAAAAACATCCATGGCCAAAGTATACAGCTAATCACGCCACTCCAGAGTGACAAAGGGTTAAAGGTGACATCTTGTATTAAAAACTCACCACAAAAAATCAGTACCTCTAATCCCATGGCTAATAAAGCAATCACAATCGCTTGCTGCCAGAGTGCCATATTACGTAGCAACAAAAAGTTAACAGCGACAAGGTAAATCACGATAGACATCATCATGCCACGGATACCCAGCGTGGAACCGAGTAAAAGATCCCACAACAAGCCCATCGTAAATGCAGTACCAACATTGACTCGATGAGGTAAGGCCATTACCCAATAACAGATCACTAACAGCAACCAAGAAGGACGTAGTAGGTCTAATGTCCCCGGCCAAGGAATAGTTTGTACAATCAGCGCTAATAAAAATGATCCCCAAATCACCAAGCGGCTTGACCAATCATTGCGATCCATCTCGAGCCTCCTTTAGCATATGTTGAGGCATGGCCTGTAGTACCTTTTGCTGTCTATCTTCGTTCGGCCAAATCAACAATAAGTAACGTAAACGAGTAAAATCGACTACCGGAGTGGCTTTGATCACCGCAAATTCCCGTCGAGTATCTTTATCCACTTCAGCAATGTAAGCGACTGGATAGCCTTCTGGATAAATGCCTCCCAATCCAGAGGTCACTAACATATCTCCTACATTCATGTCAGTGCTGGTAGCGATATGCTCAAGTTGAATTTCATCGGTTTGCCCATTACCGGAAGCGATAACACGAATATCGTTACGGATATTCTGCACTGGTATAGCGCTATTAGAATCAATCAATAATAGGACTCGGCTATTATGTGCTGCAACAAACGTCACCTGACCGACAATCCCTTTTTCATTAATGACGGGTTGCCCCTCATAAACACCATCCACCCGACCTTTATCGATCACCACTTGATGACGATAAGGTGATGTGTCCACTCCCATCACTTCGGCAACCACTTTTTTCTCATCACGGACAAACGACGATCCAAGCAATTTGCGTAGACGTTGATTCTCTTCACGATATTGATCCAATAAAATGAGGTCACTTTTAAGGATTAATACCTCACGTTTCAAACCATGATTGCTCTCCATCAATTGCTGGCGAGAGCTGAACCGATCATAAAAGCCATCAAACATACTGCGTGGTAAATCGGCAGCGTATTGAATAGGAGCCACAGCACTGTTTAAGAGAAAACGGACCTGAGAGAAGGCATCTAAACGACTGTCAGCCAACATTAAGCTGGCTGAAGCGATCACGGCAAAAAAGAGACGTTGCTGTAAAGAGGGTCCTCGACCGAATATTGGCTTCATGTTAAATAATCCCAAATTTTGATTCAGGTATCAGGCGATACCTGTACCCAAACAACTTGGCGTTGCAGTAACAACACGGGTAGACAAACCCCAACACCTAGCGAAACACTGTGTGTTGGGGTTTGCTAACTTAGTCAATTCCACTCACGCTGCAAGCAGGTAGGGCATTATTCACCATTACTCGTCACTGAACAGATCGCCGCCGTGCATATCAATCATTTCTAGTGCTTTACCGCCGCCGCGGGCAACACAGGTTAACGGGTCATCGGCAATCACTACTGGAATCCCTGTTTCTTCGGTTAACAAACGGTCGAGTTCTTTCAGTAATGCTCCCCCCCCTGTCAATACCATGCCATTTTCAGAGATATCTGAAGCGAGCTCTGGCGGACACTGCTCTAAAGCCACCATCACCGCAGAAACAATTCCGCTTAACGGCTCTTGCAGCGCTTCCAGAATTTCATTGGAATTAAGAGTAAAACTGCGAGGAACCCCTTCCGCTAAGTTTCGACCACGGACTTCAATTTCAAGCACTTGATCGCCTGGGTAAGCAGAGCCAATCTCATGTTTGATCTTCTCTGCGGTTGCCTCACCAATCAAGCTGCCATAATTACGACGCACATAGTTAATGATCGCTTCATCAAAACGGTCACCACCAATACGCACGGAAGAAGAATAAACAACGCCGTTCAGTGAGATAACGGCCACTTCGGTAGTACCACCACCGATATCGATCACCATCGAGCCCGTTGGCTCAGAAACGCGCAAACCGGCGCCAATCGCGGCCGCCATCGGCTCATCAATCAAATACACTTCACGCGCACCAGCGCCAAGCGCTGATTCACGAATTGCGCGGCGCTCAACTTGAGTCGAACCACAAGGCACGCACACTAACACGCGTGGGCTTGGTTTTAATACACTGTTGTCATGCACTTGACGAATAAAATGCTGCAGCATTTTCTCAGTAACATAGAAATCAGCAATAACGCCATCTTTCATTGGGCGAATAGCAGAAATATTACCCGGCGTACGGCCAAGCATTTGTTTCGCTGCATGCCCTACGGCAGCAACTGTTTTTCCACCACGACCTTTGTCTTGGCGAATAGCAACTACAGAAGGCTCATCAAGAACAATCCCTTGTCCTTTTACATAAATAAGTGTGTTGGCAGTACCTAAATCTATTGATAGGTCATTGGAAAACATGCCACGAAGTTTCTTAAACATAATCTTCGTTCGTCCTGCGAGGTGAATAAAAATAAAATTGCACTAAATGTACCAACGCCTTGCAGTCACAGCAAGGCGTTGATCCATAAACATGAAGGAAAACCCATAATTTCTGACGATTCCCTAACTTAACGGTTAAATTAACCCACAATAAGTGACTTAATTTGACTCACGCCACCAAATCACTCGGTTACTGCCACTATAGATTCCAAACTGAGCCTGCCCAGCAACACTATCGTCCCAAGTTCCATTTTGAGGATTATAACGGCGTAACCAAGGTAGTCCATGCTGTTCTAAATCGAGTAACGCTTTTATTACACCGCGATTGCCTACCCCCGGCGCGGTATAGTTTAAACTTCTCACCCCTTGGTCTAAAGTAAATGGGCTTGTATCTGGCAGCATGGTTACAGTAATGGGAGGAGGTATTGGCCCACTTTGGTTAACACTAAAATCGTCCGATTCAAACTCAAAAACGCTTAGCGGAGGTAACTCAGTACAGCTATCATGAGTGTTGGTCACAAATCCGGCTGAGGTATAATACTCACTGAGTATTTTTTGCTGTAAGCCTTGTGTTTCAGGACCATCAACATCTTCAATGGTTAAACGTCCGCAATACAGTGGCATGGTTTGGTCGATATTTTCAAAGGTATAATCTAAGCAAGGCCCTGAGTAAGACGTTCGATAACAGACATCATCACTATCTGTTAGGTCATTGCTTGACAAGTGTAAGTTAAAGTCTGCATTGAACGGAACAATCGGCTCTATAGGTTTTTGATAACTAAGCTGCTCTCCATTGAGTATTACACCACTGGTTGATGCGGCTTGACGCGTCACCGGCTCGTCCACTTGGTTAGTGAAAACAATCGTGAGGTCATCAACAAGATCATGATAAGCTCTCTCCAACCATTGGTTGTTATAACGCCACCAATCGCCAATTAAATAATTAAGCGTATCAGAACCACTACCCGATTTAGGCTGTAAATAGAGACCAGGATTGTTGGCATAAGCAAACGGCTGACCTAGATAGGTAAAAGCCTTTTCATCGCTGTTGCAAGCTGCGGCTAATGAGACCGTCATCGGTGAGACGTCAAAATAAGCCGGGATAAAGCGGCCTATCGGCCCTGTGGAAGCAACAGCGATCGGCAAACCAGCTTCAATTAAATTGAGGCCAAGATAAGAAGTAGGTGGCTCTAATGAAAAATCAAACACTCCGACTTCGCTCACACTCTGCTGGACCGTAGTAGAACTGCCCAATTCGTGATGGTAATTGAGTGTGCCTATCGACCCCTTATGACCATTGGAAGGTTGAACGAGCGTATGATTGAGAATAATCGACGGTTGCTGATAATTAATGACTCCCAAGTTATTGGTAAAGTCATTATCTTCATTCGGTTCAGCCGCTACCGCTTTGATATTAAGATTAAATCCTTCCCCTGCTCTTGCAAAAACCAAACAGCTTAAGTCAGCAACAGAGCACTTGCCATCGGGATGAGCAGAGTTGTACGAGTGATTAGTACTAAGCACTAATGCACGCGGCACCCGAATAAAATTCGCTTGTCCAGTCAATTGCAAGTCTTGCTCATCGCCACTGCCATTAAAACGGGCGTGCAAAGCTAAGCTTCCCGCTTCGCGATAGGTAAGTTCAAATTCCGCTTGACCATTTTGATCAAAATACAGGCTACGATGACTTGGGGCTGCGCTATTATTGCTAATGGCTGAACCATCCACGACAACATTCATTGCTGAAAACCCTTGTCCTCCCGAAGGGATAAGATATTCACTCCACAATGAAACATCTTTATTTACACCGGCAAAATTGGGGACACATTGTTCAGGATTATCTCCTTTACTTAATGCAGTGATAGTTCCAGTAACTAATTGATTGGCATAAGCATGAGGCACCTGTATCTCAAATCCACTATCCACAAAATCAACATAGCAGGCCGTTGATGAATAAACACCACCACCACGACGACAGAGCGTTGGATTAAATGCGATTGCCGTAGGATTGGAACCAGAGATACCAACATTGACCCGATTTGTTGAACTGATGCTATTTTTTCTTAACTGAGAAATACCAACACCATTAGTTAACGCAAGACTTGGACCATTAAGCCAACCACCAGAAGCACTAGGCGCTGAGTTTGGAGTTAAAAAAGCGGTCACAGGATCGGTAAATTTTTCACTACAGTTACTATTAGCACAAGCGGTAACCGTTACTTCTGATGCCTTGCAAGTTAATCCTTGAATTGGTAAATCCATCCGAAAATGATCAATCTGTTGACCAACAGGGCGAGAGTTTAGAGCACAAACTTCAAAATTATCAATCTCATGATTATTCGTGACCGAGCCAGTTGATCCGGTAATCGACATAAAAAGTTCATTGGGTACATTTTCTTGTCCTGACAAAGACATCACATTAATAGGACCAATTAAGTCTACCCAGCTACTGGTCCCGACCTTACGGCTAACGGTCACAAATGACGTTGAGGGTTGAGTTGAATCGATTACGATACGATAACGGTGTTGAGGATTACCATTCGTATTATCAACTTTGGGACTTAAACAATCGCTATTGATATTGGTTGAACCGTTATTACAAGTTCCAGCTAAATAGTTATAGCCTGAATATCCCGCCCCAGAACCTCTTAATACAACCGCTTGACGCCTTCTACTATTGACACTATTACCGCCCCCTTCTACAGAATAATTACCATACTCATCTAAGCCAATGCCTAACCAGCCTCCTGCAAACCCTGGCTGCTGTTCGGCAACTTTATAGCCGTATCCTAAAGGCCCACCAAAAGCGCCGACTTGGGGTGTTACTGTAGCATCAGAAAAGACGATCGCTACACCATCGGCTCCTGTCCCACCATAAGCAAAATAATCAAACTCCACTTCAACACGATTATTTGCCGCTGGAAAAATTCGTTGAAAGGTTGAAGCCGTCGCTTGATTTTGCACCGCTTGGGTTAATCGTAAGCGGTTATTACCGTTCACGATGACTTTTGAGGGCGTAAACGCCCCACTACTGCGGAAGACCCGCCACTGATCGCTTAAAGGCTGATTTTCAAAATCATCAGAAAAACATTGTAGCCCCACATCCCCTTCACACAAATGACGAGACTGATACTCAGCCCATACTTGCTCATCGAGCAGTCCTTGACCATATATAGTTACTTCATCAATATAACCATCAAAAGCACGGCCTGAAGTATTTTGATCTTGAGCTATTTGTAATGGACGAGTATTGGTTAGCAAACTTTCATTGTGATTAGATGAGATATTTAATTGACCATTAATAAAAATCGATTGCCGCTGATTGCTCCGATTCTTATCATAACGAATAGTAATATGCGACCATTGATTTAAAGGTATAGATACGTTTGAAGTTAATGTTCTACTACCACCTATTACTCTTTCCCAATACCAATGCACTCGGCCTGAACTATCTAAATGAAATTCATAATTTCCATCTTTTGACACAATACTCATTAAACCAGAACCACTTGGGTAACTTTTTGGATATATCCATGCAGATACAGTGACAGCATCTTCAAAATCTAAATAGGATGAATCAGGAACTTCTACATACTGGTTATTAGACTTATTAAATATGCCATAAGCACAGCTTCCATAGTTGTTAGCATCATTTGGTATCGCTGGTAATAATCTCCCTGTTGTAGATCCATTAAAAGCTCTACCATGTAAAAAATCACCAAATGAATTTCTTACTTCATTAGCATTACCAGTCCAAGTAGACTCATCAAAATGGTATTTAGCAGCAGGTCTAGGGTGGCAAGCATTAGCTGGGTTTGAAATAGGTAAGCACTGTCCGACAATATAACTATTTGATATATTCACCCGGCTATAAGATGGTGCAACAAAATCCCCATAACCAGTTGTATTATTTAGATTTATTTCATTAGCACTGGTATTGATATTGACAGGTGAATTAGGAGTGCCTAGTTGGCTATTATTTGATGTAAATACACTTGAACCAGCGACTTGCCCAGACACCATATTAACAGAGTTGAATACCACAGGGTTAGCTGAAGTTAATTGAATGTTACCGCTATAAGTCCCTCCAGTGATAGTTAGACCCGAATGTGCCTGAATATTTCCTTGGGCATTAGTATTGATAAGAGTCACACTATTACTCAAGGTGGATATTGAACCAGCAATCGAAGAGTCTGATATATTTATATTTCCTGAGTTTGCAGTTATATTACCTGTTATATTTACATAAGATAGGTTTATAGTATTATTATTTGATGTAACACTACCGAAAACCTCGGCCTGAGATAAATTAATAACACCTCCAGTTATTACGTCACCATAAATACTTACATTAACACCATTAACATTAGTGCTATTACCCTGAAAATTCCCATAAATAACACTCTGACCAGAATAAATATTAATTTCCCCATGATTAGACTCAAGGTTAATTTTAGTAGAACTCATTCCTACAACATTATTATTCAAAGAAAAACCAGCCTCAGCAAAAATTATTGATGGTTGATCAGAAATAATTATATCACCATCATTTAATGTTACTCGACCATTCCCTCCTGTACAGGTATATGTATTACCTGATACCTGCCAGTTATTATTACATGGTGGATACTGCCCATTCGATAAATTATATTGCTGAGCAGCAACCTTAAAAGGTGATAACAAAACAACCAACATTAGTAGAAGTAGACCTAATAATTTATTCACCCCTCACCCCCACTTGAATTGTCCGTTGCCATGACCAGCCGCCACTGCTGCATTGTCCGTCGCTGGTAATTTGCAGTACCGTTTGCTGATTATCTAATACACCGATATATTCACAGCTGATTTGCGCCGTACATTGCGCTAAGCCATCACCCTGAAATTCAATATTACGTGCAATAGGGGAATAATCCGGTGTTGAAAGCTGAGCTTGTGATTCAGCCACGCGGCAGCTACTTTGTGCATTATCTTGATAATAGCGGCTAATGGCGATTTCTGCCGCCGAACGGGCGGCCATTTCGGTGCGAGTACCCATCACCATAGAGACCAACTGCTGACTATTACGTTGCTGATTACGATTAGCGACCGCGGCGACAAACCCCACCACGACGATAATAAAAATAACGATCACCAAGCCGCTGCCTTGCTGGCTACGGCGTGTTGTAGATAAGCGCATCATGATCAAACCTCACCTCTTCACCGCGATCAGCAAAGGTTAACTCAATTTTAATTAGGCCATTACGTTGTAAACTAGCCACATCAACGACAAAGTTAGCCCTGCTAATATTCTCAGCCATCAAGACGCCAGAGCCTAATTGAGCTGGCGCTAATTGACTGCGAGTTAATGGATAACCTTGATAGCGATAGATTCGTTGTTCACTACTGATGTAACAATAGGCCACCGGATCACGATACAGATACACCCGCCTTGCTGGCGATTGTAGAGGGAATAAGGTTTCACGAGTTAATTCCACCTCAATTTCCTCTCTATTTTCATTAGCGATTGATACGTTACTCTTTAACTGAGCGACTTGCCTTGGCGTAGCAGAATCGCTTAGCGACTGGCGTAGCGGCTGCGCTTGAGTTGGAAACACCACCAGTCGATCACCTTGTAGCAGGTTCTGTTTTTTGAGAGGCAAAAATTTCAGCTGGTCAGTGTTACTGGCCAGTTGGCTATAAATGCCGCTATTAATGATCGGTAAAAACTCAACACAGTTATTCTCGACGATGACACTATTTGGTACTGCTTCACGCAGTTCGCGACTCAACCGCTCTGTAATAAATCGCCCTTGCTGAATTAACGCTTCACGAGACGAGCTGGTCGATGCAATACCCATTGCTTGACCAGCGACATTGCCCAAAAACAAGCCAACAATGCCGAGTAAAATAATCGCAATCACCATTTCCATTAAGGTAAAACCACGCGCCATCAGTAGTTCCCCTTAATGGCGGCAAACGGGTAGCGATTGCCTTGTGAATCAATAATCACCACCTCGATGCGTTTATAATGAGTGCGCTGATTAGCATTAACGCCAGTAAACTGACCACTATTATCCTGTTCGTAAAAGACATTAATGGTGACATTAAAATTGCGATAACTAGTATCAAGAGTTTGACCAAGCACATCTTGAATCGGTCTTGGTGTAGTGATGATAAAATCATCCACATCGTTATACAGCGTTCGGTCGCTTTGTTCAGCCGTAGTGTCAGGCCCAAATGAGGTAGGAACTGTGCACAGCGTGCGGCCAGTAGTCGCAACTAATACGCACTCTGGCAAGCCGCCATTAGGGCCTGAATTGTGATCAAACTGACGACCTAAAATTTCATCTAATACTGCTCTGCCCAGCTCAGCGGCTTTGACCGCAATCACCTGCTCGGCGCTCTGCTGCGAACGCGGGTAAAGGGCCGCCGCCAAGCCAGTAATCGCAATCGCGGTGATGGTGATGACAATGATCATTTCCACCAGGGTAAAACCGCGCGTTCGGTTAATTAACTTAACAGGCATAGATATAACCCTCAGTATTAATGCATACTTGGCGCTGATCGCTTGCACTGGAAATCATTACGGTACAGGGTGAAGCGCTGCATTGAGCCGCGTGGCCTAGAGAGTCAAAATCAAGATAACCGTTAGGTGTAGAAAGGCTTAACGTTACACCACTTGGCGCCTCAACCCGAGAAATGTCGTTATCAACAGCAGCAAAGATGCTGCTGCAACTTCCAGCTACAGCCTGTGGTGATATTTGACCAGCTTGATTAGCGGTGACTAACCAGCGGTTACAATAACCCGTGCGCTGCATGGCGCGGTTTTGGGTTAAACGCAGTGAAGCAAGAATTTCTTGTTGAGTGGTGAGCGCAGCGACCGAGCTGGTACCCGAATAGCGGCTCGCCGCATAGGCAGACAGAATACCGAGCAAGAGAATAACCACGATCAGCTCGACTAAGGTAAAGCCCAATGTTCGACGAAGGGATTTGCGCATCGTTGTCTCACCGAAGTGGGAATATCATGGATGATAAAATCGATTTATTAATCAGTTATAAATTAATAGCCATTAAGCAACTTATTTTCACTGCTTAATGGCTAAGGTAATCAATTTTTATTTACAGGTTACAACTGTAATGGTTGGCTCAGAAAAAGATACTGCTGGGGTCACGTCATATCTTACAAAACATTTAGCAGCATCATTTACACCAGATTTGAATGTATAAGCAATCGAGTTTGTAGTATCTGAACCCGATACTACCTTCCAATCACTTTCTAAACCTGTAACTACTCGACCAATACCAGTTTCGCTGGCTGCGGGATAACCCCATACTAAACTCACGGCTCCAGAGACTCCATCAATAGTTACGGCTCCAGAAGCACTAGCTTCATTACCAGATATAGCAGCACGACCATAAACTATCCCTGCCGCCCCTTGCATTGCGCCTTTTAGACCTTGCAGTGAAGCGTCACGCGCATCACCTTGTAAGTTTAAAAACCGTGGGGCTGCAGTGACGGCTAAGATCCCCAAAATTACGATCACCACCACCAATTCAATTAGGGTAAAACCGCCTTGTTTTTTCATTATGACTCTCTCTCTATTCTGCATTTAATTAACAAATTATGATCGGGTTAATTTAAGGTCACCGTCACTCGTCCGGTAGTAATTTCATACACAAATTGGTGTGCGGTTTTTCCCTCTTGCTGGACATAAACACACTGCCACTCTGCACTATTCGCTCGCGCTAGATAACGCAAATTATTACTTTCCCCCGCCTGAGATGCGCTGGCCACGGGCGGTGGGTTTTGTAATAAATTTTCCATCAAATCGACACAGATTTGATCGGTTAAGCCAGAAGGAAAGCTGCCGTTATTATTGACCGCGATGGGATAGCCATCTCGAAAACCCGTTGCATTACCGCTGCTGTCTTGGGCACGCGTGAGCCAAAACTGCACGCCATCGTAATCAATACGGTTTTGATTTTGCTCACCGGAGGCGACACTCGGTCGCGATTTCGCTTCCCATTGCGCTCTGGCAGATAACACCCCAGTCGCAAAGCCACCGGCAACACCTTCAATACTGGCTTTTTTCGCTTCATCAGTGACATCAAGAAATTTCGGTAATGCCGCGACGGCTAATAGGCCAATAATTACAATCACGATCACTAATTCGACGAGAGAGAACCCCTGCTCTGACGGTCGCGTTATACGATGCTGATGAGCCACGTTAGGCATCACCGTGAAGGTTGCAATCTGCATCCATAACCTCTGTGATACTTTATCTATGCTAATGATTATAGAATGAAATACAGTAATAAACTGTGCTCAGTAGATAAATTTTTACATCGTCTTAAAAATAAGACTAATAATAACGCACGTTCATTTCATCACCGCTGCATAACATTAACCTTTCAGAGCATCGAGCATGCCCCACATTGGTAAGAAAATGCCAAGGGCAAGCACCAACACCATGCCCGCGACCAAGGTTAATAAAATTGGTTCAATTCGTGCGGTGAGGGTTTTTAATTCATAATCGACTTCACGATCATAAAAATCAGCGACTTCAAGTAATAACTCATCAATCCGTCCCGTTTCTTCACCCACCGCAATCATCTGCAGCACTAACGGAGTAAAAATATTGGCATTAGCCGCCGTTACCGAAACACTGGTCCCCGCCTCGATATCACTTTTCATTTTTAAAATTCGATTCTCTAAAAATTTGTTTTCCAACGCTTCAGCCGATAAAGAGAGCGACTGATTAAGCGGCACCCCTGCTTTAAGCATTAAGGAAAAAGTCCGCGAAAAACGGGCTAATTGTGCTCGATTGACGATTCCACCCACAATCGGCATCCGTAAACGAAATTTATCCCATTTTTCAGCGCCACGACGAGTACCGGTCCAAGCCCGAAAGGCAAACAGCAAAGCGACCATCACTCCTATCATTACCATCCAGTAATTAACGAAAAAATTCGACATGCCAATTAAAATTCGGGTTGGTAGAGGCAGTTCAACCCCGAAACGGCTGAACATAGTGGTAAATTGAGGGATCACTTTTAGGTTAAGGATAAACATCGCCAAGGTGATAAAACTGATCACAAAGGTTGGATAACGCATGGCGGTTTTAATTCGCTTACGGGTTTCTACTTCCTGCTCATAATAGTTCGCCAATTGCAGTAGCGCCTGATCCAGACGACCGGTATTTTCCCCAACATTGATCATTGAGACAAACAGCGGGCTGAAAACTCGACTGTGCATTTGCATTGCCGCCGATAAACTGCGGCCATTGGTCAGCTCTCGACCAACCTCTTCTAATGCCTGCTGCAATTGTTTGTTGGAACAGTTTTGGGTTAAGCCACGCATCGAGCGTAAAATCGGTACTCCTGCTTTTGTTAAGCTGTAGAGCTGACGACAGAAAATCACCAGAACCTCAAGTGGCAGCGAAGGCATAAACCAAGCTTGCCAATCAATCGACGGAGTTTGACTGGATGATTTAGCAGTAATCGTTGTCGGAATAATACCTTTATTGAGCAAGCTTTCGGCGGCCAAATTTTCTGTCGCCGCTTCAACGGTTCCCGAAGCTTTACTGCCATCAGCATGTCGTCCGGTATAATGGTATCTCGGCATAGTCTATTCGCTCTCCTAGAGATGAATCGGCTGATTAAGGCCAGAAATATCCCCCTCACCCAGCGCCATCACTTCATCTAAGCTCACAATGCCTTGTAAAGCCAGATCCATCGCGGAAGCCAATAAAGGCTTGTATCCCGCTGAAGCGCGAGCCGCTTCCGCAAAACCTACTGCGTCGTTTGACCGCAAAGCATCCATCATATGCGCCTCTAATTCCAACATTTCAAACACCCCGATCCGTCCTCGGTATCCGGTTAGATTGCAGCTTTGACAACCTCGTCCATGCATAAACGTCGCCGAGACTTGATTAGGAAAACGCACATTCAACCATTGCTGGCGAGCATCATCGAGTATCTCTTCGGTTTTGCAATCTGGGCAAACTTTACGGATCAAACGCTGCGCGACCACGGCACGCACGGCACTGGCCACAAGGTAACCGGGAGCGCCCATATCAATCAAACGTAGTGCACTATCGATGGCATCATTGGTATGCAGCGTACTTAACACTAAGTGCCCCGTTAACGAGGCACGTAAACCGATTTCAACCGTTTCTTGATCACGCATCTCACCGACCAAAATAATATCTGGGTCTTGACGTAAAAACGTTCGCAGTAAGGTTGAAAAATCTAAGCCAATTTTGGGATTCACTTGCACTTGATTCAGGCGAGGGATGCGATACTCAACGGGATCTTCTGCCGTCAGGATCTTTTTACCCGCTTCATTAAGTTCTGATAATGCACCATACAAAGTGGTGGTTTTACCCGACCCCGTCGGGCCGGTAACTAAAATCATTCCGTAAGAACGTTTGAGTTGCTTACGTAAGCGTAGGAGTAAATCATCCGGTAAACCAGACTCTTCCAGTTTACGTACGCCACTGGTTTGGTTAAGCAAACGCATCACCACCGATTCACCATATTGCACCGGCATGGTCGACAAACGAATATCCACCGATTGTCCCTTGGTACGGATATTAAATCGACCATCTTGTGGCAGGCGTTTTTCTGAGATATCTAAATTGGCCATCAGTTTAAGACGCAAAACTAAGGCGGAAGCGATATTGACTTCATTAAGCAGCGTTTCGTGTAATACCCCATCAATTCGCTGCCGAATACGCAAAATATTGGCATCAGGCTCAATATGAATGTCGGATGCACCAACTTGAATCGCATCTTCAAACAGGGAGTTAATCAGTTTAACAACCGTGACATCCTCGGTCTCCTCACCAGAAACGGCATAATCAAAGGCGTCATTTTCTTGGTGTTCCGCTTGCAACCGTTCAGCAAATGAAGCGATTTCCTTAGTCCGGCGATAATAGCGATCAAAAGCTTCAACCAATTGCTTTTCTGGCGCAATCGCAAACTCAAATTGATAATCAGCCAATTGATTAAGTAGTGCTTCTTGCGCGAACAGATCCGCAGGATCACTCATCACTACCCGCAATACATTACCTTGTCTGCCCATCACCAACGCTCGTAAACGTCGAGCGTGAACTTCGGGGAGGATTTGCACCGCATCAATGTCTACATGAGCGCGATTGAGATCAATCAGTGGGATAAACAGTTGCTGAGATAAAAAGCTGAGCATTTGTTGCTCGGTTACAAAACCAAGCTCAATTAAGGTTGCGCCTAATTTACTGCCTGTCTGCTTTTGGGCCGCCAGTGCTTGTTGTACTTGTTGCTCAGTAATGATCCCTTCTTCAACTAAGAGATCCCCAAGACGCTTTCTAAGTTTAATTTGCAAGATTCGTCTCCTCGCTATGAGTCAGCGCTTGTAAACGTTCACGAATAAACTGGTGAGATTGAGAAGATAACCCGATGTTCTTCAACGCTTGCTGATAAGCATACTTGGCTTCACTCCATTGCGCTAAACGCTCTTGAGTAATCGCTAACCCGAGCCACCAACGTCCATTACTCGGTTCTTGCTCCGTTAATAATTGATAACTTTGCAAAGCAATATCATCAACCCGATTACGCTGAGCAACTGCCGCTCGCAGCGATAAATACTCAATCGATGGGTTAGCGGGTAAATACGCGAGTGGAGTTAGCGCCGCTTGGTTTTGCTCCTCTTTGAGTAGCATCCGAGCAAGCGCAATTCGTAACGTTTCCCCTTCCTGATTCAGTTGCATACCACGTTGTAATAAATCAAACGCTTTTCTTAATTCACCTTTGCCATAATAGAGAGCGGCCAATTGTTGACGCACTACTTCATCTAAAGGGGTGTGACGTAACGCTTCACTGTAACCATTCACGGCTTGGTTAAAATCATTCTGTACCATTGCTCGCTCCGCACGAGCAATGGCTTTGCGAGCGAGTTGTTCAGGGCTTAATTCAACTTGTTCAATCGACAATTGAGAGGCACCAATATTAGGCACATTGGTGGCGGTCGTTACAGGGGGTTGCGCGGTTTTTACCACACCAACCGCTGGCGCGTTGTGCTCTTGCAGAGCGGGTAAATGGGCCAATGGTGCAGTAACCGTCTGCTGTGCTGATTTTTTTTCTTTGGTTTTAGATTGAGAAGATTCCGTCGATGTCGTTCCTGTCACCGAAGCCACTCGGTAAACGGGAACGGTGGACATCTGAGTATTTTGAGTCGGTGAACGCGGCGTTGAGAGTTCAAGATGATTCTCAGCCAACCGTGGGGATGCGGTGACCGACAGAGAATGTTGTCCATAAGAGGCATCCAATGAAGTAGCCTGCCAAGATACCGCCCAACCACCGACAGCAACACTGACAGCAAACCCCGCCAATGCCCATACCCAAGCTGGACGAGCAGCGACCGGAGCGACCTTAGCTCGCTCTATACCCGCTAAGGAATTCGGTTGCTTAGTCACCAATTGCGATAACGCTTTATTAATCACACTCACTGCTGACTCCATCCCCAAAACAGCGGGATTTTAAATTTAGGTTTACAGGTATCAAACGTATCATGAATCGCATCAAAGACATGGTCATTGGAAACGGCTGGTTGCTGAGCATAATACGCCAATAATAATGCCTTATGGCTTACCTGATTTAATAAGCGAGGAATGCCGTGACAGGCTTTCCATAACGCTTTTTTTTGTTGATGAGTAAACAGGGATCGCTGACAACCGGATTTGAATAGGCGATTATCAATATAAGCCACTGACTCAGATAATGATAATGGTCGCAAATGAGCACTAAAAGTGATCCGCTGGCGAAACTGTCTTAAGTGATGTTCAGCCAATCGACGATCAAGTTCAGGTTGTCCTAGCAAGACGATTTGTAACAGCTTACTCTGCTCAGTTTCTAGATTGCCAAGCAATCTTAAGGTTTCGAGCCCTTCATCTTGCAAAGCCTGAGCTTCATCAACAATAACCACCACTCGTTGCCCTTGCTGATGACACGCCAATAACCGAGTTTGAATAGCTTCAATCAGTTGCAACTCTGGCACGTCAGGCAGTTGTAATTCATTGGCAATAGCGCGGCGTAATTCCGCGCCGGTTAACAACGGATTCGGCAAATAGAGCCACAGAATATCATCACCCATATGAGTTAAGAGCATCCGACAAACCATGGTTTTCCCTGTGCCGACTTCTCCGGTTACTTTGACGATCCCTTCTCCCATCGTCAACGCACCACTGACGGTTTGAATCGCTTCATAATGAGGCGCTAACCCCAAAAACAACTGCGTATCTGGGGTGAGATGAAACGGTAGCTGCTCAAAACCAAAGTGTGCTAAATACACGGCTGATTTATCCCCCTGATGAAGACGACGTGTTGTGACCAACCACTATTGGGAATCAGGAAACCATTCTTGCAATAAGTCTCGTGAACGTTCTAACTCTTTTTGCCAGGTGTTCACCCCAACCACCGTCGGCTTGAGTAAAATCACTAACTCCGTTTTTTGGGTCACATTAGAAGTTTGGCGGAACAGATGCCCCAACAGGGGAATATCACCAAAAAACGGTACTTTAGAGGTTTGATTCGTAGTATTCGATTTCATTAACCCACCAATCACGACCACATCGCCATCTTGCGCTCGAATCACTGAATCAGACTCACGAATTGAACTCCGCGCTAACGGCAAAGTAATCGTTCGATCATTAAACTGCACCGATTTCTTCTGCTCTTCCACTTCAATCACCGAAGGGTGAACATGCAAAAAGACATACCCATCATCATCAATTTGTGGCGTCACATCGAGTGAAATACCCGAGAAAAATGGGGTTAATTGAATATTGGGAGCGACGTTGGCGTTATCACCAGTACCGACTTCACTAGTCAGGTCAGTCACATAGTATTCATCGGTACCAACTTTAATCACCGCTTTTTGGTTATTGGCAGCCGTGACTCGCGGGCTAGACAGGACATTAAGATCGCCTTGAGTAGCCATAAAGTTTAACACGGCATCAAAACTGCCGCTTTGGATCACCAAATTAGTCTGTCCTCCCAATAAAGTACCAATCGCGTCCATCCCCGGTAAACGGGGCGTAGGTGCAGGAATAACCCCCTGACCTAGCTGATAATTAGTCCCATTAGATGAAAAAGTTTTTGACCAATTGATCCCTTGTTGGAAACCATCATTTAATGTCACTTCAAGAATTTTCGCTTCAAGGATCACTTGACGCTGAATCCGTAAATGAGACGTATCGAGAAACTGGCGAACCTCACGAATTTCATCTGGATAAGCGCGCACGGTGATCACTGACGCTTGTGGTGTGACCATCACGCTCTGACCACTGCCCGACCCAATTAATCGACCAATGGTAATTTCTAACTGCTGCCAAAAATTACTTTCACTGATGGTTTCAATTTCCGTCCCCCCACGAGAAGCATTATTATTGCTTGAACCAGTATTGTTACCTGAACTATTGGATGAAGTAGGATTAGTCACCGTTCCGGTACTGATTGACGTAATGGAGCGTCCACTACGTTGAAATTGCAAATAGTCCACCGGAATCGTGACAGTTCGTAGCCCAGCAGGATAGACTTGTAGCACTCTGCCGACTTTTTCGACTTCAAAGCCATACAAATCTCGAACTACCGTCAGTACCTCATCTAAAGTAACATTGCTTAGATTTAAGGTAATTTGTCCAGAAACAGCAGGATGAATGGCAACGCTATACTCACTGCCTTTGACTAAACTGGTAAAAAAAGCCGCCGCATCAACTTGGTTAGCTTGCACTCGAAAACGAGCAACATTCAGCGGCTGATCACGACTTCTATCGACTAATTCGGGCATTAAATCCGCTTCAACAGAAGCCGGTAACTGTTGTAGTTGACGGCTATTGGCCTCATTAATCGCTTCGTTCAAGGCTTGCTTGATTTCCACCGGATCTCGGTGCCCCATAGCACAGCCCGCTAAAGTGGTAACCATTACTGCGATAACAACTTGACGCATCATTTTTATACCCTACTCTTTGATATCCAGCGAAAATAACTGCAGTTGCCAAGTCTGCTGCCCTTTAGTTAACGTCACTTGCTCTTCACTGACTTGCTTAACACGATAACCATCAATCTCATCACCTCTAGACAGTACTTGTTGATTAAGCGTCGCGTAACACACTTGCTGACACACGATACTCTGTAATTCCGGTAAGGCAGTAGCCACTGATGACACCGTACCAGTGTTAGAAACCCGCCCTCCTAGAGGCGCTGTCGGATCTTGGGCGGCGACGGCACAAGTGCTCATCAACACCATCAGCACTGCACTATATGGAATGTTAGCCACCAATAAACTCCTTCTGCGTACCGAGCGTGTACACTTCCAGTAATAGTCTCGCTTGTGGATGCTCGCCTACTTGATAGTGAAAACGTCGCCAATAATAACGAACCGGTAAGTTCTCTAACGCCTGTAAATAATCACGAATCGCAAAATAGTTGCCGGTTAGTTCGATACGCACCGGATGAACAAAATAACCCCCAGCCCCCTCGACAGGCTCTTGCAGAACGATCGGCTCTGCGGGTAATGAAATTAAACTTTCCAATTTCAATCGCTGGCTTTTTTCTAATACCTCTTGCAATAGTGAGGCCATTTGTGACGGGGAGACTAAGCTGCCGACTTTTTCCGCTAACTGCTCTGTTAATTGATGGTGATAAACTTGTAATTGAGCAAGCTCAATATCAATATCTGCATCCGGATTGGTACTGAGTTGATGTTGTAATTGTTGAATAGTGTTTTGCATACTTTGCTGATGAGTTTGCAAACTCAGCAAACGATGAGTTTGCCTTTGATGCTGAGCAAGCAAAGGATCAACCAGCCAAGTTTGTATTGATAATACAATGATCACCAATCCACACAGACTGATGAGTCCCTTTTCACTGTTTTTTCGCTCAGCAAATAGACGACTGAGCGTTTGCCAATATTGACTCATTATCTCGCTCCTTGCTGAGTTTTCAGTTCAAATGTCACCAGATCTTGCTCATTGCGACCCATGGTTAAACGTTCAAAATTGCGACCGACTAACGGCGCTTGCTGTTTAAATTGACCAATCCAGTACGGAATAACTCGAGCCTCAGTAGCCACACCTTGAATATCTAACCGATTGGGCGAAATCTCGATATGAGTCAGCGAAATATCACGATGAGCAACGTTCGCTAAGGCATTCATGATAGCGGAGTAGCCTTCTTGCTGGCTGTATGTAAATTGATCCATTGCCCTTAGCGCCGCTTGCTGACCTGCAATCTGCCGCTTGACCCGTTCGATAGCCGCCATTTTTCCTGCCGAAGGACGATGTTTGGCTTGTTGCTGCTGAAGTTCTGTCAACTGTTGATTCAAACGATCCGTTTGTTGCTGAGCCAACGCAACCTGATCATCCAATTGAGTGATTTGATAAGTGTAGAAACCAGCCACTGCTAACATGATCAGCGTGACAAAACTTAATGCTACGATCACATTACGTAGGGAAAAGTGATCGGTCTTAGGATGTAAGTGCCGCGGATAAAAGTTTAATGTTGGTCGAGTCATTAAAGGCAAGTGGTGGGCTAATACCTGCCCAGATAACGAAAGCTCTTGTTCTTCAGATAAAGGACTCGCTTTAACATTCAGCCGTTCATTCAGTGCAGCCACTAACTGGTGATGATCTTCATCGTCACAGCACACTTTAAGTTGATTAAGCGCGACGCCTTTTAATTGTGAAGAGAGATAATCAATTGAGCGTTGGAGTTCAAGCGCTAAGCCATCCAATTGCAATGCTGGACTCGTTTCTCCAGTCACCGGTGCAATCACACCACGTAAAGTTCGCTGAAAATAACAACGCTGATCAACAAAGGCATCTAACTTAAATTGACCTTCTCTGCTGCGCTGTAATAACAAAAAGTGTGGTACTGGAACACTATTCGCCCAAATTTCTTGCTCTGGGATCACTTGCCCTAATTGGTAGCCAATGTTTTGTAATGCTTGGGCGAGATCTAAAATAACCTTAATACTGATCACATAAGCTTGGATTTTGTTACTACCAGTTAACTCATAAGCATCAGCGACAATCTCAGTGGGTTTTTCACTGATCAAATCTTTGAGCAAAAAAGGCAGCGCACCAGACCACTCTTCGCGTGGTACTGCTGGTTTATCCATTTGATAACATTGATACAGTTGAGCGTGCAATACCACGTCAACGATATCCCCCTTAACAGGGTTAGCTTGCAGTGCTTGACACAGCGAGGTTAACCAAGCTCCGTCACTAAGCGGATAACGCGTCGTAGCCGGTGAGTCTTGAGTAGCAGAGAAATAAATCGCGTCCGGCTGTACAACCGCAAATAATTTTCGGTCTTGCTGCGCTCGACGCGTGATTTTATGAAACAGCGTATTAATCTTCATTTATCTCTACTTAGTCCGCCATCGATTTCTTTTGCCCGGCTTGACAGAGGGCGGTTCAATATCAGGGGCCGTGATCCAAGGTTGCTCTGCCGCAAACCATCGACCTTGTCCACCATGAATGCCAAGGGCAATCAACGTTTGCCATTCGGCTTGAGTTTCTACACCGACGGCAATCACTCGGGTGCTTGTTCCCCCACAAACTCCAATCATACTGCGCACAAATAGTTGATTCTCGTGCCGCTGATCAATATTTTTAATTAAGCTGCGATGTAATTTAAGGTAATTAATTCGTAAATCTTTAATGTAATGAGTAGCAACAATCGTTCGTCCCGCTTGCCCAACCACCAATTGACATCCCAATCCGGCAATCATTCTTAGTACTGGGCGCATATAATCTAAATGTTGAACTAAGCGCCCCTCAGCAAACTCAAAAGACAACCGGGTGCGTAAAGCATAAGGTAACTGCATGATTTCATGGCGAAACCAACGCCAATAGTGTTTATCGGCAAAGGGAACAACATGTAAATTAATCGAGTAATGATCTGTAGATGCTTGGTTTTTCAATAATTGTAGTACACGGATGAAGACTGCGCGATCAAGCATCGCTTCGTAACCAACGGTTTCTAAAGCAGAATTAAAACGCGAGGCCTTGAGCATGCCTTGAACAGGATCATAAATGCGGACAAACAACTCATCATGAATCAATGTTAATTGATTCTTTTCGCTAATTAAATAACACGCCTGCCGGAATAAACGGATTTTCTCAGGAGTGAGACTCTGCTCAAACAAGGTTCGCCAACGTACGCTACCGCGCTCCTCATCGACCGTAACTAATTTCTTAAATCGACTCCAAGCATTACACCCTTGCATCTGAGCACTGCGTAACGCGGTTTCTGTTTCATCAATGATTCGCCCACGTCGTTCTCCTTCTTGATACATACTCATCCCAATATGAAACCAATTTTCTCGTTCTAAAGGATAAGGCGGGCTTAAACGCTCAAGCAACTTAAGGCATTGACTTGCTACATAACTGACATCTTTAGAGGTTTGGTGAGGCATAAAAATCGCGAAGACAGAGTCATAATAGCGTGACAGAACCACATCGGGGTAACGGGCAATGACATTTGCAATACATTCACCCACTTCAACGATAAAATCATCAATGATGACTTTGCCTTGCTGCTCACGCGCGGTATCCAGTTCATCGAGTCGGATCATGATGACCCCACCACGAGCACCACTTTCCAGTAAAGCTGATTCTAGTTTGCTATCAAACAGAACTCGATTAGCGGCACCAGTTAATTGATCAAGAAAGGTTTGACTACGAATAAAGCTATCAAATCGACTTCGCTCTTGACGAGCATCTTGTAGCTCTTCAATCAGTACATCGATAGCTTCACTCGCCGTATAAGGCCACTCTCGTTCATCTCCTTTGGCATACTGCTCAACACGTCCAGCTAAGATCATCCGTCCGCGCTCTTCCAATAACTCAGATCCTAATAACTGTTCACGCAACCATTTTGTCGCTCGGACCAAACAAAAAATGACCACTCCAATTGCTAAAGTGATCGACCACATGGCACCAAAAGAGTAGTTATAACCTAGATAAGGCGGGACCGCTTTAAAATGAATGACGTAACTAGGATGACTGGGCAATGAGAAGCTCATCTGAGTCAAGCGATCGACTGTAATTCTCGACGTTTTATCGTAAAACCGATAAACAACCTCGGATGAAGTCATCAATTCTAGCTCAACAATACTCGATGCCTGCAAGATTTTAGGCATCCAATCGGGCATTGAGTTTGCCGCTTGAGGATCGTGTAACTCTTGATCGACAACGTCAACAATCCCACTTAAGTAGTGTTTGAGGTAATCTTGTCCCATGCGCTGAAACGAGAGTGCACCACCAATAAATAAGATGAACATAGCACTAGTAACAATTAAGGTCACAAAAGCGACTAAACGTGTGCTCAATTTAAGTGTTGGTGTATACCGCATGAAGCTGAATTCCTTTCTTAATTCATCGGCTATAAAAGTGAAATTGGGGTGTCCTAAATTTCTTTAAGTCACTCAATCAGTTGTGCTTAGTCTTAACTATATAAAAAAGCCGCGAACTTCGCGGCTTTTTTTGAAAATCAAATTGCTAGAACGGGATATCGTCATCAAAATCCATCGGCGGCTCATTATATTGTGGCTGAGCTTGCTGAGGTGCAGACGGCTTCGCTGATTGCTGTGCTGAGGGTTGTTGTGGCTGTCCCCAATTACTTTGTTGACCTTGAGGAGCACCTTGTCCAGGCATTGCGCCTTGCTGACGACCGCCCAACATTTGCATTATGCCATTATAACCTTGCACTACAACTTCGGTGGTATAACGATCTTGGCCGCTCTGATCTTGCCATTTACGAGTTTGTAATTGACCTTCGATATAAACCTGCGATCCCTTACGTAAATATTCACCCGCAACTTCAGCGAGTTTGCCATATAAGGCTACGCGATGCCATTCCGTTCTTTCACGTTGCTCGCCGGTGGTTTTATCACGCCAGCTTTCTGAGGTTGCCAGAGTGATATTTGCTACCGCAGCACCACTTGCCATATAGCGAACTTCAGGGTCAGCCCCTAAGTTACCGACCAAAATTACTTTATTTACGCCACGGGTTGCCATGTTCTGCTCCGTCATCAAATTTGGTTTTTTAATATAGTGCTAAAGAATAACACGCTTTGTGACTACTACCAATCTCCGCACTTAATCTGTTATCAGCAAAAGAGAAAATCCAGACACGCTGATCATTTTTTCGATCCTTGTCGTTATTTCAAGTTTTGACAATAGTATCATTTACTTAGCTCATGGATATGTTACGCAAAGCGTTGATTAACCGTTCGTATCGTCACTGATATTCCGGCATGCTGAACAAACCGTGTTTGTATATCAATCAGGATGAATCCTATGCCCAAATCGAGTTATGCGCGCACCATCTACTATCTGACGACAGACGTAAATCAAGCAACACCGAGCCAGCTACAGAAAGCATTTCATCAACTTGCCATTCCAATAGAAAAGGTCGAACCTGAACCATTGGTTCAACAATATCGGCATAGTAAGCACAAGATACTCCTGCTTGATTATCAAGATCATCGCGCGATTCGTCATCGACTTGGTCCTTTAAAACTGACCACTCACTATCTGGAAACCATTTTGTTCAATGTCGACAAACGATTACCCACAGATTTATTAATCAGCTTTGGTAATTTAAAGGGGCTCTTTTACCAAACCGATAGCGCGGAGCAACTTTCCCATGGCTTGGCGCAGATCATTAATGGCCAAAATTGGTTGCCTCGTCATGTTTCGAACCAATTATTACATCATTTTCGTTACGCATTTCATGAGCAACATACCAAAGCCACTCTCGATCTTACGGTTCGGGAAATACAGATTTTACGCTGTTTGCAAGCACAAGCTTCCAACGATGATATTGCGAAAAACCTATTTATCAGCGAACTGACCGTAAAATCTCATCTGTACCAAATTTATAAAAAGCTCGCGGTAAAAAACCGAGCGCAAGCGATATCTTGGGCCAATCACCACATTTTTCAGTAATGATATCGGGCTGTTAGAATGTTATCGATAATAGGCAGCGTTGCACATTTTCGATAACCCAACACAGAATGTGCTCAATCACACGATCAGAACATGGTAAAGTTAGCCTATTGTTGCGCATTAAGCTTATCAAGAAAGATCAACAGTCTTTATGGGCTTATAGCGACTGCACTTTAATAACAATAGGGTTTTGACTAATGATTAATAAATGCCTTTTCCCCGCAGCTGGCTATGGTACTCGCTTTTTACCTGCGACCAAGTCAATGCCAAAAGAGATGATGCCAGTGGTGAATAAACCACTGATCGAATATGGGGTTGAAGAAGCGATTCAAGCTGGTATGACTGGAATGTGTATTGTTACCGGACGCGGCAAACACGCAATCATGGATCACTTCGATATGAACTATGAGTTGGAACACCAAATTCGTGGTACCAACAAAGAAGAATTGCTGATCGATATTCGACAAATCATTGATACTGCTCACTTTACCTACATTCGTCAACGTGAAATGAAAGGCTTAGGGCATGCAATCTTAACAGGCCGTGAACTCGTCGGTGATGAACCTTTTGCTGTAGTTCTCGCCGATGATTTATGTGTCAATGCCGAGCAAGGGGTCTTAGCACAAATGGTCGCGCTGTATAAGCAATTCCGCTGCTCAATTGTTGCCGTGCAAGAAGTGCCTGCTGAAGAAACACATAAGTATGGTGTGATTGCTGGAGAGATGATCAAAGACGATCTGTTCCGTGTCGACAACATGGTTGAAAAACCAGAGCCGGGGACAGCGCCGAGCAATTTAGCCATTATTGGGCGTTATATTTTAACTCCTGATATTTTTGATTTAATTGAGCAAACCGAGCCTGGTAAAGGTGGCGAAATTCAAATTACCGATGCACTGCTCAAACAAGCTCAATCTGGCTGTGTATTGGCTTATAAATTTAAAGGTCAACGTTTTGATTGCGGCAGTGTCGAAGGCTATATCCAAGCAACCAATTACTGCTTTGAACATTTATATCAACAGAATGAACAAAAAGTAGCTCTAGCCAAGCAATCAACCACTAAAGGTTGATGATTCAGCTTTTCTAAATACGTTATTGACCGAGCCATCATGATGATGGCTTATTTTTTACTGTTTTTTTATCCAGTGAATATTTGCACAAATCTCACTCTATGTAATACTGACCCTACTTGATATTACGGTAGACTTTCTCGGATGGACAAAATCGAAGTACGTGGGGCGCGTACCCACAACCTGAAAAACATTAACCTGACGATTCCCCGCGATAAATTGATTGTGATCACAGGCCTTTCCGGCTCTGGGAAATCTTCGCTGGCTTTCGATACCCTCTATGCAGAAGGGCAACGTCGTTATGTAGAGTCGTTATCCGCTTATGCTCGGCAGTTTCTGTCATTGATGGAGAAACCCGATGTTGATCATATTGAAGGCTTATCGCCTGCTATTTCGATTGAACAAAAATCTACCTCGCATAACCCTCGTTCGACTGTCGGTACCATTACCGAAGTGTATGATTATCTACGCCTACTTTATGCACGAGTGGGTGAACCGCGTTGCCCTGAGCATCAAGTGCCATTAACAGCACAAACCATCAGTCAGATGGTTGATAAAGTACTCGAAATGCCCGAAGGCAGTAAGTTGATGCTACTGGCGCCAATCATTAAAGAACGCAAAGGTGAACATGTTAAGACGCTGGAAAATCTCGCTGCACAAGGTTTTATTCGTGCCCGTATTGACGGCGAGACCTGTGATCTTTCCGATCCACCAACGTTAGAACTGCATAAAAAACATACCATTGAAGTCGTAGTCGATCGGTTTAAAGTGCGTAGCGATCTTCAACAACGCTTAGCCGAATCGTTCGAAACTGCCTTAGAGCTTTCTGGAGGGATTGTCGTCATTGCGCCGATGGATCAACCAGGTGAGGAACAAGTATTTTCCGCTAACTTTGCTTGTCCACACTGTGGGTATAGCATGCGTGAGTTAGAACCTCGGATGTTCTCATTTAACAATCCAGCAGGCGCTTGTCCAACGTGTGATGGTTTAGGGGTGCAGCAGTATTTTGACCCGAGCCGAGTGATCCAAGATGCTAATTTAAGTTTAGCGCAAGGTGCTATCCGCGGTTGGGACCAAAAGAACTATTACTATTTCCAAATGCTGAATGCATTAGCAGAACATTACGATTTTGATCTCCATCGCCCATTTAATCAACTCCCTAAACGCATTCAAGAAGTGGTATTGCATGGCTCTGGACGAAGTGAAATCGAGTTTAAATACATTAATGATCGTGGTGATATTCGCGTAAAACGCCATCCTTTTGAAGGTATCTTACATAATTTAGAGCGCCGTTACCGCGATACCGAATCTAATTCGGTTCGGGAAGAACTGGTTAAATATATCTCAACCAAGCCGTGCAGTAGTTGTCATGGTACTCGCTTACGTCTTGAATCTCGTCATGTATTTATTAACGACACGACGTTGCCGCAGATCGTCGAGCTCAGTATCGCCGACGCCTTAGATTTTTTTGCTAATATGCAACTCGAAGGTCAGCGAGCGCAAATCGCCGACAAAGTCATGAAAGAGATTAATGACCGCTTACAGTTTTTGGTCAATGTCGGGCTTAATTATCTCAATTTATCACGCAGTGCCGAAACACTCTCCGGCGGTGAGGCACAGCGTATTCGCTTAGCCAGTCAAATTGGTGCCGGACTGGTTGGCGTGATGTATGTATTGGATGAGCCGTCGATTGGTTTACATCAACGAGACAATGAACGATTGCTAAAAACGCTGACCCATTTACGCGACTTAGGCAATACTGTACTGGTCGTCGAGCATGATGAAGATGCGATTCGTATGGCCGATCATGTGATTGATATCGGCCCCGGAGCTGGAGTACATGGTGGAACCATCGTTGCCGAAGGTCATGTGGAGCAGATCATCGCCAACCCACATTCATTGACTGGTCAGTATCTCAGTGGCGTAAAAAAAATTGCCATTCCGACTCAGCGAGTACCTCGAGATCCGAGTAAAACAGTAGAGCTGCTTGGCGCGTCTGGTAATAACTTAAAAAATGTCGATCTTTCTCTGCCTGTCGGACTTTTTACCTGCGTCACTGGTGTTTCTGGCTCTGGTAAATCAACGTTAATCAACGATACTTTCTTCAGCATTGCCCATACTGCTTTAAATGGCGCAACGACGGCAACACCCGCACCTTATAAAGCAATTAAAGGCCTTGAACATTTTGATAAGGTGATCGATATCGATCAAAGCCCGATTGGTAGAACGCCGCGTTCTAACCCCGCAACCTATACCGGTATTTTTACGCCTATTCGTGAGCTATTTTCAGGTACTCAAGAGTCTCGTTCACGAGGCTATAAACCCGGCCGATTCAGTTTTAACGTTCGTGGCGGACGTTGTGAGGCGTGTCAAGGCGATGGCGTCATCAAGGTTGAAATGCATTTTTTACCGGATGTTTATGTCCCTTGTGATGCATGTAAAGGTAAACGTTACAACCGTGAAACCTTAGAAGTTCGTTACAAGGGAAAAAGTATTGATGAAGTACTGCAGATGACCATTGAAGAAGCCCATGCGTTTTTTGAACCTGTCCCTGTGATTGCACGTAAGCTACAAACGCTGATCGATGTTGGCTTATCTTATATTCGCTTAGGACAATCAGCCACGACCTTATCCGGAGGCGAAGCTCAGCGCGTCAAGCTGGCACGTGAATTATCCAAACGTGATACCGGTAAAACGTTGTATATTCTTGATGAGCCAACCACTGGACTCCATTTTCATGATATTCAGCAATTACTGGCCGTACTACATCGTTTGCGTGATCGCGGCAATACCGTCGTGGTTATTGAACACAACCTTGATGTGATTAAAACGGCTGACTGGATCGTCGATTTGGGTCCAGAAGGAGGTCAAGGCGGTGGCTTAATTATTGCCGAAGGTACTCCAGAAGAAGTGGCACAAGTCACTCATTCACATACTGCACGTTTTTTAAAGCCCCTACTGAATCAATAAGGCTATATTGCCGTACCAAAAAACGCTAAAGTAACGCAACCAGTCACTTATGGCTGGTTGCATTTAAGCAAGAATGGATTGATGTTCAACAATAGATTGTGAGAGTTATGGCGACTTTGCTACTCAGTGGTACTCAACTGCAACCGACGATTCCGAGAGCCCCTTTAAATAAAGCTTTCCTGATAGCCCTTGGCGCCGTGTATTTACTCGCAATGCATTTTTTTATGCCCAATCCAGGTGGTTCAGGGTTAGCCTTATCGTTTAATCCGACTACGTGGATAGCCGTCAGTATCACCATCGCCATTGGTTGGTATCAAATCGCACTGAATCAAAACCTACGTTATTCTAAATTAACGGTCGTTTTTTTTGTTAGTTGTTGCATTTTAAGCACACCACTATTGTATGGAAACGCCTATTTCGCAGGGACGGTTGGACGGCTAACAGGATTGTGGGCTGGCTTAGCGTTATTTATCTGCTTACAACAGTTCTATTGGAGTAATAAACATAAACAACGTTTACTATGGTATATCTTACTCGCGGTTCTTATTCAGACATTATTTGGGCTGTATCAATATTTACTGTTAAGCCCCAATAACTGGTTTGGTTATAACACAATAGCGAATCGACCTTACGGCATTTTCCAGCAACCGAATGTCATGGCCAGTTTTATGGCAACGGGACTGATCGTATCAGGCTATTTATTGGCTCGCCAACCTAAAAAATATCACACCAAACTATTTGAAATTGGTCTGCTCTATCTTACGCCGCTACTGACTCTGCCTCTATTAGTTGTATTAGCCTCACGCACTGGCTGGTTATCAGCGGTATTAGGGACGATGATGATTTTGCCTTATCTTTATCGATTTGCGCCCCGTCGCCGATGGATTTATTGGCTCAGCGCCAGCCTTGCGGGAGTGTTACTCGGATTTGTAGCTATGTACAGCCAAAGTACCAGTGATATGGTGACCAGTAAAGCCGACCTTGAGAGTCCAAGACGCTATATCTTTCCCCAAACCGTAGACATGCTGATTGAAAAACCATTTACTGGTTATGGCTATGGTAATTTTGAAACCGAATATTTGCTGTACACCGCGCGTCAACATCAACTCAATCCGAATTATCCTGCGGGATTACCCGCGATGGATCATCCACATAATGAGCTACTTTTTTGGGGCGTTGAAGGTGGATTGTTACCCCTACTAGGAATGGCGATTGCTGCTGGATTTGTACTACTGAAAGTCCGCACTGCGAAAAAAGGCACTCGCCTCGCGATGCTTGCACTTCTCGTATCTATTGTTGTACATAGTCAATTGGAGTACCCATTTTATCACTCGGCGATTCACTGGATTAGCTTTGTGGTTTTGCTGTATTGGATTGATCAGCGAGTTGCTCGATATCGCACTTTATCTTTTAGCCAGCTCAGTGGTTCGTTACTACGTATCCTAAGCTTAGTGCTCCCCATCATCACTAGCTTATATATGCTAACGTCACTGCACAGTAATTATGTACTGACTCAATTCGAAAAATCGAATCCACCTAATCCTGATATTTTACACAAGGTCACCAATCCATTGGTATGGCGAGATCGCTTCGACTGGAATATTTACAGTACCTATCTCAATCTAGGCTTGCATCAGCAACGAGCTGATTATATCCAGCCTTATATCGATTGGTCGTTATCGATTATTCAGCATAAACCAAGGCCCGCTTTTTATCGTAACCTGATCTTGGCCTACCAAGGTTTAGGTGATGACAGTCGTGCAGCGCAAATCCGTTCAGAAGCGCAGTTTCTCTTCCCAACGCTCGATTTCACTTCGCCAAATACTTCTCTAGCACCATCAGACGTTGTGAGTAACCCAGCCTCTAGCGAGAGATTGTGATTGAACGATCCGCTCACCTCTCAAGTAAAAGTTGTCTTTAAAATAAGGTAAAAATCCCCTATAAACATTCATGAATTTAGGGGAAATTGAGCGGTTTAAAACACTATACATTCAGACTTATCGCTGTAAAGCGAGTCCATCTTCCAATGCCTTGAGACACAAGGCGATGTTTTCTGGGCGAGCAGCGTATCCCATCAAGCCAATTCGCCATGCTTTACCGGCTAACGCCCCTAATCCAGCACCTATCTCTAAGTTGTAGTGCTTGAGTAAATGCTCACGTAGTGCTGCATCATCCACACCTTGAGGAATATACACAGCATTCAATTGAGGCAGACGGCTTGCTTCATCAACCACAAAGGTGAGCCCTAGTTTTTCTAAGCCTTGCTTTAAAACATTATGCATTCGGCGATGGCGCTCCCACGCATTCTCCAATCCTTCTTGTTGCAGTAATAGCAATGCTTCATGTAAAGCGTATAAACTATTGACGGGGGCCGTATGATGATAGCTACGTTTGCTCGCTCCACTCCAATACCCAAGGACTAAGCTTTGATCAAGAAACCAACTTTGAGGTGCTGTAGTACGTGCATGTATTTTATCAATCGCAGCGGGAGAAAAAGTTAATGGTGATAAACCTGGCACACAAGATAGGCATTTCTGACTTCCAGAATACACCGCATCCAGTTGCCACTCATCGACCAATAGCGGTACACCACCCAGTGATGTAACTGCATCAACAATTGTCAACATGCCGTATTGCTTGGCTAACTGGCCGAGAGATTGTGCATCACTACAAGCCCCTGTTGACGTCTCTGCATGCACAAAAGCCAAAATTTTTGCATCGCTGTGCGCTGCTAACGTGGCAGCGACTTTATCAACTGAAACTGGCTTCCCCCACTCATCATCAATCACAATCACTTGTGCGCCACAACGAACGGCATTTTCACGCATTCGTTCACCAAACACACCATTACGACAGACAATCACTTTATCGCCGGGCTCAACTAAATTAACGAAACAAGCTTCCATGCCCGCACTACCCGGTGCTGATACCGCAATGGTAAATTCGTTGTTAGTTTGAAAGGCGTATTGTAATAACTGCTTTAGTTCATCCATCATGGCGATAAATAATGGGTCAAGATGACCAACGGTTGGTCGACTCAACGCTTGTAATACTTGCGGGGCAATATCTGAAGGACCTGGTCCCATCAATATCCGACGAGGTGGAATAAAACTGCTAATAGCCATGGTTGCTCCTTGCTGTTTCGATGGCGAGAGTGGTTGAGGTTAATGCAAATTATCTCGTATCACAATGCGACCGAAGTCTAGTGATCGAACCATATTCACATTCTGATCATTTTTATTTGCATTAGTGACAACATTTGCAATTGACATTAATGCAACAAAACCGTTCAATGAATGCGCTATCTATATCAAACAGACCAACAAAGTACATTAAGTCTCGAAGGTATAGCAGAAGAGGAGCACTGCCCAGGCAGATCATTTGTGGAGCCTCAACTCCAATACAAACGATCCATGGGGAGCAGTGCCGAGGTAAAACAAAGGTGAGGCTTTGATTTACCGGTTGCATGGGCTGAATCCCTGTGACTGTCACCAGACGAAACTGGTGAAGAGCTTCTGAGGACATCGATTAACCGTTATCCCTCTTTATTTGCTCTCAGTTCACACTCTTCAAAACATTGGACGTTGGATTACCAACCATTTTTCATTTATAGGAAGTCTTGGGAGACATGCTGTGAACGCATTCAATGTCGCTAAATTTGGCGGAACAAGTGTTGCTAATTTTCAAGCGATGAGCTGCAGTGCAGCGATCATCGAAAATAATCCCACCACTAAATTGGTGGTGATCAGTGCCTGTTCAGGAGTGACCAATCTGCTGGTTGAATTGGCAAACGGAGTACAAGATAGCCAACAGCGCGCGATGATTATTCAACAATTAGCGGATATTCACTACGCTATTATTGAGTCTTTAAGCGCTCCGCAAAAGGTCAGTACTGAGATAGATGTCATCTTAGAGACCGTTCGCCGAGCAGCGGATGCCGCCGCATTTGAAGTCAGCAAAAAATTGACTGATCATCTTGTCGCTTGCGGGGAGTTAATGTCCACTTATTTACTCACTCAAATCCTTTGTGAGCGTGGTGTCGATGCCGTGCGCTTTGACGTTCGTCAAGTGATGCGTACTGATGATCATTATGGTCGAGCCGAACCACAGCTAGCCGAGTTACAAGCTTTAGTGACCGAAAAATTACAGCCACTCTGCCAACAACACGTTGTCGTCACTCAAGGTTTCATTGGTGCCGACCAAGATGGAAATACCACCACCCTTGGTCGAGGAGGCAGTGATTATTCCGCAGCGTTAATCGCCGAAGCAATGCAAGCGTGCGGCCTAGAAATTTGGACCGATGTACCGGGAATGTATACTACCGATCCTCGGATTGTCGCCAAAGCGGCTCCGATTGCTGAAATTAGTTTTAGTGAAGCATCAGAAATGGCCAATTTTGGTGCTAAAATTCTTCACCCTTCAACTCTAGTACCTGCGATTCGTCATGGTATTCCTGTCTTTGTGGGCTCGTCCAAAGCACCACAAAAGGGAGGCACTTGGATCCGCCAACAGGTCGACAGTACCCCACTATTTCGAGCCCTCGCACTACGCTGTAATCAAACGATGGTCACTTTGCGCAGTGCGAATATGTTCCATACTTATGGTTTTTTAGCCAAAGTATTTGAAATATTAGCCAAACATAAAATTTCTGTAGATCTGATCACGACTTCAGAAATTAGTGTATCGCTAACCTTAGATAAAACCGATACATCAGGCGGCAACCCTGAATTACCACAACACGTTCGCCAAGAGTTAGAGGCTTTATGTACGGTAGAAGTCGAACACGATCTCTGCTTAGTCGCGCTGATTGGTAACAAAATGAAAGATAGGCCCGGTTATGCCAAACGAGTCTTTAGTGTGTTAGATGAATTTAATCTACGAATGATTTGTTATGGCGCCAGCGCCCATAATCTCTGCTTTTTAGTCAATAGCCACGTTGCTAAATCGGTCATTCAAAAGCTGCATCAAGAGTTATTTGAATAACACTAAACTCAAACAGGCAGGTCGTCATGATGCGACCTGCCGAGCTTGGAGTGTTAACCGTTAATATTGGGGCCAAGCCACTTTTCGGCGGTTAATTTATCCCAGCCTTTACGCTCAGCATAACTTTGAACTTGATCTTCTTGGATCTGAGCTATGGCAAAATAACGTGAATCTGGATGAGAAAAATACCATCCCGAGACCGATGATCCCGGCCACATCGCGTAACTACTGGTTAACGACATGCCTATATTTTCTTCAACCGATAGCAATTGCCATAGCGTGCCTTTTTCAGTGTGCTCAGGACAAGCCGGATAACCGGGTGCCGGGCGAATCCCCTGATACTTTTCGCGGATCAAATCATCACAGGTAAGCTCTTCTTCACTCGCATAGCCCCAAATGTCTTTACGCATCTGCTGATGTAAATACTCAGCAAAAGCTTCCGCTAAACGATCCGCCACCGCTTGAATCATGATCGCATTATAATCATCCCCTTGGGCTTTATAAGCATCAGCCAGCTCCCTTTCCCCAATGCCTCCAGTGACAGCAAAAGCGCCGATCCAATCTTGTTTCGCTGATGATTTCGGCGCGATATAATCGGCAAGGCAATAGTTCGCACCTTTCGGCTTCTCCGTCTGCTGACGCAGATGATGCAATACATGGATAACCTCACTACGTGTTTCATCCGCGTAAACTTCAATATCATCACCCACGCTGGCGGCAGGAAACAAGCCACAAATCCCCTTAGCTTGCAGTAATCCCTCTTGTTCCACTCGGTCTAATAATGCATTGGCATCAGCAAATAAGCGCTGAGCCTCTTCTCCTACCTCTTCGTGCTGCAAAATGGCTGGGTATTTTCCCATTAAAGACCAAGTCATAAAGAAGGGCGTCCAATCGATATACTCACGCAACAAAGCAATCGAGCAATTGTCAAACACATGAACACCAGGCTTAGCCGGTACTGGTGGGGTATAAGATTGCCAATCAATAGCGACTTTGTTGGCCCGAGCTTTGTCCAAACTGATTGGTCGTGTTTTCGGGGTTTTTCGAGCATGCTGATCCCTAGTACGTTGATAGTCGAGATCTAACTTTTCAATAAATGCGGGTCGTAGTTCATCAGATAGCAGAGCACTGCATACTCCCACTGCCCGGGATGCGTTATTCACATAAACAACCGGATGACGATAGTTTTGTTCTATTTTAACCGCGGTATGTGCTTTAGACGTTGTTGCCCCTCCAATCAACAACGGCAGATTGAATCCCTGTCTCTCCATCTCTTTCGCCACATGAACCATTTCATCTAGTGAAGGGGTAATCAAACCGGATAAACCGATAATATCCACTTGCTGTTCTTTGGCGGCTTTCAGTATTTGCTCACACGGTACCATCACACCCAGATCAATGATTTCGTAGTTATTGCACTGCAATACAACACCGACAATATTTTTACCAATGTCATGTACATCACCTTTTACGGTCGCGAGTAAGATCTTACCGTTGGTCGACCCGGCTTGTTTTAAGGCATTAATATAGGGTTCTAAATACGCGACCGCTTGTTTCATCACTCGCGCCGACTTCACCACTTGAGGTAAGAACATCTTACCCTCACCAAACAAATCACCAACTACGTTCATGCCATCCATTAATGGACCTTCGATCACATCCAATGGCCGAGAAGACTGCTGACGAGCTTCCTCGGTATCTTCAACAATAAATTCAGTGATACCTTTAACTAATGCATGCTCTAAACGTTTTGCTACAGGCCAACTACGCCATTCAAGTAAAGCCGGATCGTCCACTTTACCCACGGCATTGTCACGATACTGTTCCGCTATCTCAAGTAAGCGCTCTGTCGCGTCAGCTCGACGGTTCAGCACCACATCTTCCACTGCCTCACGTAAACTGAGTGGCACGTTGTCATAGATTTCTAGTTGACCGGCGTTAACGATCCCCATATCCATGCCATGTTTAAAGCAGTGATAGAGAAATACGGCATGAATCGCCTCTCGAACATAGTTATTACCACGAAATGAAAAAGAAACGTTAGACACACCACCGGAAATCATCGCATGAGGTAAGTCGCGTTTGATATCCGCAATGGCTTCAATAAAATCCACCGCATAGTTATTGTGTTCATCAATGCCAGTGGCAATGGCGAAGATGTTGGGATCAAAGATAATGTCCTCTGCTGGAAAACCAACTTCATCCACTAAAATTCGATACGCATTAGTACAGATCTCAACCTTACGCTCACGGGTATCGGCTTGCCCCATTTCATCAAACGCCATCACAATCACGGCCGCACCATAACGGCGAACCAATTTGGCTTGTTCAATAAATTTCTCTTTACCTTCTTTTAGAGAAATCGAGTTAACAATACCTTTACCTTGAATGCACTTTAGTCCCGCCTCAATCACTTCCCATGTTGATGAATCCACCATAATCGGTACTTTTGAGATCTCTGGTTCCGAAGCGCACAGCTGTAAAAATCGCACCATACAGGCTTTGGCATCAAGCATGCCTTCATCCATATTAATATCGATGATCTGAGCTCCGTTAGCGACTTGCTCACGAGCCACATCTAAAGCTTCATCGTATAACTCTTCACGAATAAGACGCTTAAAACGTGCCGAGCCAGTGACATTGGTTCGCTCACCGACATTAACAAATAGGGTATCAGCCTCAATGATCAACGGCTCTAAACCAGAAAGACGGCAAGCGACTTTTTGCTCAGGTAGTGGACGAGGAGCCACCCCTTCAACCGCTTTCGCCATTGCTGCAATGTGCTCAGGTGTCGTACCACAGCAACCACCAACCAGATTCAGAAATCCCGCTTGTGCCCATTCAGCAATATGCTCTGCCATTTCTTGCGCACCGAGATCGTATTCACCAAACGCATTCGGTAAGCCCGCATTAGGATGAGCAGAGACATAACTTTCTGAGATTCTTGATAACTCAGCAATGTATTGGCGTAATTCGTCAGGACCAAGTGCACAATTCAAACCAAAAGAGAGCGGACGGACATGACGTAAAGAGTGATAAAAGGCTTCCGTGGTTTGCCCGGAAAGCGTTCGCCCTGAGGCATCGGTAATGGTGCCTGAGATCATGACTGGTAATGCGTAACCTAACTCTTCAAACACGCAATCAACAGCAAAAGCACAAGCTTTCGCATTAAGCGTATCAAAAATCGTTTCAATCATGATCAGATCGCAACCACCTTCAATCAACGCACGAGTAGATTCTGAATAGGCGTCAACCAGTTGATCAAAACTAACATTACGATAACCTGGATCATTCACATCGGGGGAGATCGAACAAGTTCGGTTGGTCGGGCCGAGTACACCAGCAACATAACGAGGTTTATCGGGTGTTTTTTGGCTCCATTCATCGGCGACTTGGCGTGCTAGTTGCGCAGCAGCATAATTAATTTCTGCGCTTAATGACTGCATATCATAATCAGCCATCGCAATAGTGGTCGAGTTGAAGGTGTTGGTTTCTAAAATATCTGCGCCAGCGGCTAGATAAGCATGATGAATCTCTTTAATTAATTGTGGTTGCGATAAAACTAACAGATCATTGTTACCTTTAAGATCACAGTGCCAATCAGAAAATCTGCTGCCTCGATAATCTTCCTCTTGTAACTGATAACTCTGAATCATGGTGCCCATACCACCATCTATCAGCAGAATTCTATGTTTGAGTTGCTGTTCTATTTGCTTGGATAGCTGACTTCCCACCGTTAAACCTCATTCCCTGGTATTTATTTCTCATCCTACCACAGTTTAGTTAGAAATCTAGACGTCTAAAAAGAGATTAATAACTGGATAAATCGTGCCATAACCTAAAATTTTAATGTTAGAAAATGTTTGCTATTTGTTATCGATGCAACGAAAATTTTAATCACACTTTGTTACATAATGAGAAAGAGAATGTCGGTTTACTATACCTTATGCTTTTTATCAGCTGCAGCGATGATGATTGCTTTTATCAACAGTAAAATAATCAAAATGCAAACCACCATTGCCATTACCGCAGGCTCAATGATACTTTCGATATTGATCATCATTGCAGGGCAAAATGACTGGTTTTATCTAGCACAAATCGCAACTGATACCGTTACTAGGATTAACTTTGAAAGCTTTTTGTTGAAAGGAATCTTGGGGTTTCTACTCTTTGCGGGTGGTTTAGGGATAAAACTTCCTAATTTAAAAGAGCAAAAGTGGGAGATTACCGTGCTCGCTCTAGGAGCGACTCTTTTCTCTACTTTCTTCATCGGTCTAGTCTTGTATGCCTTTTGTCAGTTTATCGGTATTCAACTCGATCTAATCTACTGTTTACTGTTTGGATCTCTTATCTCCCCTACTGACCCCATTGCTGTACTAGCGATTGTAAAAAAACTGAATGCCCCAAAGCGTATTTCGACCCAAATTGAAGGTGAATCGTTATTTAACGATGGATTCGGGTTGGTTATCTTCGTCACGCTATTCACTATTGCTTTTGGTCATGAAACGCCAACGATTGGCAGTGTGGCTGCGCTATTTGCTCAAGAAGCATTAGGCGGCATTGCCTATGGCTTTTTGCTTGGCCTACTCTTTCATTACTTGATCAGTGCTACTGATGACCATTCTATGGAGCTCTTACTCACTATCGGCATCCCAACAGCAGGGTATGTTTTTGCTGATGTCATCCATGTCTCCGGTCCCTTAGCCATGGTAGTCTCTGGCATTATGATCGGTAACTGGACACGTTTTATCGGTTTTTCTAAAGAGAGTGAAGAGCACTTAGATCATTTCTGGGAGTTAGTGGATGAATTTTTAAATGGCGTACTATTTTTGTTGATCGGTATGTCAATGTTGCTATTTGAATTTCATCAAGAAGATTGGATTCTAATGGCATTTGCCATTCCACTGGTATTATGTGCACGCTATCTGAGTGTGTGGGTATCTTATTTGGGCTTTAAACGCTTTCGTCATTACAACCCATGGTCGGTTAGAATTCTGACTTGGGGAGGTTTGAGAGGAGGCTTAGCGTTAGCCATGGCGCTCTCTATCCCCGCCGGGGTAATGGTCATTCCAGATAAATTAATTGATGTGAAAGAATTGGTAATGGTAATGACCTATGCTGTAGTTGTGTTTTCCATCTTAGTGCAAGGTTCTACCATTACCCCAATGATTGAAAAAGCCAAGCAGGCCGAGTCAGACAACACTAAACACTGAGATGAAAATAGCCCTATAAAGCGAATACTATAGGGCTATTTTTTGCCTTATTTTCCACTTTCAGATAGCAATCTTTGTGTTCGAATAAAGCTAATAGCCAAAAATAAAAAGCCCTAACGTAAGTTAAGGCTTTTTATTTTTATAACACTCAACACCAGTATTCATCAAGGAGCGGTGGAATAGTCAGCTTCGGGACCAACCGAGCTAACAACGGTAGGGCTCTTAAATCAAAAAATGTCTTAGCCAAACGACTAAGGCCTTCTTAAAATATGGCAGGGATGGAGAGATTCGAACTCCCAACACGCCGTATTTTTGGTATCAGCGGGATCCGCTGCTCTGCCGCTTCCTCGTTGATAATATTACACCTAGATCAAAAAAGGTCTTAGTCAAACGACTAAGACCTTTTGAATCTGGCAGGGGTGGAGAGATTCGAACTCCCAACACGCGGATTTGGAATCCGCTGCTCTACCAATTGGAGCTACACCCCTAA
>NZ_CAWNVW010000003.1:0-87409 GCF_963878025.1 Vibrio sp. 11986-1-5
GCTGTGATAAGACCCTGAGTTTCGCCTTCGATAGAGATATAACATGGAGTTGGCATTGCAAATTCCTTATTGTGTGAATAAACGCGACGCACATCGTCGCAATATGCAACACCAACAAAGCAAGGAGCATGCCAGAAATAAATACCAACAATTTCAATTAGTTAAAAGGCACCCAATTTAAGCTGAGCAAGATCTTGCCCAGCTGGGCAACTTTTTGCTCGCCCGGGCAAGATCTTGCTCAAGCCATATTCGTTATATCACGGTAATATTAATATTCTCTTTCTTCAATAACGCTCTGAATGCACTCTGTGCTTGTGGTTCACCGTGAATCAAATGTATTTCCTTTGGTGGCTGGTCGATGCCTTTAATAAATGCCAGTAATTCAGATTGATCCGCATGAGCGGAATAGCCCGACATCACATGAACATTGGCTTTAACATCAATCTCTTCCCCATCAATACAAATCGATTTATCGCCTTGAGCAATGGTTCGACCTAGGGTGCCCTCCGCTTGAAACCCTGCAAAAATCACATCGGTACGCTCATCTCCCAGCAACGCTTTTAAATATTCAACAATTCGTCCACCTTGGCACATTCCTGATGCGGCAACCACAATCGCGGGAGCACCGGTTGAGGCTAAACGATTCACTAACGCCTGATGAGTACGATAATCACTAATTTGTACGCACTGCTCGAAAGCTAAAGGATGACGATGCATCTCTAAACGCTGCTTTGCCTCCTCTCCCCATAGGGTTTTAAAACGACGGTAAGACTGAGTAACTTGTTGAGCCATTGGGGAATCAAGAATAATCGGCAGATCGGCATCAATTTTATGCTCAAAAATCAAACGTTCAATATCAAACAGTAATTCTTGCGTACGACCAACACTGAAGGCGGGAATTAGAATCGTGCCGCCATTTTCTAATGAACGTTGGATGATTTCGCGTAACTTCTCAGCACGACCTACCACATCATCATGGTTTCGGTTGCCATAAGTCGTCTCTATTACTAGATAATCCGCCCGCTGAGGCGATTGCGGATCAGGCAGTAATGGCGTATTGCTTGGCCCTAAATCGCCTGAAAACACCACCACTTCACCGTTAGCTAAACGAAGCTCAACATAAGCGGAACCTAAAATATGCCCTGCTGGTTGAAAACGAAGTTCAAGAGTAACGGGCTCCGGACGATGGCACTCGACCGTTAACCACTCGCCATAACAAAGAGGACGTAACCGTTGTTTTATGGCTTGTAAAACTTGCTGAATTTGCCCGCGATTCAGGCCCAATTGCAATTTAAGCCCATCTTCTAACATTAATGGGATCAGCTCTGCACTGGCTGGCGTACAATAAATCGGCCCCATAAAACCCGCAGCAAGCAACCACGGCACGCGGCCAATATGATCAATATGGGCATGAGTCACAATCAGTGCATCGATATGCTCAATGGGAAAATCCAACTCAACGTCTGTTGCATCTTTACCTTGGAACAATCCACAATCGATTAATACCGCCATACCGTCAGCACGAAGTTCATGACAAGAACCGGTGACAGTATGTTTACCGCCATGATGAAGTATTTGCATATCCTTTGCCTTATTCACAGACTCAATAAGTGCACACTAGCACAGCAAATAAAAAGCAAGGTGGAAGGGGGAGGGAAAATTCGAGGCAGTTGGCAGGAAAGGGAGGGGAGTGAGATATTGTAGGGGCTAGATCCTAGAATCTCGATTTTAAAGAACAGCAAAACTTAGATTCTAAACTCTCGCCCCAGCTAAAAAACTAAACTTGATAAAACTCGCGATACCAAGTGATAAATTCCGCAACTCCTTCCTTCACACCGATACGAGGGCGATAGCCAGTGGCAACGAACAGATCTTCAGTGTCAGCATAAGTTTGATACACATCGCCCGGCTGCATACCTCGGAAATTTTTCTTAGCTTCAATCCCCAGTTCATCTTCAATGGCTTTCACGAATTCCATTAAATTAATCGGAGAACCATGACCGATATTATAAATCGCGTAAGGTGCAGAGCTAGTGGCTGGCGTACCAGATTCAACGGTCCATGATGGGGTGCGATTCGGTAATACATCAGCAATGCGCACTACACCTTCAATAATATCATCGACATGGGTAAAATCGCGCCACATATCACCGTGGTTATTAATATCGATACTTTCACCCGCTAAAATCTTTTGAGTAAAGATAAATGGAGCCATATCAGGACGCCCCCAAGAACCATACACGGTAAAAAATCGCAGGCCAGTGGTAGGAATATCGTAAAGGTGAGAATAACTGTGTGCCATTAGCTCATTGGATTTTTTAGTGGCGGCATACAACGAAACAGGGTGATCGACCGAGTCAGAAGTAGCGAAGGGGACTTTAGCATTTAACCCATACACTGAGCTGGATGAAGCGTAGACTAAATGGCCCACTTTATTTTGTCGGCAGCCCTCGAGGATATTAAGATGTCCGACCAAGTTTGAATCAGCGTAAGCGTGAGGGTTTTCGAGTGAATAACGCACCCCAGCTTGAGCAGCGAGATGAATCACACGATCAAACTTCTCTTGTTCGAAAAGCTGCGCTATAGCATCACGATCAGCGATATCTAGTTGGATAAAACGAAATAGCGGGTGCTCAATACGCGCCAGTCTGGCATGTTTTAGATTAACATCGTAATAATCATTAATATTATCAATGCCAATCACCTGATGGCCTTGCTCAGTTAATTTTTTAACAGTGGCGCTACCAATAAAGCCCGCTGCTCCAGTGACTAGATATTTCATGTTTAAGTCTCGAAAAGGAATGAGGTTCTAGGTTCTAGGTTCTAGGTTCTAGGTTCTAGGTTCTAGGTTCTAGGTTCTAGGTTCTAGGTTCTAGGTTCTAGGTTCTAGGTTCTAGGTTCTAGGTTCTAGGTTCTAGGTTCTAGGTTCTAGGGAATAGAAAAACCGATTCTACTCTCAGTCGTCAAGAAAAAACCGCGTTTTTACAATAAGCGTAAATCATACACGAGTCACAATCAGTAATTGTTGATAGAATAGCTATAACTTAGCGCCCCATACCGAATAGAACTGTTTTGACTGTCAATAAAAGGATCTTAATTTCCATTTTCCAATTTTGATGCTTAATGTAGTAAATGTCGTATTTGTGCTTCCACATCGCATCTTCAATTGAAGCACCATAAGGATACTTAACCTGAGCCAAGCCAGTAACGCCTGGTTTTACAGCATGGCGAAAACGATAATAAGGAATGGCTTTCTCAAGATCAGCGATAAATACCTCACGCTCTGGCCTTGGGCCGACCATAGACATCTCGCCTTTTAAAACATTTATCAATTGTGGTAACTCATCAATCCTAGTTCTACGGATAAATTTACCCACTCGCGTCACTCGTGCATCGTTTTGCGTTGCCCATTGCGCCCCATTTTTCTCTGCATCATTGCGCATAGAACGGAACTTAATCACTTCAAATTCACGGTTATATTGTCCCGTACGCTTTTGCTTGAAAAATACTGGCCCTGGCGATTCAAGTTTAATCAATAAAGCAGTGATCAAACCAACAGGAACCGCAACCAAAGATAATGCAAACACAAAGAGTAAATCTATAAACCGCTTCTCCCAGCCGTTTTTACGGTTAGTTAGAATAGAAAATGCTTTTTGATGTAAAAAATACCCACTATGTAGAAACTCAAGCTCGGTATAACCGAGTTTTCGGTCACAAAAACTCACGAGCGGCTCAACCCATCCCCCAAGCTCCGTAGCTGCAATCAAAAAACTTTGCTGTTCTGGTTGTAATTCAGAGCTCTTAAAATGACATAAAGTTTTATTTTTGAACTCACGTAAGGAGTAGTCGTTGATAATCATATGCAATGATGGATGACGAGCAGACACCTGCTCTATCTTAGCTACATCAGCAGCAGGGCAATAGACATAAATGGTCTCTTGGGACCCAACTGACTCTATGACCGTCGGCTCCTTAATAACAGCGGCATCAGATGTATCTGGGATATGACATTCCGTAGTCTGATACTTGTGTAATGAAGTTGGTATCGAGTCATGCATAATATTGTTTCTATAATAATTGATGATCAGTTGATTAATGTTACTAGTAACGATTATAGATGAAAAAAAACCTAAGCTATAGTAACTATGACGGAATACTACAAATAGTATAAACACCTGAAAAGTAAAAAACTAAGGAATATTCATGTGACATTTATCATCTTAACAGTTTATAAGTGAAACGAATTAAAAATGTCGGCATCAAACGTACAGGCACCCTTAGAACAACAGCTTTGTAGAACTCAAAACGAGTCAAAAAACCTAGGTACCTACATTTCTTAAGAAGCGATAATTCACTTCGAGCATAAGCTATGCCACTCCGTCGTTCTAGCTGAGCCAATCCTGCGCGCATATGTACCAATGGCTCTTGAATATTATAAAATTTACTCCCAGTTAGTAACATCCTAACCCACAGATAGTAATCTTCAAACCACATCATTTTTTGATATCCGCCTGCTCTATCAACAGCAGATTTTTTATACATTACTGTAGGGTGATTTATGGCATTTCTCAATTTAGTGTATTGAGCTATAGCTTCGTGGTGTTCAGGTAACGATCTTGTGCCAGTTATGCACAATTCGTTAACATCAAATTCAGTAATCCAAGAACTACATATATCAATATCACCTTTTTTTAAAATTGCTAATTGTTTTTCAAAGCGATCTGACATGGCTATATCGTCTGTATCCATGCGCGCAACAAGTTCATTAGAACAATATTGTAAACCAATGTTAAGTGCATCCCCCAAACCGACATTGTTTTCTAAAGGTATACATTTTAATATATCACCTAACTTATTTTTCCAAATAGAAATCATATTATCAAGCTCTGACGTTAAATGGCCATCTTGAACTAGAATAATTTCATTAGGCTTCACCGTTTGTTCGTCCCAAATACTCTGCATAGCACGGTTAAACCAAGCAGGATTTTCTTTAAAATAAATAGACATTAGAACAGAAAATTTCATTATTGATTTCTCAAATTATAAAAATAAGCTGTAAGTTTCCCAAGCTTATTAAATGAATAATTAGAATAATTTCAAAGTAATAACACGGAAAAATCATGAACATTCCCGTAAATAAAGGCTTCCCAAAACCTTCAAAAGATACTCTGGATCCATCGCGCACATCGCTCGTTTGTGTTTAATGCTCGCTTTCAGCGTCGTTTCACTTTTTAGCATGTTTAAGCACATCTGTCTGATCCTTGCGAAATTCTCTGCTCGTTCTTCCGCTCGTTTACGGCAAGCATCTTCACCAAATTCTGTATCCAACATCCAATGCATCGACTCAACTAACCAGTGCGAGCGTGAAGCATTTAACAATTCTTTAGCACTGAGCGCTTTCGAACTAATATAATATCAAACCGTTACATCCGATTCTTGAGCCACTGCTGATTCTTGACGAATAGAGACCACAATTCCCATCGTTTTAAGCCCCGGCCAATCAAATTCAAGATCACCCAAAACACTTAAATCTTCGTTCACTAAGGCTAATCGTATTTCTTTTCGGCCTCGCGATGTTTCTTGAGTACTGTAAGAATCACCGTCATGTTTTTGCAGCATGCTCATATTGAAATAATGATTAAAAGCTTGCTCAAGACGACCTTGATTTCCTTTTACTGCCAGCAAGTAATCTGCTTTGTTTTCAAGGATTTTTTGTGCGATTTTCTTTTGGCAACCCATCGCATCAATGGTCACTAAACAACCTGATATATCAAGCAGTTGAAGCAATTCAGGAATGGCGGTTATCTCATTGGATTTCTCGTAAACTTTATGCTGTCCAAGGCACACGCCATTTTCTGTAGCAAACGCATTAACCATATGAATCGCACCAAGCCCACGGGAATTATCATAAAACCCTCGAACGGTTTTACCGTCTATCGCTATCACTTCACCGTCAGTGAGTTCACAGCATGATTTCATCCACTCGATAAAACACTTTTGTAAGCGTGTCGCATTAATCATGCCCATTACTCTAGCTATGGTAATAGCGGAAGGAACACCATGATTAAAATCACTAGAGCGTTTGAGGAAATCTAGCCACCTTGTGCCGTAAAGATGAATGGCTTTCCAATCATCCTGACCGGAAAGTACCGCACAGATTGTTAACAAAATGATATCCGTTAACTTGTGTTCGACTTTGCCTTGTTGGCGATAATCTGGGATGACATCGAAATGCATAAATGGGTGCTGGTTACTCATCGTTTTTGACCTCCATTTTGTCTATGAAGGTATTAGAAAACACTGAAAATGATCGTCAAATTGATCATCGACTGATTGTTTGCTGTGTGACGCTGTTATCCATTAGAACAAGAAAACGGTGAACTTACTATGCCACAAACCCTTTAAAAATGGGCATATTCATGCGATTTCCCTGCTTCGTCATCTGTGATTTGATGACAATCTTTCATCCAACTGATGAATACCTTTTGCATCGCTGACGGGCTCACCATCCCCATAACGCTCGCGTGGGAAATGGTATGCTCGAGCAACGTCGTGGTTGGTCCTATGCGTTAAGCGAACTAAGAATGATGCGAAAAATGTATAATTTAAAGCTCGCGAAGGGTCCCAAAACCGCTGTTTACTTCTCAGTAAGAGCCTTATCTAGATTAAGGCCAGATCATCTATTAAGTAAAGTCTACTCTTACAAGCTTCGGTAAAAATACATACAGCTTTAGTTATCACAACAGTTGAAACTAAAGCTGTATTCTTATTTATCATTTTCTTACAAAAGCGAGCACTTCAAAAGACAACAGTCTATAAAGTAACATATACAATACTACAATAGATATATAGGTTGGCGCGCTAAATAAAACACATAGAACACTGACAATAAAATAATAAATATATCGGCCTCGTCCTTTATTAGCAAGATAAAACTTAGAAAAGAACTCTAAATTAAATCTTTTTTCAGAACATCGCTCGATCAAGTTAATTAATGGGAAGACTAAGATTAGCCAAGCAGCTGTAGCCCAAGAGGCTTGTGATAAAACAATAATAGGTAACACATAACGAAAGAGCACTAGCATAAAGTGTAAAGGCAAGTTAGCTAAACTGCGGACATTATTATAGACCGCATATAATGCCAAGATAATTACTATATTAGCAAGGTAGTACATTGATATTTCTTTATTAAAGAAATATATACCTCCCCCTAATATAGTGATTAACAAACTTCTTCCAAAATAGATCGAGCATTTACTCTCTTCGTAGAAGCGAAGCTCCTCCCCACTCAACCTTAACGTAGGTTTTTTCTCATTCTTAATCGTTTCAGCATCATTCCATATATATCCCATCTCATAAGCAGCATAGACACCGGTCAGATATATAAAAGATAGAAACACAAGTTCTGATTCAAAGTCATTTGGTATCAAAATCAATAATAGAACAGGTACGATATAGATCAAAACCCAAGAAACGAGCTTCTCGATACTTTTAAATCGAGTATGAATGGAATACAAGAATGGAGTATAAAAAAACTTATAGTCTAACAATTTTGACACCTTTTGTTTTCCAAAAACCTGAGGATTTCCCTTTTGGAATAACAGCAAAAAAATCATCACATAGTTCTATGCAATCACTATCATTTTTATTATCAGTTACAAAAACAACTTCATGGTATTGTTGGGCTATCTCTTTAATAACTTCTTTCTTTCTACCTAGGTTATCGAAAAGAATTCTGCCATTAAATACTTCGAAACGATCGAATTGCAAAGTTGTTGATGAAAAGCCAGAGCCATTAAATTTATCATTAACAGCCGATACAATAGGCTCCAGAGAAGCGGAATGAAATTGAACTTCATAACCCTGATTGACATATGATTTTATAAAACTGTCAATTTCGTTGTTAAGTGGCAGCTGTTCAATATACTCTCTTGCCAATGAGTTTAGCTCTACTTTGGTCATGCCTTTCAGTTGCCTAACTAGGGCGACTCGAACTAAATCGATATAAAAGACTTTATACAATATGGCATTAGAAATCTTAACTATTTTGTTTTTATGAATCCAAGATGGCTTGGCTCCCTTTTTATTGAGAATATAATTAATAAAATCAACTGTCGTATTTACTGGATATAATGTATCACAAACATCTACAAGCAATATTTTGGTAGTCATAAAATCAGTACTTTATTAAAATCAAAATGCAGCGTCTTTATACTGCATTCTTGTCAATTTATCAGAATAAAAGAAATATTTATTGGACAGCTAACTTTTCAATCGTTTTTGCTAAGCGGTCTCGCCATCTACTTTGTTTAACATTCCAGTAAACCTCTGTCGAATCGCAATCAAGCACAGAGAACTCTGGACGTGGCGTTTTAAACGTATAGTCGGAACTCTTAATCGCATGGATAGTTGGTGCCTGCCTGATAAATCCATACTCTAGTGCGTCAGCAATGATAGCCCTAGCGAAACCATGCCAGCTTGTTGCCATATCACCACAGTAATGGTAAGTCCCCCAACGTATATCATCTTTACTATTCATTCTCATAGCAATTTCCAAAATACATTCTGCCAAGTCACCAGCATATGTAGGGCTTCCATACTGATCTGCAATAATGCTTATTTCTTCGTATCGCTTCGATAGATCTAGGATGGTTTTAACGAAATTATTACCATATTCGCTGAAGACCCAAGCAGTACGAATAATAACATGTTTACTGAGGTTACTTCTGACAGCTTGCTCCCCCATTAACTTTGTCTTTCCATATATACCTTGTGGATTCGTCTGAGCATCTGGGAGATATGGTTTTGTTTCTGAGCCATCAAAAACATAATCAGTTGAAACATGAATAAGAGGAATGTCGTACTTAGCAGCTATTATAGCTAAATTATACGGCCCATCTGCATTAACTTTTGTAGCAAGAGTCTCTTCTTCTTCAGCCTTATCTACTGCTGTATAGGCAGCCGTATTTACGATAACATCAGGTTTAGACTGCTCAATAACTTCTCTAACAGACTCCAAGCAAGTAATATCCAACTGTTCAGAATCTGTTAGCATTAGAGATGCATCATAACGGTTGCTGATGCTTTGTATAGAACAGCCTAATTGTCCTTTTGCACCAGTAACTAGAATTTTCATATCAAAGCCTTTTACCGTTTGGGAGATAGCTATTGTAAGTTGTCAACAAATGTTGACCGAACTCATCAGTGACATCAAAACAACCATTTTTAATAGCGCTAATTGAATCAACTACGTCACCTAACGTTGTTGGGTATACTTTGTTAGGTTGTATATCTTCAATACCAACACGTTCAGCTTCTGTACCAACCAATGCTGAAAATTCTTCTGCTAAATCCGGCGCGTAGCAATAATTCATGACAATGCTTCTGTCAAATACATTAATTTCTAGATCATGAATGCTATTGTAAATCCAAGTGGAGATCACTGAGTTATAGTTGGGCTTGCAGCCTGGACCGAAGACGTGTGGTAGACGATATAACCAAACTAACGCTTCATTGCGGTGGGCGTATTCTGCTAAAATGAGTTCTGCCGCTTTTTTACTTTCACCATATGCATTCTTAGGATTAATAGCATGGATTGTAGACGTAAATAAAATAGGAGTTTTCTTTTTTGACTTTTCCAACCTTTCAATCAGTAACTCTGTCAAGCCAGCATTACTGGTAACAAACTCCTCATCAGAACAACTAGGGCGAACTTCTCCGGCAAAGTGAGCAATAAAGTCGGCTTGCTCTAAAGCATCACTCAATGAATCTAAAGACGAACTTCTATCAAATTCTAATACGTTCACTTTACCGTCACGCTTGAGCTTGGATATCAATGTTTTACCAAGAAACCCTTTTGAGCCAGTTACCAGTACACTTTTCATATATTACCTATTTAAATAAATCTTTTAATGTAGACGCGTTTTTATCCTTTTCTGACAATTGGATTTCTACATCGATCTGTGGCCATTCAATAGCAACATCGACATCATTCCAAATCAATGAGCCTTCATCGGTTGGGTCGTAGTAATCCGTACACTTGTATTCAAAATCTGCTATGTCAGAGAGAACTAAAAAGCCATGAGCTAAACCAGGAGGTACCCAAAATTGGCACTTATTCTCTTCAGACAGTTCAACGCCAGCCCACTGACCGAAGGTTGGTGAATCAGGTCGAATATCTACAGTCACATCAAATACTCTACCCCGTACAACTCTTACCAATTTTCCTTGAGGTTTCGATTTTTGAAAATGCAAACCACGCAAAACACCTTTCACTGAGCGAGAGTGGTTGTCTTGCACAAATTTAAAATCAATATCTAACATGCTCTGATAACGTTCTTGTTGAAACGTTTCTAGGAAGAAGCCACGCTCATCGCCAAAAACTCGAGGCTCGATAATCTTTACATCTATGATATTTGTATTAACAACTTTCATCTTAAGCTCCACTTCAGATGGTTTTCTTGCTTTCACTGAGTATCTGCATGAGATATTGGCCATAACCTGTTTTAGCTAATGCATCAGCTTGAACAGATAACAGCTTGTCTGATAACCAACCATTGTTAAAAGCAATTTCCTCTAAGCAGGCAATTTTTAAGCCTTGGCGATGCTCAACCGTTTGCACAAATGTCCCTGCTTCTAACAGAGAATCATGAGTCCCAGTATCCAGCCAAGCAAACCCTCGACCTAAGAGTTCTACTCCTAAGTCACCACGCCGTAAGTACGCATTGTTAACATCGGTAATCTCTAACTCACCACGAGGAGATGGAACAATTGATTTGGCAATATTGATTACGTCGTTATCGTAAAAGTATAAGCCTGTTACCGCATAATTCGATTTTGGCGCTTTTGGTTTCTCTTCGATACTAAGAGCCTTTCCTTCTTTATCGAACTCTACTACCCCGAAACGTTCAGGGTCAGAAACGTGGTAGCCAAATACGGTTGCTCCTTTATCCTTCTTCGCTGCCGCTAATAGCTTGTTACTAAAGTGTTGCCCGTAGAAGATGTTGTCCCCTAAACACAGCGCAACGTTAGAGTTTCCAATGAATTCTTCACCAATGATAAATGCCTGCGCTAAGCCGTCTGGCGATGGTTGCTCAGCATACTTCAACGATATACCATAGCGACTTCCATCTCCTAACATTCTTTCAAAGTTAGGTAAATCCTCAGGTGTAGAGATTATTAAAATATCTTTTATCCCGGCTAACATTAATACTGAAAGAGGGTAATAGATCATTGGCTTATCATAAATAGGCAGTAATTGTTTAGAAGTACCTAGTGTAATTGGGTGTAAGCGAGAGCCACTGCCTCCCGCTAAAATGATACCTTTATATTCCATGACGTTCATTTACTCATTATTAATTTTGGATATTATTCTTCACCTAGGCGCTCTAAACGGTAGTCACCATTTAAAACACGTTCCCACCATTGACGATTATTTAAATACCACTCTACCGTTTTGCGAATGCCAGATTCAAAAGACTCTTGTGGAACCCAACCTAACTCTCGTTCAATTTTAGAAGAGTCGATAGCGTAGCGAACATCATGACCTGGGCGATCTTTCACGAAAGTTATAAGGTCTTCGTAGTTGATTACGCCTTCTGGCTTATTGGGCGCTAACTCTTCCAATAGTGAACATATCGCTTTAACCACTTCAATATTTTTCTTCTCATTGTGGCCGCCAATGTTATATGTTTCACCAACCTGCCCAGTTTTTACCACTGTGTATAGTGCACGGGCATGATCTTCTACAAACAACCAATCTCTAATTTGCGAACCATCACCGTAGACAGGGAGTGCCTTACCATCCAACGCATTCAAAATTACATGTGGGATCAATTTCTCTGGAAAATGGAAAGGACCATAGTTATTTGAACAATTAGTGACTATCGTTGGTAAGCCGTAAGTTCTTAACCAGGCACGAACGAGATGATCTGAGGATGCTTTTGACGCAGAGTAAGGAGAACTCGGAGCATAAGGTGTCGCTTCAGTGAATAAGTCATCTTTACCTTCTAAATCACCATACACTTCGTCTGTAGAAATATGATGGAAACGGAAAGTATCTTTCTCTTCTCCATCTAGTGTATTCCAATAAGTTCGGGAAGCTTCTAGTAAGACATATGTACCAACGACGTTTGTTTGAATGAACGCACCAGGTCCTTCAATTGAACGGTCTACATGAGATTCAGCGGCAAGATGCATGACTGCTGAAGGTCGATATTTTTCAAATAATGCGGCTACAGCTACAGCATCACAAATATCAACTTGTTCAAAGTGATAGCGTTTAGATTCAGAGATTGACGATAAAGAATCTGTATTACCGGCATAGGTAAGAAAATCAACGTTGACGACGCTGTCATTTGTATTTTCGATAATATGACGCACAACTGCACTTCCTATAAAGCCAGCACCACCAGTTACCAATATCATTATTTTCTCCTAAAGCCTATCTTGAGTCCGTCTCGAAATCCGGAAGTAATGTTAGTTCTATAATCTTTGGACTGGGCTCTACCAAAACCAAAGTAAAAATATTTGAACACAAAGAAAGCTGAGTGCCTTATTTTCCAACGAATTGGCACATACGACCTTCTCAGTAGTATTAGATAATTTCTAACTTGATAATACAATCTAAAAGGTGACGATACTTTAAGTGTTAAAAGGCCACCCAAGCAGGTTTCATCACCATCACCAACGGAGTGAACCATTTTTTGTGTAGAGATTAGAACAGAGTAGTCAAAACTTCTAGCGCGCCAGCACCATTCAAAGTCAACAACATCAATAAACAATTCGTCTTCCATAACACCAATATCTTCAAATACACTGGTAGGGGTTAAACTGCCACTTGCTATAATTTGATCTACACAAAAAGTACCGTTAGGGTTTTTGACTTTCTTAATAGGTAACTCAACCTGATCATTAAACGAATTAACTATGGAAGGCCCTATACAAGCGGCTTTACCATCAAAAGTATTTAGTTCATCAACCATAGTGACCAACGACAATTCACCCAGTTCAGAATCTTGATCAAAGATCCAAACTGCATCTCTTCCCATATCTATGGCATGAGAAATTCCGATGTTTTGGGCTGTAGCGATCCCTTTGTTAGTTCCATCTGATAAATAAATAATCTCACTTGAATGTACAATTTTGTTCTTCAAGTCAAGTTCTGCACTGGAATTATCAACAACGATAATATCCTGAACTTGCATCAAAAGTGACTGTATGAGTGAATTCAATATGTTGATATTAGGATTATATGTAATGATAACTGCAGATATATTTTTATGTGAAATCATTTCTCTCACCGAAAATAGCACTCACCCAACCAGATAGTGAATATTTTTTCACTGTATCCATTGCTACTGGCACATACTCTTTCTCAAAGAAGGTTTCTTGCAAACAAGGAGATTCTCTGTCCAGCACTAGAATATTATTTGGATTATAAAAGTCATAGTTCACAATATCTTTGTTTGTTGTCATGAGCTTTACACCAAGACCAATCGTCTCTATCGTCCTGATGGTTAGACCAGTTTGTTGCCTATGTGGTATATCTAGCACGCATTTAGATTGAGCCGAAAGAGTTACATAATCATCAAACTTCATTTGTTTGCTTGATATGTGTTCTTTATACCCACTTAATATTAATGTTATCCACTCTCTTGGCGTTGCATATAAATAGGGTTTAAAATTCAGCCAGTTATATTTTTTTAAAATGGAGTAAACTACATCAATTCGACCATCATGACACCACCCGACAAAGCTAAGATCATACTTTTTAGTATCCTGCTTTTTGATAGCTACTTCATCCCGAAAGAATAATGGTCTGAACTTAAAACCGTAAACATTACAATCCTCACGGTCAAAAGAATGTATATCATCAAAGTATGATAGTATTTTGTGTACATTTGGAACTCGACTTATTGAATCCCATTGGTATAATATAAAACGAGCCTTATTCTGGCTTTCCTTGAGTAAAGCCATATTGTCTTCAGATAAAAAGGCACCTTTGATAACGAATACAATATTAAAGAATCCAGAAGGCAAATCGCATATTAAATTCTGTTGGTGAACTGAAACATTGAAACTTGGTAATAGTTTATTTTTTATTCTAAGTTTACGATTAGTAAATCCTTCGATAATATATCTTACTTCAGCACCATTTCTTTCAAGCTCTTGAATTATTGCTTGATCATAGTCATAAAATCCAATTCCTATGAATAAGATTTTTTTTCCTTTTAGGTAGGAACTAATTTTCATCTATAAATTGCCCGTATTTATCTGTTTTTCGCCACTCATTCATTTCAAAGCAATAGCGCTTAATTATACGAGCAGGAGCTCCCACTATTACCGAATAATCTGGAAACTTTCCCCTAACTACAGAGTTAGCTCCAACAATACATTGCTCACCGAGTGTAGTTCCTGCATTTATCTTCACTCCAGCACCAATAAAACACCGCTCTCCGATAATAGTAGAATGAGTAATTAATGGTTGTAGTTGTATTGCTTTGTTAATCTCTTTGTAACTGTGGTCTACATCCGTAATCATTACATCGTATGAAATACAACTATGCTTACCAATTTTCACCAGATTACATGCTACAATATGAAGTCTTTGTTCAATTGTAACATTATCATCTATAATGATATTTGGTTCAAATTTCTGGTTATGATGAGTTTTAATCTCTTCTATTCTTGCATGATGTGCAATATATACGTTGTGGCCAATACGAGCAGAACGACATGATACTTTAATAGGCTTTATTATTTTTGATCCTTTACCGAAGTCCTTAAAAAAGAATCGATAATAAAAGGTCACTTTTACCATTTGAACTCTTTCAGATATAAAGTTTGACAATTTAGCGAGCATCATCAATACCATTATTAATTCTTAGTTTAAAGAAGGAATACGCACACTTTGATGAAGCGAACGCAGAAAAAAATACAGAGAAGAGTGATGAAATAAAAAATGCGTATGCAACGCCGAACTCTCCATACAATCTCATAAGCAAAATGGATAGAGAAACAAATGTGACCAAATTGAACAAAGTTATTGTAGATATCTTCTTGGTATCTTTAGAGAAAAAAATGTAGTCTACAAACAAACCATACAAGAATGTAAAATAAAAACCGGCTAGCAACCATTTTACAACAGGTAAAGACGAATGATAGCGCTCATCAATAAACCAGTCATATATAAAATAACTAACACATCCCAGTAGAAGATAAATAATCAAGAAGGCAAATGCGACTACTATCGTTGCAAGGTATAGTTTTCTTAAGTTTGTAGAAACATTTCCAGACAGTATTTTAAAAACATGTGGTTGCCAAGCTTGAATAAATACAGAGTTTAGTATCAATGCGATACTGGCGACCTGAGCTGCAACAGAATAAGGACCAACAAAGCTCGCACCGAAAAAAAATAAGATTAACAGCTTGTCACCGATTCGTATAACTTGATTCCCTAACTCATTAAATACAAACGCCAAACCTGTCTTTGCATAATCATAATAAAAATTAATATCAAATTTAAATATTAACAAACTATTTTTCTTGATGTAAATAGCCAATGATATTGCAACAATTAGAGCAGACAATATAATCGCCGATACTCTACCCTCGACATTGTAAGATAGCAACACAACAAATAAAATACTAAAGAACACTTGAAGTATAGAGCTACCAACTTCAGTAATAGCGTATTTAATTTGCTGATTTGAAACTCTAAAATATACTGTCATTATACGATATAAATACCCCAAAAAGGCAGATAGGGGGATCGTTAGCAATAAGCTATGAGATATAGAATCTAAAGTTATTATCTTTCCAAGAGCATAAATAAGCAAAAAACTGATAATGAGCATAAATACAGGAATGAGAGATAAACTACCTAATAATTTAGAATACTCTTTTTCCTCAACTTTAAAGTACTCTATCCCAATGTGTACATGGCTTCCCCAATACATAATAGTGGACAAAAATGTCATGAGCACGATGTATACAGAGACTTGACCATATTCATCCGGAGATAAATACTTAGTCATGACTGGTAATAAGAAAAATGGTACCGCTCTACTTAGTAATGATGATATTGTATAAATAGATAATGATTTTAATAAGTTCATATTTCTGACACTAACTCATTGTTAATAACATCAAAAAATTGAACTTTAAGCTCTTGTGTTTTATTGTTATTTATAATGTCAATCATACTTTTTTCATCTTCTACAACATAATAATTTCCAATTTTTTCTAACGTTGAGGACTGTATAAAATCACACTCTTTAATACAAATGACTTTTCGATTGGATTGAAGTGCCTCATAAACAACTGTTGATTGAATACAGACTATGTCAGATGATTCTTTTATACAGTCACTCAAAGTGACCTCATCTGTTACAACTTTTACGTTTTTACAGTCAGAGAACTCATTTTTTATCAAGTCAGAATCAAAAAACTGATTAGGGTGCAATTTGTAAATAATCTTCCTGCCAACTTCCTGATCTAAAAGATATAAATAATCTTTTAATACTTCGTGGTGATTATTTCTACTAATAAATAATATAGTATCGTTACTTGCTAGTGTTACATCTTTCAACTCATGCCCTATTACCTTAAATTGCGTACCAGGCATATTGATTTCTTTAGTCCAAAATTCAGAGAAAACCCAAAACTCTTTAGGAAGATAGACACTATGCGAATTTGTGAGTGCTGGATATGAATAGACTGGGTGAGTAAAGCCGACATAACCATGCTGAAGTTCGGTAACTTTAACACCTCTAGACTTAGCCGCACTTATCAATCCTTTTTGAATACCATTTTGAACTAAGAAAACTTTCTTTATACCACTACACTTAAAAAGCAAGTCATAGAATCTTCTTTCAGAAAGATATTTTGAGTAAGCCTCTTGCATGGCCGATATAATAACTTCCTCTTGGCATAGTGAGTGAAAGCTTTCATTTATAGCTTTTAAAAAACTTTCAACTATGGTTTCTGGGAGGTATTTCTTTAACGAGTAATTAAATAAAAACCGCGCATTAGCGTTTGAATTTGCTAAATGATATAACTCAATTTCAGCTACACGCTTCTTGTCAATGCGATCTAATATGGGTTTACTATATTCATCGACATAATTTCTATTACTTAATGTCCTCGAAGTTTTACAAAAAAGAACATCATTCTTTTTAAACTTTATTCTGGTTAAGAATATAAGTTTTAAAACTAAAGAAAGTGAAGACTTGATGGTTTTTTTAATGGAATTTTTAGTTGCAATAGGTTCATATTGTTTCTGAAGTGCTTGAAATACATTATATCTAACTATATCCCATACATTTTCGCCATTATACTGTACGTCAAAGAGCTCATTTTTCATCTCCATGGCTTGAAACGCAATCATAAACTCATTAATTTTCATTACTTGTTTTACCAAATGAATTAATACTAGCTAAAGACATTAGAATTATTAATGCAATTCCATGATTTGAGTCGAACATATATGGGTTTATCATAGCATAGCCTATGTAGCATAAGTATATTAATAATATCTTAATATTACTAAGTAAAGGTGATATTATTTTAAGATGCGCGTATATAAAAACAATCATTCCAATGAACCCAATTTGATTTAGGATATATAGAAATTGAAGTTCAAAATAAATATCACCAGTGTAATCTCTAGACATGGTTTTAATGGATAGTGTATGCCCTAAACCATTTCCAAATAGCAATAAATTGAGACTTCCGGACATGTCTCCTAATAATACACTAGCTTGATCAAACCTCGTTCCTATTGAGCTTACATCTCCTGTTGATTTCATAACTATTGTGTCAACAGCATAACCAATAAATATCGTGAGAACTACACCAAGTAGCATTGAAAAAATAAAATTCCTAACTGAGAGCTTAAATCTAAGTTGACTTTCTATTAGGTAATGAAAAAAAACAAAGATTGCAAAAAAAAGATAGAAAGCTAGATTTCCGCAGAATACTATCGCAGTAAAATAAACTATTAGATAAATCAGTCTACTATCACCTTTTTTATGAAGATAAAAGTTGACAAAAAAAGCAAATGGCAAAAGAGCATTACCTACTATCTGAACTTTATATAATAATCCATTATAGGTATATATATCCCCCCACCCATTATTCAAAACCCAATGCCTTACAGGTAAGTAATTGTCAATATCAAACATAATAGGTAAGGTTACACCGACTCCTATCACCGTCAGGGCTTGAATAAAAAACACCAAGTTAAATGCCTTTATCAAAAACTTTCCATCAAATTTTAGTATCGGTATAAGGTTTAATAAGAGAATAATTACAAAAAACCGTAAATTTAATGAAGTTTCATTACCTTTATAAATAGAATATATTGATGCAATCAATAGAAAAATAAAAAACACCAAAAATGGCCTAATAGATTCTCGATAAACTCCCTTAATTAAAGTCAAGAGACAAGTTAACAATAGTAATGGTGCAATAAAATCGGATAAGAAAGTAATTGGTACTTGTCTTGTTAAACAAATAAGAAGAAATAAGAAAACTATTGCTGATAACGTATTAACCAAACGGACATTAATTATATCTTTAGTCTTTGTCATAAATCACAATTGTTCTAGGGCTACACTGTGTGATCGAAAGCACTAATCACATCTATAACTTTACTCAAGTCACCAGGCACATCAACGGCAAGAGAACCGGCTTCAACTTCAACCATATCTACAACATAATCTGATTCCAAAAAGCGCAGTATCTCAATGTCTTCTACTTGCTCATGGCGAGTCTTCGCTTTGTTGCTGTAGAAGAAAGCTAGCTGCTCTTTTGAGAAAGCGTAGATACACACTTGCTTATAACCAAATTGATATTCACCCGTTTTAGTCTGAGGGATGCCTGCTCGACTCATGTAAAGTAACTTACCAGATTGGCTGAAAGTAACTTTCGGCACAGTAAAAGAGCGAAACTCTTGCTCTGAAGTAATGGCACACATAGCATTTGTCACATTACCACTCTTCAAGAAAGCCTGAATCACCGTATTGATATCATCTGGATTGATTAGTGGCTCGTCACCTTGGACATTAACGATGAAATCACAGTTAAGCTGTGAGTTGGCTTCTGCCAGTCTGTCGGTGCCCGTTAAGCATTCCGAGCTTGTCATCACAACCTGACCACCAAAGGCTTCAACGGCACTTTGGATACGAACATCATCGGTTGCCACGTATACTTTTTCTTGTCCCGCAGCGAAGCAGCAACGCTCCCAGACGTGCTGTATCATTGGCTTACCACAAATATCGACTAATGGTTTACCTGGGAATCGACTTGATTCGTAACGTGCTGGAATAACGACAGCAAAGGTTTTCTTATTGCTCATAATTAGAACCTCACAGTTGAAAAGTCATCGATAATCAAGTGTTGTTTCAAGTGACATTGCTCAATCATCTTCTCTTTTACATTGGAATAAGGCGCGTAAAACACAAAGTCGATGTGGTTCTGTTGGGCTGACAACATATCGGATTCTGCATCACCAAACATGACGGCATTTGTGTTGTTCTCTTGCTTAAGAATATTGCGGATAAGCTCAGCTTTTGGCGTGGGTGAGCCAAACACACCATCAAAGTGAGTATCGAGACCTCTCTGAACAAAAACATCTCTGAGTTCACTTTGCTCCGAGCCACTTGCGACATATCGTTTACCTTTGCACTGCTCAAGAAACGACATAAAGCCGGGCGTCAGCTGCGCCGTTAAGTATAAAGTACGGCACTGTTTAGAAAAGTCTGCTAAAACCCGTAGCTCTAGCTCACTTCTTTTTTCTTCTTCAATCGTTAGGATGCTATCTAGAAAGTGAGTAACGTGGTGAAAACGAGATTTCCCAAAGTTATGGCGGAAGTAATCAACACACTCCGCAATAAGATCTTGAGCTGAAAAATGCGCCTCCAGCGCATTTTTCATAGCTTCGATTTTCAATTGATTGGAATCTAAAATGACGCCATCACAATCAAAAATGTATACCTTGTATTCACTTAACAGGGGCATAAACAGAGCCTTTAGCAATCGGGTAGCTAGTTGGAGTCAAAGAGGTAATTTCTAGGCTTTTCTCATGAGCATGGTAAAGGTTTAATATGTCTACCATCTCTTGTTGACGAACGTCATCTTGAGCATAGCCATCAAAACCAACCACTGAAATCGTATTCACGCTTGATTCCAGTAAAGCACCAAGAACGTAAGCCGTTGTGATGTCATAGGGAATAGTCGTGTAAGTACCCTGAGTTGCAAACGTCTCTTTTACAACTTTGAGTCCGTAATCAATTAAGGCCCCCCCTTCAAGCTCTGATAATTCAGAAGCGGTAAAGCGACATTTGGGCAGAATGATTGGTTTATCCAACCCTTTGTAGAGTTTTGACTCAGAAAAGAACTTTGAGTTGTGAGAAATTACGTAGTAATCCACTAACTCAGAGGCAATATGCGCTGTTGTATTGATTGAGATAACAACCGGTTGAGTGTTCTTAATGTACATCTCAATCGCTGATGCGTACTTCTCTGTATTTGGAGCATTAGCAATAATGAGGACATCTTTACCATCAAAGAGACCTTGTGCGTCTTGGCTTCCAGTCACTTCTGCCTTACTGTCAGAGAAGCTTAGTGCCGTATCAAGTACTGCACCATTGTACGATGTTGTACCTTCTAGCTTACTAAGGTAGTCAATCGCACCAATGATTTCGTCAGTGCCGTAGTGGGTACTAGACAACAAATTCTGAATGTAAGTAGGGTGCACATCATTTTGAGCGCCTAAGAAGTACAATAAGTTACTGCCCCAACCATATTCTTTTTGCATCGCCTCAAAGTGCCGAATAACCAATTCATAGATTGGTTTTGGTTGGTATTTAAAGTCACCTTTATCTAGGTAAGCTAGCAGACTTTCAGTTTGAGTATTACCTGCACCGCGTCCCATACCAGTCACGGTTGTATCTAGCCAGGAAACACCAGCTTCCATTGCTGAAAGTGTATTATCTAAGCCTTTGCCCATGTTGTTGTGAGTGTGGATACCCATAGGACCCGTCCAATGAGTACGAAGCGCGTTTACGATACGTTGGACCTCTTGCCCATCCATATTGCCTAGTGAATCCGCAAAGTAAAGGACATCGAGACCTTCCCAACTGACTGCTTGACGGGCTTTATCTGCAATTACGTCATCAGGCTTACCGCCAGCTTGCATAAGGTTGAAGCCTACGATGTAGCCCAGTTTTTTTAGGTGAGCAACGATAGGTGCTGAAAATTCCACTTCATTGAAGTGTGCAGCAACACGGACTAAGTCAACTTTACTGTGAGCTGCTGGCACGAATAGCGCATCAATTGCTTCTTCAATTGGCATACCAGATTCAAGGATAGTCTTGGCATCAATCATCACGCCATACGTTGGTCCTTCAGGTAGGTTCAATGTGTTGATGAAATCTTCCGTCGTGTAAGCGAATGCGCCTAGAAAGCCTGATTTAGCGAAGTTACGCAAACCTAGCTCAACGTAGTCGATGTTCGCACTTGCTACGCTGTTTAGGTATTGGGTTACAACTTCTGGGTCAAAATCCCAGTTATTGTAGTAGCCACCGTCACGTAAAGTACAGTCTAAAATGGAAAAGTTCATACCGCTTCTCTCTGTTTAAATTTTCATTTTATCTCAGGCATTTTCACCTTCTGAGACACTTTTCATTCAAAATGAGACACCCAGACTTAGTCATCTCATTGTAATTGTTTGATTTCACCCATTTTGCCAAACTGGTCCAATAGGTAACGAAAAAGCCTAGACCCTAAGATCTGATTTTCCTAGGTCCTCAGTATCTTCTTTCCTAAACGCAAAGCGCACCAACACCATCGCTACGCCAAGCATACCGCCGAGCAAGGCGCCTAGCACAACGATTAGTGCTCGTTTCGGTTTGTCTTTTAGCTCTGGCACCACGGCTGGGTCAACGACTTTAAACACAAACTCATCTTGCACTTCAGCCAACATCAGGCTTTTAGTTTGTTCTTCTATTAGTTTATAAAAGGTGGCTTGCATATCCGCCACAGAGGTTCTTTGTAGCTGCTCTTGCAAGTAATTAAGGTTTTGAGTGGTTTCGGCAATCGTGCGCTCACGCATCACTTGGTTAATTTCTTCCACTAACCATGTAGCCCACTGTTGAGCAATAAAAGGGGAGTAGTGTGAAACACTAACGGTATATAAACCGCTGGTTTTATCGGTAGAGACGGTGAGTATATCTTTAATAAACGTTTCATGCGCTTCTTGAGCGGTTGGTTTTGCACCACGTAGCCCTTTCGGTTCACGCAACCACGTTTGGGTTTGCTCATCGTATACCGTATCGTCAATAATCAATTGATTGCTGGTTAAATCCCACCCTTTAGCCGCCATTAGCGGGACCAAAATATCGTACTTTTCAATAAAATGTTCAATAAAACGGCGAGACTTAATCACTTGAGCAGCAAGCTCAGTTTGACTGCTTTCACCACTGCCAAGGTTCACCCCCGCTAAAGCAGCTAAGCCCCCCAGTTGCCCAGCCATTTTCGCTAAACCACCACCGCCACTGCTTTCAGCAGGAGCTAATAGCGTATCGGCTTTATAAATATTTGGCTGACTAAGAGCAAATAAGACCGAGCCAACCGCAAATACAAAAGTAGTGGCGATGATGATCCATTTGCCTTTCCAGAGGGCGATGAAGAGTTCACGTAAATCGATTTCTTCATCGTGCCGCGGCAGCGGCGCGAATTGCGCGTCTGATTGGTATGGCGGATTGTTTTGGGTTATTTGTGTGTTCATAGGTTCTTCAGGTTTAGGGTCTAGTGAAGAAAGAGCGGGCTTCGCCCTGCTAGAGCGTCGCTGTGCGACTGCGAGAAACTGGATTCTATAAAAGCGTAAAAGCAGTTATAGACTCTAACAGACCGTTAGGCCGCTCTCGTCTCTAGCTGTTCTCGTCCTTACATCTTTCTTTGCTTTTGTTTAATTATTGCGCCCAAAATTTTGGCTAATTCTTTTGCTTCTTGGACCATACCTAAGGCCGGGTCTTTATCTAAGTAGCCAATCTCAATACCGATATAAAGTTGAGTGACTAACTCACCAAGTGAACCTTTGGCATAGTACAAAAAGCGAATTTGATCTTTTAGAGTTTCGCGCTCTTCACCCTCTGCAATATTAGAAGGAACTGAAAGTCCAGAACGAGTGATTTGGTCTTTAAATCCCCAATTACTGACTGACTCTGTCATTTTATATATTTGACATGAGAGTCGTGATGCTCTTTTCCAAACATCCAGTTGCTCAAAGCGCATGGGTGATCCTTATGAGATATAGAACGGGCTGCGCCCTGCTAGAGCGTCGCTGCGCGACTGCGAAAAGCTAGATTCTATAAAAGCGTAAAGGCAGTTATAGATTCTAGCAGGCCGTTAGGCCGCTCTAACAAGTTGCGATAGCAACACTCTCGTTTCTAGATTTAGAGCGGCCTGCGCCCTGCTAGAGTGTCGCTGTGCGACTGCGAGAAACTAGATTCTATAAAAGGTGTAAAGGCCATTATAGATTCTAGTAGGCCGTTAGGCCGCTCTAACAAGTTGCGATAGCAACACTCTCGTTTCTAGATTTAGAGCGGGCTGCGCCCTGCTGGAGCGTCGCTGTGCGACTGCGAGAAACTAGATTCTATAAAAGCGTAAAGGCAGTTATAGATTCTAGCAGGCCGTTAGGCCGCTCTAGTAAGTTGCGCTAGCAACGCTCTAGTTTCTATTATTTCAACGCATTCACCGCTACACCAGTTTGATAAAGGATTTGCGTCGCAGCGGTCCAGACGTTAAGCGCATCGCGGTAATCGGTATCCACTGGAACGACAATCGTATCACCTGGTCTGAGGCTTTCACCGCGGCGTCCAAACCAAAAACCGGTGTTGGGTTTAAAGACAGAACCATCAGCTCGCACCACAAAGATACGGTCATCATCAGCTTGCTTTTTCATACCACCAGCGCGATTAATGTAATCTTTCACTGTCAAACTTGGGTCAAGAAGATAAGTGATCCCCACTTGCACTTCACCCATCACCGAAATGGTATTGCGATACATTGGAATAAATAAGAAATCGCCATCTTCCAACATAAAATTGGCGCTTTTATTACCATCAATAATTTGATCCAATTGCACAACCATACGCCCTAATGCGCGACTATTGGTTGCTTCTTCGATAAACGCTAAGGTCTTATCAGGGTCACTAATAACACTGGAAACTCGGCTATCAACATTAAAACTCTTTTTCGCTACTTCACGACGCATATCTGCCGCGTATTGAGTCAGTAGTTTTTGTTCCTGCAAACGTAAGGCTTCGCGAGTAAAAATCGCTCCTTGTGGATGAGCAAACTCGGTTAAGCCTCCCGCTCTTTCTAGAAGTTGGGCTAATGTTTCTCCACGACGTAACGTGTAAGTACCAGGGAACTTCACTTCGCCTTGCAGTACCACGGTATTTTGTTGCTTAATACCTGGTTGCTCAAACACATTTAATCGGTCTCGCGGCTTTATCTCTCGATTAGCTTGGCGGTCACCTTGTATCACAGCGCTGAGATCAATATTTTTGATCTCCGTACGTACCGTATTACCGAATGATTCTATGCGTGCTAATTCTGCATTGGCACTAAAAGCATCGGCGCTTAATCCGCCCGCAGCGGCGAGCAACCCTTGCACGGTATTATGCTGAGAAATAGGATAACGCCCAGGGTATTTTACTTCACCAAACACTTCGGCAATCATCGCTGGCTGACCATAACTGGATTGCTGTTGTAAACGAACAAGCAAAGAAGCAAGTAAAAACTGTCGCGAGTTTTCTTGTAATGCTTTAGCTTGCTCTTGAGTAATCATTTGGCCTTGGAAGAAAATAGGCTCATCGGCTTTTCTTTTATCAAATTCGTTAGTTCCACTTGGCAGAAGAGACAAGCGCTGTTGCTCTCTCTCTGCTTCGGAACGGGCCAATGCCTGAGCTTGCTCTAAACTTTTCGCCTGAGTTTGTTCAATCTCACGGCTATCTTCTTTTGGTGTCAGCAACTCTTCTAAATCCTCAGCACTTAAGCGGTTAAATACCAGTACTTGATCTCGTGGTTGTAATGATAAATTGTCTGCGCTGTTTGGATTAAGTAAGGCATTCGCTAAGCTAAACTGATAGACCACCACATCACGCTGCAAATTAACTTCACGGATAACCAACGCATAATTTAAATCGGCGGTAGCATTAAACGCACTATCGGCAGAATGGAAAAGATCGCTGATGCGTAAATTATCACGCCACTCTGCATAACCCGCATGAGCCACATCACCCAGTAATTGCACATAATTTTGTAATAATTCACTACGCTTAGCGACGGTAATATCATCGCCATTACGCACGGGTTGTTGGAGTGCTTTTGGCTTTGTTAAGTCCAATGAATGAACATCACGAGTGCCGTGAGAACTCGCTCGCTTAATAGTCGCTCTTTCTAAATAAGCATGAGCAGTCACTCCGCCAGATAGCGTCAAAATATCTTGATAGGTTTCACCGGGTTTGATCTCATAAATAGCTGGGCGCTGCACTTCACCTTGAATGCTGATGGTTGCTTGTACAGGCGCTATCCAAACCACATCACCCGGCATTAAGCGTTCATCATTGCGACTATCGCCTTTTAACAGCAGGTCGTATAAATCAAGCGTGCGCACCACTTGGCCATTTCGCTTTAACTGAACATTACGCAAAGCTCCACTTTCACTAAAGCCACCACTGTAGTAAATGGCCTGCGAGATGGTCGTCAATGCGCTGACGGTATAAGCGCCAGGTTTATAAGCATCGCCCATGACAAAGATTTGCATGCTGCGCAGTTCACCTAAGGTGATATCGCTGCGCACACCAATCATCTGCTCTTGTACCCGCTGCATTAGGCTGGAACGAACTTCACTAAACGATAAACCCGCCACTGAAATAGGACCAAGAGAAGGAAAATTAATCACGCCTTCACGATTAACCCGTAAACGGTGGGTGCTGTTATCTTTGCCAAATAATTGAACAATGATTTCATCATTCGGCCCCACCCGATAATCGCTAGGTACAGGGACATCACTGACTGGTGCAAAGGTCGTTGGGGAAGCCGCAAAAAGATCTAATCCAAAACGTTTTAGTTCAGGCTCTTTCTCTTGGTCCTGTTTATTAAACGAGTCTAACTCGGCCTTATCGGGACGAGGAGTACGAATATCGGCGGTAGGAAGTGGTTGGCTAGTCCCACTATTATTCATACTTGGTAAGGTTATCCCATATTGCCGAGCTAAGGCTTGCTGTTGATCGGCAGGCAAGTTTTGAAACATGCGCAACTGCTCAGGTGTTGGACTTTGAGCATTAGACGAAAAAGCAAAAAGGGCTAACAACAGCGAAGAAAAGAAGATAGAGCGTCCGTGAAACATGGTGTTTTCCGATAGTTGAATGGGAAAGTGGTGCGTTTTAAGTCTAAGATCCTAGGGCCTAGGGCCTAGAACTTAAACTGCATACCAAATTGTAAAGCGGTTAAGCGTAGATCATCGCCAGCAAGATAATTTACAAACTCGCCAGTAATCGCTGTTTTTCCACTGAGCGCATAATGCAACCCGACGCCAAAAGTCGCGCCGCTATCATTAGTCGTTTGATGCTGATAATCCGCTCGAACATACGAATAACCTGCCAAAGCGTATAAGGCGAGCCGATCGGTGACTGGCATATTGGCTTTAATTAATGCACTGGCTAGGCCATCAATCGCTAAATCATCACTGCGTTTAACACTAGTGGCATAGCGACCTTCAATGGCGACATAGTCGGAAAAAAAATACCCAAACTGAATTTGAGCAAGTGCGGGGGATGACTCTAACCACCCCGTAGAAGCTTGGTATTCACTATCGCTATACGCTGCGCTCACTCCGGCATAGCCATCAGCTTGTGCCGAGAAAGCCACTAGATTGAGGGTTAAACAAAAGGCACCAATAAGTGGTTTTTTGGTTACTTGAATCACTGAGTTCATATTAAGTTTCATTTTATTGAGCATAGTAGTGAAAAACCATCCTTATCACGGAAACCGCATGAACATCACCGCCCTGTAAGGCTTTCGAGAACCTTACTTAAGTAGTTTTCATCCATTGCGCAGTTCATTCGTTTGCGTTTAATCCCACCTTTAAAGGTGGTTTCACTCTTTAATAGGTTCAAACACATCTGCCTGATCCTGGCTAAAGCCTCTGCTCGATCATCTGCTCTTATACGAGAATTGTCCTCACAAAAGGCGGTATCAAGCGACCAATGCATCACTTCTACACCCCAATGAGAACGCGTCGCTTCCAGTAATGTTTGAGCTTCTAAGTCTTTAGAGCTGATGTAGTATCGAATTCTCACATCTTGCTCTGTGGCGACCGCCGATTCTTGCCGAATTGAAGCAACAATACCCATGGATTTTAGCTCGGGCCATTCATGCTCAATATCACCTAAAACCGATAAATCACGGTTCACTAAAGCCACTCTCGTTTCCGTTCTTCCGTGACTTTTTTCTTGAGTACTATAAGAACTGCCGTCAAAGTCTTGAAGCATCTCCATTCGAAAATAATCATCAAAAGCTTGCTCAAGCATTCCCTGATTCCCTTTAACGGCTAACAAATAATCCGCTTCTTTATCGAGAATCTTCTGCGCTATTTTCTTTTGGCATCCCATGGCATCAATAGTAATCAAGCAGCCTTTTACCTCTAACAAGTCAAGTAGCTTGGGGATCGCGGTAATTTCATTACTTTTACTATCAACCTTCTGTTGGCCGATACTCATTCCGTTCGCTGTAGCAAAAGCATTCACCATGTGGATCGTTCCTTTACCCTTCGAGCGGTCATAAGAGCCACGCAATGTTTTGCCGTCGATAGCGATGACATCTCCATCTGTCAGTGTATGGCACTCCTTCATCCAAGCGATAAAGCTTCTTTGTAACGCTGCCGGATTAATCATGCCCATCACACGAGACAGCGTATCTGCAGAAGGAATTCCCGCTTCAAAGTGACCATAGCGTTTGAGGAAATCTAAGCGAGCATTGCCAAAATCGATAATCCCATCCCAGCCATCATGGCCTGACAAAACACCACAAATTGTCAGCAAAATAATATCTGATAATTTGTGTGCTATTTTGTTTTCCTGTCGATAATCTTTAATGATTTGAAAGTGCATAAATGGGTTGGTTAACTCGCTCATATTTAGGCTCCTATATTGTCTAGGAGCTATTACAAAACAACGAAAATGATCTACAAGACGATCTTTAATTTCATGTCGTTACATTCAATAGTTGGGATGACTGATAGGTTCAAAGCTAATTTTTAGCATCTCCGCAGCCCTTATATATCAACGATCTTCATGCGGTTTCCCTGCCATCCTTATCATGTAGTTAGCTTACTCCGCTACAGAAGCCATCACAACATTAGGCACGCTACCGCCCTACGTAATACAACGCATAAGCCGATTAAAAGCAAACGAATCTTTGTTAATGATGAACCGCTTGCTTATATTAACCGGAGATTATGCACACATAGTAATGCGCTAGCAACATTCGAAACGTTATGCTTTAAGTCAATGTTTGGATAATTGACATAACCTTTAAATTTTAATCGTAAAGACTCTTCAACTATGATAAAAACATTTGATGAGGTCTCTCTAAAACAAGCTAATCAGTTGCATAAAAAGCAGACCATCAGTTACTCTGTATTTAGGCAATAACTTGCATTAGATATTTACATTGTTGAATTTTTCCTCTTACAATAGGTATGAAGTGTCAGACATTTCATACATCGATGTAAATAAGAAAAACCCTAGGGAGTATAGTTATGAAAAAAACAGCAATGGTTTTGCTGGCAACATTTGCAATGGCACAAGGTGCAATTGCAGCTGAAACAGTAGGTACTGCGGGTAGCACAACTGGTACTACAGCTACTGCAGGCGCAGGTTCTGCAGGCGCTGCAGGCGCTGGCGCAGCAGCTGGCGGCGTGGCAGCGAGCACCGCGGCTGCAGTAATGGCAGCAGCCGTAGCCGTAGCCGCTGTTGCAGCAAGCGATAACGATACAGTGACAACCACAACGGTTACTGCACAGCAATAATTGTGATGTGTTATCAGTAAACAAAGCCGCCCTGTGCGGCTTTGTTTTTATTATCTCTACCAAGATATTAGTGATGGTGTATAAATTGTGTAAGTATCCCTCTGATATTGTTGATTAACTCACCACATTACCGTTATTCTCTGTCGACTTGCCTGTATTAAGGATTGTGATATGCGCTTAGCCCATCACGGCTTGCTTATTGTTACGCTTGCGCTTGGCGGCTGTGCGCCGCAAACTCAACATATTTCAGAAACACTCTCAGTGGCACTGTTTGGGGTCAGTGATGAACGTGCTACCGTGGATTACGCCCAAACGCTACCTTATGCGTCTTTATTTGCTAGCTTAGATAACGCGCCTCATGCTCTGTTAGTGTTAGCTTGGGATGAACCGGGTCAACATGATGCACTGGCTTTAAAATGGATTTCCGCTCAGCAAGAGCTCATTGTTACTGAAGCGGGACGCATTACCAAAACGGTTAATTTGGTGGTCGGTAATATTCAGCACCTCTACGCCAATGAACCCGATCCGCTGAGTCAAAATCTGTTGCTCGATAGCACACCGAAAACTTGGCGTTATCAATTAAGTTGGCAAGATACTCAGCGCCATCAGCAACCTGCGGTTTCGACGTTTATTATTCATCCGCAACAAGAAAAAGCCTTGCCGAATGGCACTCAATTACTGATTTGGGTCGAGGAGCAAGTTTCATTACCACTAACCAAGCAACGCTATACCAATCACTATTGGCTCGATCCAACGAGCGGCAAAGTGATTGCCAGTGAACAGCGTTTGGGACCAAACGGGTCTCAACTGGCCTTATCCATTGCTAAACCTTTTGCAGGAGAATAAACCATGCGCTTTGCGTTATTGTTCGTGCCATTCTGGCTTCTGGTCAGTCAATCTAGCTTGGCAAGCACATCGGTTTCTTATCCTATTTCAGGCTCTCGTAGTAATGATTCAACCTTTAGCGCACAAGTGGCAATTTCAACCGCTCCACCGATGCTTAATTTGGTTGCCGAAGGCCCAGTACGTTTAGAGGCGATGATGATGGAGGCACTGCACGCCCAACACCCCACCTTAAGTACCTTACAGGTCGATTGGCCGCGTGCAACCCTATTTTCGCTCCATGCTTCTTTTACTCATAAAGCGCAAGTATTAAAACAATTGGCCCTGCAACAAGACAATATCTCGGCGGATCAAGCCCGAGCTTGGGAGCAGTTACGTAACCAATTGCGACGCAGTGAATTTGCTCAGCGTGAGTTTATCCCTCTTGATCCGGATGTGATTCGTGTTGTTGATCGGCACAACCCATTATTGAAGGGACATTTTGCCCTTCATTTACCACTGCTCAGCGACCAAACGAGTGTCTCAGTATGGGGAGCGGTTAACGAGCCTACCCGTTTTGAATGGCAAGCCAATTTCGGTGCCAAAGATTATGCCCAGCAGGCACAGTGGATAAACCCAAGATTAAGTACCTTGGTGGTGATTCAGCCAAACGGCGATGTGCAATCTCACCCTGTTGGTTATTGGCAATCGCAGTCTCTGCCCATTCAACCTGGTGCAATTATCTACGTTCCCTTTACACGCAGCCTGCTCGCTTCTCTGTCACGCTCAGAGTTAGATCAAACCAATCAGCAAGTGGTTGAATTGCTTCGCCACCTTTTGCCCACTGAGTAACCATAATGATGTTAACTAACGGTTTCTTTAAATATTTAAGCTACACCAGTGTCTTGTTGTTGACCCTCCCCGCCACCGCGCATCAGTACACTCAATCGAACTTTGGTGGCACTGGATTAATGCAAATGCCCAGCGCGCGCATGCAGCCGGAAGGAGAATTTAGCGTTGGTTTTAACCATAATGATGTCTATGATTTTTATACCGTTTCTGTTCAGCTTTTTCCATGGTTAGAAACCACCGCTCGTTACGCTCAAGCGCACGATCTGTTGTATAGCGACGACCCCTCTTTTAGCGGCAATACCAAATACACCGATAAATCGTTTGATATGAAGGTACGCCTGCTGGAAGAGAGCTACTGGCTACCTCAAGTTTCCGTTGGTTTTCAAGACTTTGCAGGCACAGGACTGTTTGATGGTGAATATCTTGCGGCCAGTAAACGCTGGGGACCTCTTGATGTTACCCTTGGTATTGGCTGGGGATATGTCGGTAACCGAGCCAATCTACACGGTGATAAATCGTTATCGGCTGACTGTGGACGAGATACCAGCTTTAAAACCGGTGGCGGCGATTTTAATATCGATCGTATGTTTAGCGGTTGTATGGCTCTGTTTGGCGGCATTGAATATCAAACCCCTTATCAGCCATTGACCTTAAAAATTGAATACGATGGCAATGATTATCGCAGTGATTTTCCGGTCGAAAGGGGTAAAAACTCAATGACCCAATCAACGCCATGGAATTTTGGGCTTAATTATGCGATGACCGATTGGGCTAGTGTGCGCCTTAGTTATGAACGAGGTAATACGGTTAATCTAGGAGTTAGGCTGCACAGCAATTTCTCTTACATTAAACCATTGTGGCTTGATGAGCCTAAACCCGCTTATCAACCGAATGCACCTCGCGCGCAGCTCAGCAACGAAGAATGGCAAGCCTTGACCGAAGAAGTGGCTCAAGTCGCGGGTTATCAATCGGTTCGGCTCTACCAAAGTGATGATGCGGTGACAGTGACGGGGGAACAAAAGCGCTATCGAGATCGACAAGAAGCCCATGAACGAGTCGCGCGCGTTGTGCTCAATAGCGGTATTGATACCGATGAAGTGCGGATCATTGAAACGCGTAATCAACAGCCATTAACCGAAGTCGTCATTAACCGTGAGCAAGCTCATCAGGTTCTGAACCAAGCCTATATTGGTAGCCATATTCGCGATGCCAGCACATTGCAAGAGCCGTCACCGATTATCGGTGAACAACATACGCATCAAGATAAAGCGTGGGACTTTGGACTCGCGCCAGTATTGCAACAATCGTTTGGTGGCTCTGAAAGTTTTTATCTGTATGCGATTGGCGTACGCGCCGATGCCAGTTGGCGCTTAGATGATCACTGGCTACTGTCTGGTAGTTTGTATGGCAATATTTACGATAACTACGACAAATTTAACTATACCGTACCGCCAGATGGTACCGATTTAAAACGAGTTCGCACCCTCAGCCGAGAGTATTTAGAAGATACGATTCGAGTTAACCATGCTCAGTTAACTTACTTTGATCACTTAGGCCACGGTGTGTATAACCAGTTCTATGGTGGTTATTTAGAGAGTATGTTTGCCGGTGTCGGAGCCGAATGGCTCTATCGGCCACTCAATGATAACTGGGCATTTGGGGTTGATATTAACTACGTCGCGCAGCGTGAAGCGGGATCCGCCTTTGGCATTTACCATGATGAATCCCAGTTTGATAAAACCCTAAACAGCCATTATCGAGTACAAACCGGCACCACTACTGGCCATGCCACGCTGTATTGGCAGCCGCAATTTTGGTCATTACTGGATAACAGCCTATTAAAAGTCAGCGCTGGACGTTATTTGGCAGAAGATATTGGCGTGACTGTCGAGTTTTCAAAACAGTTTGCCAGTGGCGTGATTGTTGGCGCTTTTGCCGCGAAAACCGACCTCTCTGCTGATGAATTTGGTGAAGGTGGTTTTACTAAAGGCTTTTACATCTCAGTCCCACTAGAGATGATGACAGCGAAACATAATACCAACCGCGCGGCGATCAGTTGGATGCCAATTCAACGTGATGGTGGGCAAATGCTCTCTCGCCAACATGGTTTATTTGGTATGACAGATGCAAGAAGCCCGTGGTATGAAAAGCCGGTGAGTCGATAGAAGGTTCTAGGTTCTAGGTTCTAGGTTCTAGGTTCTAGGAGACTATAAGTTCTAGGGTTTGTTTTTCCTAGGGCCTAGGTCCTAGGCCCTAAGACCTTTTTATGGCCCGATTTTTGCTTTGTTTTTCAGTAGTATTCAGCAACGTCAATCGGCGACATTCAGAGACTTCATACGATGCAAAAACAAATTATAACCAGCATTATCGCCCTTACCCTATTCGGCTGTGGCGGTGGAGAAAGCGGCAATTCGGGCAACACAACACCACCGGTAAAAAATTTCAACGTGAATTTTTTAGGCTTAAAAGTTCAAAGTAATGAAACAAATTGCCAGATTTTTGGGTATAACTCTGAAGAGTCTCAAAAGGTAATTGCTTTTAATTCACGCCCCGATAGCGGTTATGAGATCATCTTGCACAATCCAGATGGTAGTGTGAACAAAAAATACAATAATTTTTCTACGACTTCATTCAGTTTCAAACAGAATGAAGTACCTAACAATGGCTATGTCAGCTTTGCCGAATTTAACCGTACAGGTATTAATCACGTAACGACTTTCGCTAAAGAGCTATTACCAGAATCGTTAAATATCTATGCCAAAGGATCGGCAACTAGTAATTGTTTAACTCCAAGCAGTGCCAATCCTAACTCTAAGATAGAAACTGGATATATCAACCCTATCTTAGGTACAACACTTCATTTCTATTCGGGTTTTAATACTGTCTATCAAAACTTAGATAATTTAACTGCACAGTACAAACAAAATAATCTTGGAAATACTGCGATCAACTTTTCTTCCCAACAACGTCCTTTATTAGCAATACAGTATGCAACGAATGAAGACGGCTCTGAGCTTAACCAACTCATCGGGTTTAAATTTACGCCTTTCACACAAAGAGGTTCCGCTGCTACACCATTAGAGCTAATCACAGTAACAAATACCAATGCTCCTTGGAATACACCTAACGACTTAACTCTAGATTCAGCCAATTTATTTGTTGATGGCCGGCAGTTTAATGCGCCTTATGCTTATTTATGGCAGCCACTCTCAACCACTCAAACTGGCCAGTTTAGTTACTCCGATGATATAGTTGATACGAATTATTATCTGAATATAAAAGGTAAACAAACTATCGGCGGACAAGTAAATGTTTGGGGGGTTCAGCATGTCGCGCAAGGAACAACCAATAAAGGGACAAGTTTACACGCCGATAATATTCTCGTGAACTTCCCATCTCCAGAAGTACCAAGATTAATTAGTTGTCAAACTGATAGTCAAAAACAATGCCTTCAGATCACCAGTAATCATTTACCTAATAATACCATTCAACGTATATTCATTCGTGCAAAGCTAAACTCTGGAGACCAGTTTGTTAGACAAGTATTTTATACTCCATCTCAGAATGAACTGCCTTTGATGGAATTTGGACGTACGAATATCGATGGTCAATTTAATGATTTATTAAGTGCATCAACTTCATTTATGCAAACGACACAATCAGGCGTCAAAGATGCTTTTTTATATCAAAACCAAGACCTATTTGATATGGCTGATGGTTTTACTCAAAATACCAATCCTAGAGTCGATGGTATACCACTCCTAAAAAATATCGCTGCCCAGCAAGATCAACAAGACTTGCTGAAGCGCCAACCTTATACGTGGGTATGGTTAGAAGAATAAAAGAAATAGAGATCTAGAATCTAGAATCTAGAATCTAGGATCTAGGGCCTATGAACCTAGGTCCTAGATTCCTAAACCTTCCCCACCTCCCCCTTTCCTGCTACTATTTTGTGAGACTTTTTAGCATAAGGTAGAACAGGTTATGATCATCGTCACTGGCGGTGCTGGCATGATTGGCAGCAATATTATCAAGGCCCTGAATGAACGCGGCATTAGCGATATTTTAGTGGTAGACCATTTAAAAAATGGCCGCAAGTTCAAAAACTTAGTCGACTTGAAAATTGCCGACTATATGGATCGTGATGATTTTCTGACCCAGATTATGGCTGGGGATGATTTTGGTCCAATTGATGCCGTATTTCATGAAGGCGCGTGCTCTGCGACGACCGAGTGGGATGGCAAATATGTGATGCTCAATAACTATGAATACTCTAAAGAGCTACTGCATTACTGCCTCGACCGTGAAATCCCATTCCTTTATGCTTCCTCGGCGGCAACCTATGGCGATACCGATACCTTTATTGAAGAGCCACAATATGAAGGTGCATTAAACGTTTACGGTTATTCCAAGCAGCAATTTGATAACTATGTCCGCCGCCTATGGCAAGACGCTGCCGAGCATAAAGAGAAGCTCTCGCAAATTACTGGCTTTCGTTACTTTAACGTCTACGGCCCACGTGAGCAGCACAAAGGTTCAATGGCCTCGGTCGCTTTCCACTTAAATAATCAAATGAATGCCGGGGAAAATCCAAAACTGTTTGCAGGTAGCGAACACTTTAAACGCGATTTTGTTTATGTCAGCGACGTTGCAGCGGTCAATTTATGGTTTATGGACAGTGGCGTATCAGGCATTTTTAACTGCGGTACCGGTAACGCTGAATCGTTCAATGAGGTCGCCAAGGCCGTCATTAAGCATCACGGTAAAGGGCAAGTAGAAACCATTCCCTTCCCTGAGCATCTAAAAGGTGCTTACCAAGAATATACGCAGGCGGATTTAACCAAATTACGCGCCGCGGGTTGTGACGTGACGTTCAAAACCGTTGCTGAAGGCGTCGCTGAGTACATGGCGATCATCAATGCTTAAGTGACAAGCTGAGGATCTTGGACTGAGATCCTCATCTCTGACAGATTAACGCTCTCTGATACGTTTTCTCTAACGACTTAATTTTGACAATGACACCATCCACTAACGAGTAACCTTTGTATGCCACGCGTATTTATTCCTCTTAGTTTACTGCTCTTTTCTGCAGCTCTACTCAGCAAAGTAGTGGCTTTATTTCTTGCTGATACTGCACTTATTTCTATGACCAGCCATCAATGGTGGCAGGCGTTATTATGGGGAACTCGTCTTGATCTCGTCATGGTGACGTTGTCTGTCGTGATTGTGTTACTGGTTCACCTTGGAACGGGGGGATATAAACCATTACGCTGGCTACCCAAGTTAGTGGCGGCAATCGCCGCCGTATGGATTATTATGACCACCGCGGCCGATGCAATTTATACCATGCAAACCGGCACTCACATTACCTTTGAAGTTTTTACTGCTGAAGATTCTGAATTCGCCCTATTAATCACTGCGCTACAAACGTCGCCGCTATTGGTCATTGCAGCGAGTATTTTGAGTGTGATGAGTATTATTGGAGCCAGTAAGCTGCCTTTTCAGCCGTTGATTTTAAGTGGCAAGCGACTTATCTCCTCAAGCTTATTTAGTGTGATTTTGCTTGCCGCAACCATAACGGTGGTGCGAGGCGGCTGGTCTGATGCACCACAAAGCCCAATGAGTGCTCATAAAATTGGTAATTCCGAACAAGCTTTTATTGCTTGGAGCGCGCCTTATAGCATTACGTACCACTTGGCAAAAGGGGCTAAAAATGCCGCGCAGCAAATCACACCGCGAATAACATTAGACTACGATAAACAGCCTTTACTTCAAGCTCAACTAGCACATTTAAAACAGGCCAACATTGTGTTTGTTTTGCTCGAAAGCTGGGCCAGTGTTGATATGCAAAGTTATGCCGGTCAGGTGGATGCAACCCCCTTTTTTGATCAGTTACGAGCTCAAAGCTTAAGCGCACACGCAATGTACGCCAACGGATTTCGCACAGTGCAGGGCATTTTTGCCAGCCATTGCTCTTTTCCTAACCCAGTATCCAGTAGTGTTGCCGGAACCCAACTGCAAACCAAAGCTTACTCTTGTCTCCCTCAACTTTTACGCGAGCAAGGTTGGCAAACCCATTTTATTCAAGGCAGCGGTAAAGGGTCAGTAGGACAATTTGCTCAATCGCTCGGTTATCAGTTCTCTTACGGTAAAACTGACTACGACTTCTCTGCTGAACAAAATTACTGGGGCTATATGGATGATGGCATTTATCGTTTCAGCCTTAATAAAATTACTGCTCTAGAGCAACAAGCTCAACCTTGGTTGGTGACGATCAATACAGGCACTACGCATGATACCTATCTTCCTGATGAATCTTTGTATGTCTTTGGCAAAGACAATAGTGATCAAGTTCGGCGCAGTGTCCTGCATCATGCTGATGGCGCTTTAGAACGCTTTATTACTCAACTGAATCAAACCGTAAAACGCCCAACGCTCGTGGTGTTGATGTCTGATCATACCGCTTTAGGTTCCAGCCATGACCTTTCTGCCAATTCTATTCCCTTTTTAATCTACGCAACCGACGGTTCTATTGCGGCAAACACGCTTGATATTTCGACTTCTCAACGTGATATCACGCCAACCATTTTCGACTGGCTCGGTGGTGAAGTGCCTTGGTTTAGCGGCTTCTCACTACTTGCCCCCGAGAAACACCAAGGTGGCGCTCAATTTGTACAAGGTGAGAGTATTCGCTGGATTGAGCAGAATAATTTTATCCGCTTTAATGCTCGTACTGGCGCACTTGAGCAGTGTGCTAAAGTTGCTGAGGATACGGTTACGTTGTTAGCGCATCCCTGTGATGATGAGTTTCAATCTATTTGGAAGCAGGCGCAAACCTTTACTTTTATCTCGCAGCAGTTGTTGTTTGACGGACAAACTCAACACTATACCAATCAACTGATGCATTCTTTACCTTAACCATTCGCATCTCTGGGAGTTTTTATGCATATTTTAATGGCCTTATCGCAACTTGAAGTGACAGGTGCAGAGGTGTATGCCACGACCGTGGGCGATGAGTTAACACGCCGTGGACATAAGGTATTTTATGTTTCAGATACCTTGACGAAACCACACCAAGGCGATTTTTTTAAATTACGTTTTAACAAACGCAGTATACCGCGCCGCTTTTGGCATGTTGCTTATCTGATTTATTTTATCAAAAAACACAATATTCAACTGGTTCATGCGCATTCAAGAGCATCAAGTTGGAGTTGCCATGTCGCTTGTAAACTCACCGGAACGCCTATGGTGACAACGGTCCATGGTCGACAACCCGTTCATGCTTCACGTAAAAAGTTTCATGCTATGGGGGATATGGCGCTACCAGTCTGTGAAGCGATTCGCGATCAACTGCATCGCGATTTAGGCGTCGAGCTAGAGTCGATGCAGGTCAATCGTAATGGAATCGCGACCGCGGAGTTTTTCCGACAAGATGCCCCTAATAATATAAAGCCTGTGGTCACCATCGTCGGCCGCTTAACTGGTCCTAAAGGTGAGCTTTGCTATCGCTTACTGACCGAATGTATCGATACACAGCGTTATCACGTTAGAGTCATCACTGGCTCTGCCATGACCGAACGTTTTCGTGCTTTACAAGACAAGGTTGAGTTTCCTGGTTATACGACGAATGTCGCTGGGATTATGGCCAGTTCTGATTTAGTGATTGGCGCTGGCCGGGTGGCGATAGAATCTTTACTGTGTGGTAGACCAACACTCGCTATTGGTGAAGCGAGTTGTGTCGGCTTGATTGATGAACAAAATTTACCGCTCGCAATGGCCAGTAATTTTGGTGATATTGGCCCGAAAGATCTTGATATCGATTTTTCTCTGATTGCTGATTTGGTTGAACAAGGAGTAGCACAGCGCTATTGCAGCTCCGCCGTTACTGAACAAGTCAAAGCAGCGTATGAACTGACTGAAATCGTCGCGTCTTTAGAGCAAGTCTATCAAAGCGTTTATGTCCATAAATTAAAACGAGAAGTGCCAATCATTATGTATCATCGTTTTATTCGCGATGATAGCGAAAAAGGGATACACGGCACCTATTTACATATTGATATGCTTGAGAAACACTTCAAGCTACTGAAAAAAATGGGCTTTGAGACGCTAACCTTTAAAGATTTGGCGGATAACGGTTTAATTTATCGTTTACAGCCAAAGAAACGTTATATTATTTTGACTGTCGATGATGGCTACCAAGATAACTACCAGCTGCTCCTACCATTGCTCGAAAAATACCAATTTAAAGCGGTAGTGTATGTGGTTACTGGAGAGTCATTTAACCGTTGGGATGTCGAAGTGCTGAACCGTCCTGAAAAGCGTGTCGATTTAATGACTCCTGAACAAATCAAAGCCTTACACGACTCTGGCTGGGTAGAAATTGGCGGGCACACCTTAACTCACCCTCGCTTAAGTCAATTAACCGATGCAGAACAACAACAAGAAATCGAAGTCAACAAGCAGCAGTTAGAGGATTTAATTGGCGAATCACTCTACTCTTTTGCTTATCCTTTTGGCGATCATAACCAAGCATCAAAACAGCTCGCCAAGCAAGCAGGGTATCCCTTTGCAGTGGCAACCAGTAGCGGTCCATTGGCAATACATGAAGATCGTTACCAAATTCGTCGGATTGCGATTTTCCCGAAAACCGATGTACTGGGGCTATGGCGAAAAGTACGTGGTAACTACACTTTCCGTAAAGCGAAATCATAAACCTTTTTATTAGCTATCGCTCTTTGAACCGAGTCCATGAAAGAGCCATAGCTGAATTAATAAGACTAGTCAGGATCTAAACCATGAAAATAGCAGTTGCCGGCACCGGTTATGTAGGCTTATCAAACGCCATGTTACTCGCTCAACACAATCAGGTGGTTGCCGTTGATATCATTAAAGAAAAAGTCGCCATGCTTAACCAAAAGCAATCGCCGATTGTTGACCACGAAATTGAGGATTTTCTGCGTAACAAAAATCTTAATTTTGTTGCCACTCTTGATAAAGTCGAAGCTTATCAGGACGCTGATTTTGTGATTATTGCCACGCCAACAGATTATGATCCCACAACCAATTACTTTAATACCACCTCTGTTGAAGCGGTTATTCGTGATGTAATGGCGATCAATCCTAATGCGGTGATGGTCATTAAATCTACCGTTCCGGTTGGTTATACAGAACAAGCTAAACAGCAGTTCCAATGTGAGAATATTCTCTTTTCACCTGAATTTTTGCGTGAAGGAAAAGCCTTATACGATAATTTGTATCCTTCTCGTATTATTGTCGGTGAACAGAGTGAGCGAGCACAGGTGTTTGCCAATCTATTATTGGCAGGAGCGATCAAAGATCAGATTCCTGTATTGTTGACCAACTCCACCGAAGCCGAAGCGGTAAAATTGTTCTCCAATACCTATCTTGCGATGCGAGTAGCTTATTTTAATGAACTCGATACTTATGCGGAAGTGCATGGCTTAGATAGCCGACAAATTATTGAAGGAGTTGGATTGGATCCGCGAATTGGTAACCACTACAACAATCCTTCGTTTGGCTATGGCGGCTATTGCCTTCCCAAAGATACCAAACAACTATTAGCTAACTATCAAGCAGTACCGAATAATATTATTGGTGCGATTGTCGATGCAAACCGTACTCGCAAAGATTTTATTGCCGATTCAATACTAAAACGTAATCCAAAGGTGGTTGGTATCTATCGGCTGATCATGAAAACGGGATCGGATAATTTCCGCGCTTCAAGTATTCAAGGGATCATGAAACGCTTAAAAGCCAAAGGAATTGAAGTGATTGTCTATGAACCAGTGCTCAAAGAGAGTCATTTCTTCCACTCACGAGTCATCAACCAATTAAACGCCTTTAAACAAGAGGCTGATGTGATTGTCTCGAACCGGATGACGGATGATCTCAAAGATTGCGCTAGCAAAGTGTATACCCGTGATCTGTTCGGCAGTGATTAATCTTGAATAGAATTTAACCTTACTCCTACTCTTGCATAGTCGTGGCGCATGCTCGCGTCACGGCCATCACGGTACCTTTTCTATTGTAACGTTATAGAGGGTATTACCTATAACTTTGTCAGATTGTTTCTATTACGCTCTGTAGGAAGCTGCTATACTTCGCTGATAATTCAAACAATATTCTCGCTTTTATACTGGGTAGTTTATGTCTTTACCACGCAATGACTTTGATCAATACGCCTATAACCCCAAGTTTCAATGGCGTTTTTTTCACCCTCGTTACTGGGGTACGTGGCTCGCGATTATTATCGCTTGCCTGATTAGTTTTCTACCTACTGGCTTGAAACGTGCGATAGCACGTGGACTTGCTCGTTTAGCCGTTAACGTGAAAAGTAAAGCCAATAACCGCGCCAGAGTGAATTTGGCGATGTGCTTTCCAGATAAAACTGAGTCTGAACGAGAAGCTATTCTGAGCAAAATGTACGTCACTTCTACGATGTTTTTGATGAGTTTTCCTTCAATTACATTAAGAAGTAAACAATGGCTCGAAAAGCAGACGACTGTCAGAGGGTTTGAACATCTCGATCATGTACTCAAGAGTGGAGATAACGTTATTCTTTTATTACCACATACTTGGTCTATTGATGTTCCTGCAATTTTTTTAGCCTCCCAGGGTTTACCGATAACGGCTATTATCAAACAACAACAAAATCTGCTTTCTGACTGGTTGATGCATAGACAACGTGTACAGTATGGTGGGCGTATAAATCAACGAGAGGCAGGTATAAAGCGTTTTATCCATGCTATTCGTAAAGATGGTTATTTAGGCTATTACTTACCCGATGAAGATTTAGGTCGCGAGCATAGTGTGTTTGTCGATTTTTTTGCCACCCAAAAAGCGACTATGGCAGGATTAGGACGTTTAACCACGTTGAGTAAAGCAAAAGTTGTACCTCTGTTCGCGATGTTTAACACCGACACAGGGGGTTATGAACTGGATTTTTATCCCCCCTTGCCTTTTCCAACAGGTGATGAACAACAAGATGCGCGAATGATGAATGAGTGTATTGAAGCGTATGTCACTGAGTGTCCTGAGCAATATATGTGGATTTTGCGTCTATTAAAGACTCGTCCTGATTCAGAGATTAATCCTTATAACCCATAGGTTTAAATTATGAGAATAAAAGAAAAATTTATTCAATGTATAATCTTTTCACCCTATATATTTTTAATGGCGGGTATCAATTTCATTCCTAGTGGTGATAAGAAAATGGTTATTTTCTGTCTCCTATCTATTATAACATCGATTGTTTTCTATAATATTAAAAACCTAAAAGAGAACATTGAAAATCCCGTATTATGGATATCCGCTCTATTAGCTATTTATCTTTCTATTTCGTATTCAATACAAGATGGAAGTCCAAGTTTAGTGCGGACTTTTATCTCTGCGGTTTTAGTTATGTTTTTCATGCCACCACTATCAAATAAAAACTTACTTTTTTTAGCAACACTTGGAGCTGGATGTCTATTTTTTAATAGTGTGTATCAATCTTTTTATCTAGATCACTCACGTTCAGCAGGGTTAGTTAATGTTATACCCTATGCAACTTTTTGCTCTGTACTATTCCTAATTGGTATTTATTTCGTCATCAGTAATTACAACAAAAAGCAAACATTTATAGCCACAATCATTATAATATTATCAATTACATCTATCATTTTAAGTTTATCTAGAGGTGTTTGGCTTGCATTAGCAGTAGCGACGTTCACTATGATTATATATCAATTTTCAAGATCAAAAAAATTATGGCAGTATATTTCAATTATTTTTATTAGTTGTATTAGTATCTTATACCTATTTAAAGAGCCAGTCTTAGACAGGGCACAAGAGACGATTAGTGAAATCCATGAAATACAAAGAGGCAATCTAAACACATCGATTGGTTTGAGACTGCAAATGTGGAAGGTATCCTATTTTATTGCACAGGAAAACTTGTTGTTTGGTGTAGGTGGACAACATCAATTTATTTTGAGTAAACTACATGAAACGGGAAAAATAGAGAATGATCTGGTGGTATTCCAACCTCAGCATTATCACAATCAGTTAATTGACTTTATGGTTAAATACGGATTGATTGGTGTTTTCTTTATTATCTTATTATATATATCACCGATTATCACTAGCATCTATTATAAAAGTAACTACACTGCGTTAATAATTGGTATCTCATCTTTATATTTTATTGCAGGCTTAACAGATGTTCCATTAAATCACAGCCAAACCATTTATATTTATATACTTTTAATGGCAGCCTTATCAAGCATAAGAAAAACCAGTCAAATATAAACAATTAAAAAATTCCTCTCATAAAAAAATGAGAGGAATTTTTGGATTGTAAATATATTTCTCACTCAAAACCTATAGTTAGTCACATATAAAATCTTACCTAAAAATATTCCCCAATTTTCTTTTCAACATTTTAATTTTTGTTTGAGATCGATTAGGAAAAATATAAAAACAACGCATCAAAAATAATTTTATGGCTTTCATCGTGTAATTCTCTATTACCATACTAGGATCACAATGACGTTGATACCATTTTTGCCACTCAAAGAACTGCACATGGGCAACCTTCCCACTACGTCTTGATACCCTTGCTGTGCCTAAAAACTTTTGACACAGTCCCAATCCAATCCGACGTGGTGAGGCAACGATTAAATTATTAGCAACCACTTTTTCTGATTTTAATAATGTCTCTTGATTGTTATCGAGCAAGCTATTTAGAGCAAGACTTGAATCAAATTTTTGAATCGCTGCTAAAAATAAAGCCTGAGTACAATCAATCACAAAATCAGGAAAGCCGTTATTAATCGGCACCGATTCGGTGGGTTGAAAGTCTTCAAATAGGGCAATATCCCATAAAGCCAGCACATCTTCCGTTCGTCCATAATAGAAAAAATCACTAATATGAAAAGCAACCGGAAACCCTTTGGCATAACGCCGAGTAAAAACATCACTCACTACCACATGCTCTTTAAAAAAAGCGTACTCTTGAGAGCGCTTTCGATATTGCTGTTGTAGCTCAACAAAATGATTACCCGTTAAATAATTATCGCTTCTTAATTTCACCGCATAAGGGGTCACGACTTGTTGTAGGCCCGCTTTTGATGACACAATTTGCCTATTGTTGTTATAAGGTTGCGGTTTTCCTTCGATGGTGTAATGACGAACGTTAGCTCCTGGGTCTTCAGAAATGACTAGTTGGTCATAATCCAAACCGGTAAGATCTTGATTTGGCCAAGTAGACAATATAATTGTTGCCCCTGGGAGATACTCTCTTACCGATTGTAAGCACTTATGCGTTATGTTTGGTTCTTGGGGACGGTCTTGAAAAGTTTGTACTGGACCTTGTACAACGACGGTAATATCACGAAAATCCATCACGCATTTTCTCACTCAGTTGTTCATACTTTTTACCCACTTCTCGATAATCAAGAAAATGAATGTCTTCAATACCAACAGTTGGCGGATTGGCTAAAATCGCATCAATTTTTTCAGCTAATTGATCAATATCTTGGCGCGGTACAATCCATTCCTGTAGACGTTCACCGAGAAGCTCTCTAACACCACCGGCATCGGTTGCTACCACAGGCGTTCCTAGCATCAGGCTCTCAATGACGACCGTTGGTAAAGCTTCAACATCTGAACTTAATACATACAGGCTTGCCTGTTTAAAATAGGGCAACAAATTATCACAAAAGCCCCAGAAAATGACCTTATCTTTAATGCCTAATTGGATCGCTAATTGTTGTAAGTCTTTGAGTTTTCGCCCTTCGCCAAAAATGACCAGCGGCAAGGTTTGTTGGGTTTTGGCATAAGCGCGCAGTAAAATATCAAACCGCTTAGTTCTATCTGGTCGCCCTGCTGCCATAATAAAATGCTCGGGAACCTTTTCGGTCTGACCTTGATTGGCTTTATCAATCAGCTCATCAAAGTTAAAACCATTAAAGATCGTCTCGATACTTTTCGGGGTTGCTTGCATATTATTCAGCATATCTTGTTTAGCTGACTCAGATACGCAGAGTAACCGTTTACCGCTGTACACTTTTTGATAGATTTTTTGATACAGCTTTCGGGTTAAACGAGAACGCCGTCCAAGAAAATTATCGGCCTTACAACTGTGTAATACACCATAAAATGGTAAGCATAACGCATGCAAAGGAATACAGAGGACACTATGAACGAAAATACTATCGTAACCAGCAAATAGCGGTTCAACTTGCCGGCAAAAATAGCGACTTAAAAAGTAGTGATAAATATGCCTGCTGAGCAGATTTTTCAGTAGACGAAAAGGTATTCCTTTGAACGAGCGTAAGCTATTGCTACTCATTCCTTTGATATCTATGTATTGATCATTATCTCTGAGATCGTCAGCAAACCATTCAAGAAAAATCAGATCGACTTGATGTCCTCTGCCTCTCAAATACTGGACGGTGGCTTGAGTGACGCTGTAAAGGCTGGTGTTATAATTGCCCGCTATCACAAAAGCAATTTTCATTTTTGTCATTGCTCGATCTCTATGACTACAAAAAACTCATCACGAATGCTACCATAAATGCCTTTATAACCACCACGACGTTTGATATGAAAAGGCTGATTGTTGATCTCGATGGCACTATCACTACCGCAGATACCTCTGATTATCGTCATGTTTCTCCTAATTTAGCAGTGATTGAACGCTTACGCGAATACCAAGCTCTCGGGTTTAGTATCACCATTTCCACCGCACGAAATATGCGCACTTATGAGGGTAATGTCGGCAAAATCAATATCCATACCTTGCCAATTATTACCGAATGGCTCGACAAGCACCAAGTTCCGTATGATGAAATTCTGGTCGGTAAGCCGTGGTGTGGACAAGCGGGTTTTTATATTGATGATCGCGCTATTCGTCCTTCTGAGTTTGCTACTTTAAGTTTAGATGCCATTAATGACTTACTCGAAAAGGAACGTCACTCATGTTCCTAATTATGTCTGGCGCTTATGTAGGGCAAGATCTTCGTGCTGAATTTGGGATGATTCCTCCCGCCTTCTTACCTTTAGGAAATCGACGACTTTTCCAGCACCAAATCGCTTTGGTTCCTAAAGGAAAACCAATTTATCTTTCTATTCCTCAGTCCTATCAGGTAGAAGCATTCGATAAACAATGGTTAACCGAACATAACGTTGAACTATTAGCATTACCGGACGATCTCTCTTTGGGTGAATCGTTAATGGCAGCTTTAGCCTTAACCTCTCAATCTTTTGATACGGATCTGAGCATCCTCTACGGTGATACACTACTCACACCTCCAACACAAAAGGATGTGATTACGATTGCTCAGGTGGATAGTGGTTATAACTGGGCAACCATTGATGAAAACAATTCTCAATGGTTGGCAACAGAAGACAGCAATTTGACGAGTCAAAGCCAAGTGGTTAGTGGTTTTTTCAATTTTTCATCACCACGCACATTAATGCGTTGTTTAAGTCAAACCCATTGGAACTTCTTACAAGCATTAAACGTTTACCACAAAACTCTCGGCATTCAAGTCAGTCAATCTAATGATTGGCTCGATTTCGGCCATGTAAATACTTACTATCGCTCCAAAGCTGAATATACAACGCAAAGGGCGTTCAATGAACTGACAATCACCCCTGACTGGATAGAGAAAAGCAGCGTTAAAGAGCATAAAATTGTGGCGGAATCGCTTTGGTTTCAACACATCCCAAATGAATTAAAACATTTTTCTCCGCAGTTTCTCGGTGAATATACCAAGAACGGCAAAGTGGCATATCGTTTAGAATATCTATATCACAATGCGTTAAATGAATTGTTTGTTTTTGCCCGCCTACCAGAAATGACATGGCGACAAATTTTGCTGCAAATGCGTACTTTTCTTTCTGCTTGTTACTCAATGACCGCACCTGAACATGCCGTTACCGATTCGTTAGAAACGCTGTTTGCTAGCAAAACCGAGCAAAGATTGATGCAGTTCTGTCAAGAACGACAATTCGATTGGACACATCCTTGGACTTATAATCAACACCCACACTTAAGTCTTAAGGCGTTACATGAGGCGTCTTTGCAGCATTTACCAACGAGTCAAGTGGCGACCGTCATGCATGGTGATTTTTGCTTTAGTAATATTTTGTATGACTTTCGTAAAAATCGTATTAAAGTCATCGACCCTCGAGGCATGACGGCAGATAATCAACCCACTATTTATGGGCATATCGAGTATGATATTGCTAAGGTTTGTCATTCAGTGATTGGTTTGTACGATTGGATCATTGCTGGGTATTATCGCGTTGATATCAATAAATACACGATTGAGTTTTCACTGGCCGATACTGATCACCTCTCTGACGTACAGCAACTCTTTTTGGACACACTCTGTGCCGACTACCAGTTGACGGCTAAGGCACTCTACGCGATGCAAATTCAACTGTTTTTATCTATGCTCCCCCTACATAGTGATGATCTTTCTCGACAAAACGCTTTATTAGCCAATGCGTTTCGACTTTATAACTGCATGTTAGAGGCAAAGTAATGATTGTGATCCCGATGGCCGGACTCAGCTCTCGCTTTTTTAAAGCCGGATTTGATAAACCCAAATATATGCTAGATGCTCATGGCAAGAGCCTTTTTGAGCACGCCGTGAGCAGTTTCCAGCACTACTTTCAAAGTGAACATTTTTTATTTATTGTCCGAGATGTCGATAATACCGTCGAATTTGTCAATCAACAGGCACAAACATTGGGCATCCGCTCCTTTAGTGCCAAGTTGTTGACCCAAGAAACTCGGGGCCAAGCAGAAACAGTCTTTATCGGTATTGAGGATGAGGGTGATCAAGAACAATCACTCACCATTTTTAATATCGATACCTTTAGACCTGGGTTTGTTTTCCCTAGCGAACTCGCTCACTGGGATGGCTATCTTGAAGTCTTTGATGGCCAAGGTGACAATTGGTCATTTGTCCGGCCACAATCAGCAAACACAACACGAGTGATCGAGACTGCAGAAAAAAGACCCATATCACAACTTTGTTGCACAGGGCTCTATTACTTCGCGTCACTGCAAGACTATCGCGATGCTTATCAGCATTACCTCGCTTTACCACCAGAGTTGTGGGAAAAAGGCGAGCTTTATGTGGCTCCGTTGTACAATTACTTAATTCAGCAAGGTAAACAGATCCATTATCACTTAATCGAACGCGATGAAGTTATTTTTTGTGGTGTTCCTGATGAATATTATGCTTTCTTAAAGCAAGAGCCTTCTGCTTTCAAAGGTTAACACGCTACTTATGAATCGTATTCTTATCATTGGCCCATCTTGGGTGGGCGATATGGTGATGTCGCAATGTTTATATATCACCCTTAAAAAGCAGTATCCTGATGCTTTGATTGATGTCATGGCTCCCGCTTGGTGTAAACCCATATTGGAGAGAATGCCGGAAGTCCATCGCGCATTAGAATTGCCTTTTGGGCATGGCGAATTTAATTTTTTTGCTCGTCGAGCACTTGGCCTATCCCTACGTGGTCAATATGATCACGCCTACGTTCTACCTAATTCTGCTAAATCAGCTCTGATCGCTTGGTTTGCGCGTATCCCTGTACGTACAGGCTGGAAGGGAGAGATGCGCTATGGTCTTTTAAACGATATTCGGAGTAACAAAAAACAGTTCCAATATATGACTGAGCGCTATGTGGCACTGGCTTACGACAAATCAACCATGACTGGCTCTGATGCTTTAGGGGGCTTAGATAAGCTACCAAAGCCTAAATTGACCATTACACCAGAGCAACAGCAAACTACCGCTAGAAAGTTTTCTTTATCCCAAGGTGATACCGTTGGCCTTTGCCCTGGCGCCGAATTTGGCCCCGCCAAACAATGGCCAACCACTCATTACGCCCAAGTTGCCACCTATTTGCTACAGCAAGGTAAGCAGGTATGGTTATTTGGTTCAGCAAAAGACCGCGTGACGACTCAAGCCATTATTGATCAGGTGCCTGAAACGCTTAGAACTCACTTGGCTGATTTGGCTGGAAAAACCAGCTTAATCGAAGCCGTTGATTTACTCTCTTGCTGCCAAACCGTAATCAGTAACGACTCAGGATTAATGCACGTGGCTGGCGCTGCCGGCTGTCAGGTTATCGGTGTTTATGGCTCAACCTCCCCGCATTACACGCCTCCTTTGGCTGAGAAAAGTGCTATTGTCCATACAGACATAGAGTGTCGTCCTTGCTTTAAACGTGAATGCCCTTACGGTCATTTAAAGTGCCTAACTGAGTTAGCCCCACAACAAGTGATCATGGCCTTGCAGACTTTTGAGTCGTCAAGCGTGGAGCTATAACGTGCTGATTCGCTGGCTATACAGTACACTGCTATTACTCGCAGCGCCTTTTATGCTTCGCTCGTTGTATAAACGCAAACCGGGTAAACCGCCTTTTGGCTCTCGATGGCCAGAACATTTTGGTCGAACCCCAAAACTCAATGGCTCAAAAAGCCCAATTTGGATTCATGCTGTATCCGTCGGTGAATCAATAGCCGCCACACCTATTATCCATGCGATTAAACAACATAATCCACAGCAATCGATCATTGTTACCACCACCACCAGTACCGGTGCGCAACAAATTGCTAAATTAGGCAATCTGGTTGAACATCGCTATATGCCGTTGGATTTTTCCTATTGTGTACGTCGATTTTTAAACGTGGTACAACCAAGCCAACTGCTGATCATCGAAACGGAATTATGGCCGAATACGCTGCGCTGTGTTGCTCAGCGCTCAATTCCGATCACAGTAATTAATGCTCGTCTTTCTGAACGATCTTGTCGGCGATATCAACGGTTTCAAGTGGTTTTTGATCAACTAGCCTCACATATTACTAAGCTGTTATGCCAGTATCCAAGTGACGCAGAACGCTTTTTACGGTTAGGTGTTGCAAAAGAAAAAGTCATGGTCACGGGCTCAATAAAGTTTGATCTCAATATCAATCATGAGGTAATCCAAGCCGGTCAGCAGCTTCGCCAGCAATTGGGTCCACATCGCCCAATATGGATCGCCGCAAGTACCCACAAAGGTGAAGATGAACTTTGCTTGGCCGCTCATCGGCAAGTATTGACTATTTACCCAGAAGCTTTGCTGATCCTTGTGCCTCGTCATCCAGAACGTTTTGATACGGTCGCACAACTTTGTAGAGCTGAAGGTTTTACTTTAAGTCGACGAACAGAGCCAATGACTGTAAAGACTCAGATTTATCTTGGAGATACCATGGGTGAGATGCTGACCTTGATTGGTAGTGCAGATATTTGCTTTATGGCTGGGAGCTTATTGGGCAATAAAGTCGGAGGGCACAATCCACTAGAGCCAGCAGCGTTAGCAAAGCCGATACTTAACGGCCCCAGTTATTATAATTTCAGTGAAGTGACAGAGGCTTTATTAACAGCGAATGCGGTACGCCTTTGCGCTTCAACTGAAGAAATTGCTGACACCCTGATTGAGCTATTCAGTCATCCTGATGCTGCTCGTGAGCAGGGGCAAAAAGCCGCGCAAGTAGTCGCAGCCAATCGTGGCGCGCTAGCAAAAACCGTAGCGGTTATTTTCTCTACAAATTAAGAGACATAGCCCGCTAATAGTGACTGCCATTGCTGCTTTTGCCAGTGAATACCAAATCGCTGCTGCTCTTTATGAAAAGAGCGCAGCAAACGCTGTAAATTCGCTTCTTTCCACTTTTCACCAGATTGCTGATGGCATTTATCAAAATCGATAATCCATACCTTGTCTTGATCATCAATTAAAATATTATGGATGTTAAGGTCGGTATGATTAACTTGCGCGCGATGCACCTTAGCAATCTCTTGACCTATCAAAAAATAGTGTTGCTCATCGAGGGGGGTTTCCTGCAAAACCGCCACTAGATCACGGGCATTGGTGATTTTTTCACTCAATAAATCGGCTTGATAAACCAGTCCGCGTTTAACCGCTCGCGCGGCTATTGGGCGGGGGACATTCACACCTTGTTGACGTAAATGTGCCAACAGATGGAACTCAGCATAGCTGCGCGTTTTATGCCATCCTTGAAACCAATATTGATCGCTAACTACCTTGCCAAATAATCCACCACGATGGTAATGACGCAACGCCGCCTCTATATGCTGCATAGCAACAAACCACGTCGTTCCTCGCCCCTTAGCACTACCAATGATTTTTTGTTCAGCGTGCCAATAAGCCACATCAAAGAGATCGTGGAGTGGTTCACTAACCCATTGATCGTCATACCAAATCATTTGCTGCTTAAGCGAGCATTGCTTAATCATTATGAGTTATCCTTCATAGACTTATAAATAATGAGTATAGATCAGCACCGTCCATATTAGTCCGGCTAGTAATAATGTCACCATTACCGCCGCAGAGCCGATATCTTTCGCACGCCCACTCAGTTCATGACGCTCAGAACCGACTCTATCCACCACCGCCTCAATCGCTGAGTTAAGCAATTCCACGATCAGCACTAATACTACGCTAGAGAACATCAATAATCGTTCCAATGCAGGCAAATCCAGCAGGCATAAAGTAACGCCAGCAATCACTAGCAATAGCAACTCTTGGCGAATAGCCGCTTCATGTTGAAAAGCGGCTTTTAACCCTTGCCATGAATAACCGGCCGCATTGATGATTCGGCGTAATCCTGTCGCGCTAGATTTTCCGATAAAGGGAGGTTGCATCATGAATCTCTCTTATTTTATGGTGGATTTGAAAAGGCTTATTTTACATTTATCGGTGGACTCTGCATAATTTAGGCTCATTAATAAGTGAGCTTTTTCTATGCCTCTGTTTTCTTCGCCGCCTCAGTCTGTCTGTTTTTTACGCCTTTCAGCGATAGGTGATGTCTGCCATGCCGTCGCCGCTGTTCAAGCTTTGCAAAAACACTGGCCAGACACCAAAGTAACTTGGATCATTGGCAAAGTTGAAGCACAGTTATTACAAGGCTTAGACCATGTCGAACTGATCATCTTCGATAAAAAAGCGGGTTTCGCTGGTATGAAAGCGGTTTGGCAACAATTAAAAGGCCGGCGATTTGATGCCCTCATCCATATGCAGCTTGCGCTGCGAGCCAGCTTACTGACGTTAGGGATTCATGCTCAATACAAAGTGGGCTTTCATCGCCGACGTGCCAAAGAAGGCCAGTGGTTATTCACAAATCGAAAAATTGCCGATCATCAATCTACTCACGTCTTAGACAGCTTTTTGGCCTTTATTGAGTATCTCGGTGTACCTCGCACAGCACCAACATGGTCAATGCCGATTGGTGAGCCAGAACGAGCCTTTGCTCGTCAACAATTACACGATAAGCCAAGCGTGGTGATTTGTCCTGCAGCCAGTAAAGATGAGCGAAATTGGTTAGCCGAGCGTTATGCACAATTTGCCGATTATGTTACCACTCAAGGTTATCAAGTGGTGTTGTGTGGGTCACCTGCCCCACGAGAAGTTCAGTTAGCAACAACAATTTCAGGATTAATGACTCAACCTGTCATCAATCTGGTAGGCGAAACCAGCTTAAAACAATTAACCGCTATACTGGGTGAGGCTAAGTTAGTACTTGCTCCAGACTCAGGGCCAGCCCATATCGCCACAACGCAAGGCACACCAGTACTTGGTTTGTATGCGCATAGTAACCCTAAACGTACCGGGCCTTATTTTAATATTGACGATGTGGTGAGCGTATATGAAAAAAACGTCACTGAGCAACAAGGAAAACCACTTCATGAGTTGGCTTGGAGCACGCGAGCCAAAGGCGCAGATTTGATGCAACAGATCTCGCTAGCAGAAGTGATCAAAGCTTTTGAGCGCATGATGTCATCCCAGCGCACTCAAAAAGATAAGCGCCACTAACGGCAATTCAACCATAACCCTTAAGGTGCTTTTTAATGCGAATTCTAATTTTTAGCTCTTATCATGATGCGTGGAATAGTGTCCGTCCTGAAGCGGAAATGTTTATCGAGATCGCCAAACTTGGTCACGATGTGACGGTTATGACTCAAGGAGATTCAGAATATCTTCCTCGTTTTAAAGAAAACGGTATCAAAGTTATCGATTGTTACCCAAGTAAGAAAATTTGCTGGAAAGCAATTCAAACCTTACGCACTGAATTAGCTAAATATCACTATGATATTGTCTACGCAATGAATTCAAGAACCATTCCTAATGCTGCGTTTGCTTGTATCGGTTTTAAACACACGAAATTGGTTACTTATCGAGGTACCGTCGGTGGATTATATCGCCATGACCCCACCGCTTATCTCACTCACCTACATCCACGCGTCAACGGAGTGGTCTGCGTTGCTGAGGCGGTGGCTAATGATGTCAAATCGCGAGTGTGGAAAAACAAGCAAAATGTGGTGACGATTTATAAAGGTCATGATATTGCTTGGTATCAAGCGCAACCTATAAACTTAAGCAGCTTAGGCCTCCCTGATGATGCGTTTTGTGTCATTTGCATTGCCAATGCTAGATTAAGTAAAGGCGTGCATATTTTACTCGATAGCACCAAACAACTGGCTGATTTGGGTAATTTACACCTTCTCTTGGTTGGCCGAGATATGCAGACCGAGCAAAACTTATTATTAGCCAAATACAGTGGTATGCAAGAACGTATTCATTTTCTTGGTTACCGTAAAGATGTCCCAGAATTACTCGCCGCGAGCGCTGTACAAATCCAACCCTCAATCAGCGGAGAAGGACTACCTAAAACGATCATTGAAGCCATGGCGATGGGTATCCCTTCTGTGGCAACCACGACGGGGGGAGGGAAAGAATTATTGGTTGATGGTGAAAGTGGCTTTATTGTCCCAGTACAAGACCCCACAGCGATTGCCGAAAAAATTCGTTTACTCTACCAATCACCTGAGCTACGTCAATTGATGGGACAACGTGCTCAACAGCGGATGATTAATGACTTTTCTTGCCAAGAAAGCGCTAAACAACACCTAGACTTTTTTCAGCGGTTATTAGGGTCTGTTGACCTTTCGAGCTGATAATATTGAATCGCGAAAAGGCAACAGATCCTATATTCGTAATTAAAAACTTTGAGCTTGTGAATGACATAAACTCATCCACTTATTTTTGGGGATAACTACTATGGCAGATTCAATGCCAACACTCGCAGTAGCACTGATTGTAAAAAATGAAGCTAAGCATTTGCAAGCGTGCCTAGAAACCGTTGCTGATTGGGTCGATGAAATTGTGATCCTTGATTCAGGCAGTACCGATGACACTGAACAGATTGCTCGCCGTTTCACCGATAAATTTTTTGTTAATCGTGATTGGCAAGGTTTTGGCCCTCAACGCCGCTTAGCTCAACAATATGTAACGGCCGATTATGTACTGTGGCTAGATGCCGATGAGCGCATTACCCCAGAGTTAAAACGCTCGATTCAACAGGCAGTGCAAGCCAATGAAAACCAAACACTCTACAGTATTTGTCGTCTAAGCTGGGTTTTTGGGCGATATATTCGTCACTGCGGCTGGTATCCCGATAGGGTTGTACGCTTGTACCCAACCGCATTGACGCACTACGATGAATCACTAGTACATGAAAAGGTCATAATTCAACCGGACATGCAAGTAAAATCCCTGCAAGGCGATGCGATTCATTACACCTATAATGATATTCACCATTACTTAGTAAAATCTGCTGGTTATGCGAGAGCATGGGCGGAACAACGGCAAAAGCGCGGTAAAAAAAGCAGCATCAGCCAAGGTATTTTACATGCACTGGGCTGCTTTCTTAAAATGTACGTTATTAAAGCTGGCTTTTTAGACGGTAAGCAAGGTTTCTTGCTGTCGTTATTATCGGCACATTCAACCTTTGTTAAATACGCCGATTTATGGGTTAGAACCCAAACTGAGCCGCCCAAGGATTAAGCTCGACGAGCACCTGATCGATCTCGATTCGGCTCATATCGGCTTGATCCTGTTTTGATTCTGCTGGTGGTGGAGTAAACGCAATATGGCGGCCTGATGAATTTAAAGGCAGCCAACGTAATGGGGTTGATGAACGTTTGGCGGGAAAAAAACCTACTGTTGGTACATCCAAAGTAGCAGCGATATGCAGTGGTCCGGTTGAGCCAGCAATAAACAGATCCGCGCAGGCGATTGAGCGAGTAAAATCCACCAGCCCGTCATTTTTATCATACAACGCGGAAGTGGCGCCTTGTCGCTCTAATAAAGCTTTTAACTCCGCCGCTTTCGCTTCCTCTCCCGGTCCAGCCGTCAGAACTATCTCTTTCTCGCCTTGAATACCTAGTAATAACTGGGCGTATTGCGAGAGAGAGAGGTTATTCGCTGAACCACCGCTGCCAGCATGAACAAATAGCCACGGCTGATTAATGTTCAAGTTCAACTGCTCCGCAAGTTTCTGTTTCTGGTTCGCTATCAATGCTGGTTCAAATTGCAAATAAGGAGCTTGAGGTTCAATGATCGGCTGGCCAATGTCCTGCAAAAAAGCTCGGATCAGATCGAGATTATATTGATATTCTGGTTTTGCAGATTGAGAACGCTGCTGCTTAATCCGTTTATTATAAAAAATCTGCGCCAATTTGGTCGCTGGAGCAAGACGATAGGGTATGCCCGCTTTCCAGACTAAAAGAGCGTTATAAGTGGTTGAGAATAGATTGATCGAAGCATCAAAATTGTGCGCTTTTATCGCTCGTAAACACTGTTTTTTTTGCTCAGGGGAGCCATTTTTCGTTGGATCAATCAATACCTCATCAATCCATGGACACAGTTTAGCCAGTGCCTCTGTATAGTGCGGGACCAATGCCGTAATCTGACAATCGGGCATGGCGTTTTTTAACATTGCAAAGCTTGGCCAAGCCAGCATAAAGTCGCCAATTTTATCGTTACGAATTACCAATATTTTTTTCATGATTCTTTTTCTCACCAGCTCGTTAGCCGCTCTATCATACCGAGTTGAATAGGTTATTGAGAGTATTTTTGCTACTATCACACTAAGTTAATCAGTTGTGAGTCACTGTCGTGAGCCAAAAACGCATTTCTAGGGTTATTTATCCCGGTACTTTTGATCCGATCACCAATGGACACTTAGATATTGTTGAACGTGCCGCCAGTATGTTCGATGAAGTGATTATTGCGGTAGCAGCAAGTCCCAGTAAAAACACCATGTTTACTCTGGATGAACGGGTCGCATTTACCCAAGCGGTGACTCAGCATTTACCCAATGTCACCAGTAAAGGCTTTAGCGGTTTAATGGTCGATTTTGCCCGCGCCGAACAAGCTAACGTGTTGATCCGTGGCCTTAGAACCACAGTAGATTTTGAATATGAATTTGGCCTAACCAATATGTATCGCCGCTTAATGCCGGGGTTAGAAAGTGTGTTTTTAACCCCAGCAGAAGAATACGCGTTTATTTCATCGACCATTGTCCGTGAAGTGGCAATTCATGGTGGCAATGTTGATGGCTTTGTTCCTGCCGTTGTCGCGCACGCTTTGCACAATAAAAAACAAATTTAGCGCTGACAAGCATCGCAAAAAAAGGTGTTGCGCTGAGCGATCTTTTGCTCAGTGATCGATTCTGCACAAATGGGACAAGGTTTACCGCCTTTGCCATACACTTGCAGCTCTTGGGCAAAATAGCCGGACTTGCCATCGGCTTGCGAGAAATCTTTCAAGGTTGTGCCACCTTGCTCAATGGCCGTCGCGAGTACGGCTTTAATCTCGCTAACCAAGCATTGCCATTCAAGGTTCGATAAGCTGTGCGCTGGTCTTAAAGGGTGGATTTTGGCTTTAAACAGCGATTCATTAGCGTAGATATTGCCCACCCCAACCACGTTTTTATTATCCATAATAAACGCTTTTATCGCTAAGCGTTTATTATGCGCGCGTTTAGCAATCGTCTCGGCATTAAACGCGTCGGTCAATGGTTCAGGCCCCATATGTTCAAGTAAGGGGTGACGCTCTCCGGAAGCAATATAGAGCCAAGCGCCAAAGCGGCGAGGATCGTGATAGCGCAGTAACTTGCCATTCGCAAGAACAAGATCAACGTGATCGTGCTTACCTGCTGGGAAATCTGCGTCTAATACTCTCAGGGCTCCCGACATACCGAGATGAATAATCGCACTGCCTGCCTTGGTTTCGATAAATAGATATTTGGCGCGGCGTGAAATGGCAACAATCTTCTGACCTTCGAGCTGAATTAACTGATGGGGAATAGGCCAACGCAACTTTTCACAGCGCCAAGTCACTGCAGCGATGGTTTGACCCACTAAATGCGGCGAAATGCCTAAACGACTAACTTCAACCTCGGGTAATTCAGGCATCATAGCTCCAAGATGGTTTACGAATTAAGATCTTAATGACTGGATGAAGGGAAAAGATAATCGGCTTCCACTGAGATAGCAATCCACTTATCTTGCCAGTTTTTAAATAGCCAAAACTGCGGTGCTTGATAATAAGTGATCCGTTGTGGCTCTTCCAGATCTTGATACCAGACTTCGATGGTTTGTGGTCCTATCAAGCTCGGTTGCAATGAACGTACGGTTTGTTCATCAACCTCAGTACCGACTAAAGCTTGCCAGCGCTGCACTAGCTGTTCAGGTGTTGCATCAATCGAAGAAGTTACTTGCCACTCACCTTGATCTAGCGTCAGCTCAAACGCTCGTGTATAAACGGCCTGTAATGGTGCATTCGGAATAAATAAACTTGGGTAAATTTGCTCTTCACTGTTGTTAGACATCAGATAAGATTTAAGTAATGGCGGTAAGTTTAACACCCCAATAAACAGCAGTACCAAGATAATCAGGATATTGTTCCATCGCCGACGACGATGAGGGGCAATACGCATGCAGCATTCCTTAGCTGATGAACAGGATGAACTAAGAATAGAATAGCAAAGTAGGTAGCTAGGTTCTAGGTTCTAGGTTCTAGGTTCTAGGTTCTAGGTTCTAGGTTCTAGGTTCTAGGTTCTAGGTTCTATTTTATCCACATAAAGAAAAACCCAACCAAATTGGCTGGGTTTTCGCTACTTTTACAACAGAATGCGCAATCAATTACTTGATTTTGCCTTCTTTGTAAACAACGTGCTGGCGAACTACTGGATCAAACTTTTTGATCTCAAATTTGCCTGGCATGTTGCGCTTGTTCTTGTCAGTTGTGTAGAAGTGACCAGTACCTGCAGAAGATATTAGTCGGATTTTCTCACGAATGCCTTTAGCCATTGCTCAATTCCTCTTAAACGTTTTCGCCACGTGCACGGATATCAACAAGAACAGCATCGATGCCTTTCTTATCAATGATACGCATGCCTTTAGCAGTTAGACGTAGTTTAACAAAACGTTTTTCGCTCTCTACCCAGAAACGATGAGTTTGTAGGTTCGGCAGAAAACGACGCTTAGTAGCATTTCGTGCGTGTGAACGGTTGTTACCCGTTACTGGACGCTTACCAGTTACTTGGCATACTCGGGACATGAATGTCTTCTCCAAATCGTTTCAGCTCGATATCAACCTTGGTGGCCGAACCTCGTTCTCGATGTATTAAGAAGTTTGAGGTTAAAAACCGTTATGGAAAATCCATACAAGGCTATCAAAGGTCGCGTATTATACTAACTTGACATGCATTGCTCAAGACCCGAACAGATCCTTTTTACGGATTTGGTGATCTTTTTTAAGCAGAGCTGAGTTTAGGTTGATAATTTAGTGCGCGAATCATACCAGAATAATCTTAAGTCACAACATAAAATATCCGTCAAATCCATCCTAGTTCTGCAAAGGAAACCACCTCACCATCACCAATCACAAAGTGGTCAAGCACTCGAATATCCACTAACTGCAAGGCTTCTATCAAACGCTGAGTAATTCGGCGATCCGCTTGGCTTGGTTCAGCAATACCAGAAGGATGGTTATGCGCCAGAATTAACGCCGCCGCATTGAGTTGCAACGCCCGCTTGACGACTTCCCTAGGGTAAACACTAGCGGCATCAATTGTCCCTTCAAATAAGATTTCATCTTGGATAACACGATGTTGATTATCGAGAAAAAGAATATAAAAGGCTTCACGATGACGATCGCGTAGCACACTGGTTAAATATAACTTGGTTTGTTGGGGGCTAGTCAACGCGTCACCGCGCTTTAACGTTTCAGCCAAGTAACGCTGAGTCATTTCTAAGACCGCTTGTAATTGAACAAATTTTGCTTCTCCCAATCCTTTATGTGCACAAAACTGATCTTTACTGGCAGAAAACAAAGCGCGCAATGAACCAGATTGACGTAATAAAAAATCCGCCAATTCTAAGACATTCATCTCTGGCGTACCGGTGCGTAAAAAAATGGCTAACAGTTCAGCATCAGATAACGCTTGCGGTCCTCTGATAAGTAATTTTTCCCGTGGCATTGATTCGACAGGAAGATCTTTAAGGCCCATGATTCAGATCCAAGTCTGCTAAATAGGGGGGCGAAGTGGCGCTCTCTCACCACAAAGCAACCGATTATTTAAACTAGATTAATGTCGCACATGAGCTCTTTTATAAGCCAAGAATAGACTCAGGCCAAATGGGCCTGAGTAACGATGGGAATAAGATCAATCTCGGTGGTAACTCATTTGTTGATTAAAGCTTAAAGTGACTGACGAGATTCCCCATTTGTTGTCCTGAGGACGCTAAGCGTGAGCTGATCGATTCTGAGTGCTGTAAATTATCACTCAACTGGTTAACGATTTGCTGAATCGCGACCAAGTTCTGATTGATGTCTTCGGCTACCGCACTTTGCTGCTCTGCCGCTGATGCGGTTTGAATTCCCATATCTTGAATTAAACCGACGGCTTGTGAAATTCCAGCCAAACTCTGTTTGATATGCATTGATTCTTCAGCGGTTTTTTCTCCCCGCTTTTGACTGACATTCATACTATCAACGGCTTTACTGACTCCTTGATGGAGAAATTTAAGCATCTCACCGATCTCTTGCGTGCTATTTTGTGTCCGACTGGCCAACGAACGAACTTCATCAGCGACCACGGCAAAACCTCGGCCTTGTTCTCCAGCTCGCGCCGCTTCAATGGCGGCATTTAATGCCAGTAGGTTTGTCTGCTCTGCAATTTCACCGATCACATTCAAAACTTGAGTAATTTTATCAGTACGCTGACTCAGATCTTGAATCGCATCAGAAGTCAGGTTGACCTCTCGCACCAATTCACCGATCCCTTCAATTGCACTATTCACTTCATGTTGGGCGTCTCGGATTTGACCATTAGCTGATTCAATCGCTTGCGAAGTCGCATTGGTATTATTCGCCACTTCTCGTGCGGTGGCACTCATCTCTGTCACCGCGGTCACAACTTTATCTGTTTCAAGGCAGTGGCTGTTCATTTTCTGATTAGATTGCGTGGTTTGTGTATCTAACTCTCCGGCAGCCAATTGCACTTCTTGTGCCGATTCTCGTAACTGTTTGATCATCGGGTGGAGTTTATCCATAAAGGCATTAAACGCTTTGGCAACCTCACCAATTTCATCTTGGCTTTCGACTTTTAGTCGAGCGGTTAAATCCCCTTCACCAGCCGCCACGTCTTGCAGTGAGGCAACCACGTGCTGTAATGGCGCAACACCCTTAGCCACCAACGCGCTAACCACCATACTGGTGATCAATAATCCAACTAACGATAAACCAATCGTTGACCACATTTGCTCTTTCGCTTGGTCTTGACGCAATACTTGAAATTGGGCGACTTGTGCATCGATATCATCAATATAAATTCCAGTGCCCAGTACCCAATCCCATTTAGGTAAATACTCGGCATAGCCCAGTTTGGGCGCTTGCGCATTAATCGTCGGTTTATGCCAAGAAAAATACAGAAAACCATCACCGGATTTCGCGGCGCGGATCAGCCCAGCAATCACTGGCACGCCATTTTCATCTTGCAAACCATAGAGATTTTTTCCTTCCAGAGAGGGATTGATGGCATGCAAGGTATTGACACCTTGTGAATCATAAGCAAAAAAGTAACCATCACTTTCAAAACGCATTGCTTTCAGTAAGGTTTTTGCTGCAGCTTGATTCTCACCATTACGATCACTCTCATACAGGGACTGAACCGCAGTCACACCCATCATTAAATACGCTTGCAACTCAGCTTTACGAGTCTCGACCAATTGCTCGCGATATTGGGTTAATTCTTGTTCGAGTGCGCGCGCGTTACTCCAATAATTCACCATGGTCATTAATCCAGTGATCAGCATCAATGGAATCAACGTCAATAATAGCAATTTGGTTCTGCTCTTTAACGAGATCATTCTGTCATCCTAATTAGCTTTTTGTTGTTTTTATGATGCAGAAAAAATCGCAATATATCTGTGAGTCCCCGTGAAATTTGACGATATTTAGGCCAACCAATTGGTTTTTTGTTCGGCGTAAAATGAGAAAATCCTCATAACTATTGATAAACCATATAATTCAGAGAGAAAATGCAGCGAACACGGCAGCCACATATTTCGGGAGTTGTGCTAACATAACTCGCAGAATTTTCGAGGAATCCAGATGCAAACATTAGCAGGAAAACATATTCTGCTTGGCATTAGTGGCGGCATTGCGGCCTATAAATGCGCAGAATTAACCCGTCGCTTACGCGAACGAGGCGCGGAAGTCCGTGTGGTGATGACCCATGCGGCAAAAGAATTTATTACCCCTTTAACCATGCAAGCCGTCTCGGGGCATCCTGTTGCAGATAGCTTACTTGATCCTGCTGCAGAAGCGTCCATGGGGCATATCGAGTTAGCTAAATGGGCGGACTTGGTATTATTAGCGCCGGCAACGGCGGATCTTATCGCACGTTTGGCGGCCGGGATGGGCAATGATTTATTGACCACTTTGGTGCTTGCGACCGATGCTCCCGTGGTGATTTCACCCGCCATGAACCAACAGATGTACCGTAATCAAGCAACACAAGATAATATCGCGACCCTCGTGCGACGCGGCGTTTCGGTATGGGGGCCTGCCGCTGGAGAACAAGCCTGTGGCGATATCGGGCCGGGACGTATGCTTGAGCCACTCGAATTGGTTGAGCGCTGTAACGTTTTTTTTGCGCCTAAACCTTGGCTGGGGAAAAAACTGTTGCTTACTGCAGGACCGACACGCGAAGCGTTAGATCCCGTTCGTTATATTACTAATCACAGTTCAGGCAAAATGGGCTTTGCCATTGCCGAGGCAGCGGCTACTCTAGGCGCTGAAGTGACGTTAATCAGTGGGCCGGTTACCTTAACAACGCCTGCCAAAGTGAAGCGGATTAATGTTCAGAGTGCACTAGAGATGCACGCAGCGGTGATGGATCATGCCCAACAACATGATGTCTTTATCAGCTGTGCAGCGGTCGCGGACTATCGGCCTGACGTCGTCGCTACGCAAAAAATCAAAAAAACGGAACAGAGCGATACACTGTGTATCACTATGGTTAAAAACCCAGATATCGTAGCTTCGGTGGCGGCATTAACCGAACGCCGCCCTTTCACAGTAGGGTTTGCCGCAGAAACACAGGATGTGGAAAAATACGCTCTAGGAAAATTGACCAAGAAAAAGCTGGATATGATTTGTGCCAATGATGTCTCTGTTACTGGCCAAGGTTTTGATAGCAACGACAATGCACTGACAGTGTATTGGTCCAATGGTCAACACGCTTTGCCACTCAGCAGCAAACGTGAGTTAGCCCAAGCGTTAATGTTATTCATTCATCGCCATCTATAGTAGATACGCATGAGTACTCGCTTTGCCAGTAAGTTTATCATCGCACAACCACTCGTTAGCGAGGAACCCACTTAGCTAACTCGGCAAAGCTTGCCGCTTATTATCTCGCTATCAATGGTCATCAAAGGAAATCGGGTTATGGCTGGTAACAAAAAAATCAATCGCCGTGAAGAAATACTCCAAGCATTGGCACAAATGCTGGAATCCCATGAAGGTGCCTCGCGCATCACGACGGCCAAACTCGCTAAGCAAGTCGGCGTATCGGAAGCCGCTTTATATCGTCATTTTCCCAGTAAAGCGCGAATGTTTGAGGGGCTGATTGAATTTATTGAAGAATCACTCATGTCACGTATTAATCGTATTTTGGATGAAGAAAAAGACACGTTAAATCGCATTCGCCTCGTTGTGCAGCTGATTTTAGCCTTTTCCGAACGTAACCCTGGTCTGACGCGAATTTTATCCGGTCATGCTTTAATGTTTGAAAATGAGCGGCTGCGAGAGCGCATTAATCAGTTGTATGAACGAATCGAAACGTCTCTGCGCCAGATTTTACGCGAACGTAAACTGCGTGAAGGGAAATCGTTTCCTGTCGATGAGAGCATTTTAGCGGCACAATTACTCGGCCAAGTCGAAGGAAGTTTAAACCGTTTTGTTCGTTCTGATTTCAAATATCTGCCTACCGCTAATTTCGAGGCGTATTGGGCATTACTGAGTGCACAAATTAAGTAGTAATTACCATGACAAATCCCAAAAAATACGGCAAACCAGAATTTTCAGTGGCATTACTGCACCCTAAATATTGGGGTGTATGGCTGGGCTTTGGTTTTCTCGCACTGATTGTTAATCTCCTTCCTTATTCATGGCTATTAAATATTGGCCGTAGCCTAGGCCAATTTGCTATGCGCTTTGGTAAAAAGCGGGTACATATTGCGCAGCGAAACCTCGAATTGGCTTTTCCAGAGATGACCGCCACTGAGCGCCAGCAGTTTGTGATTGAGAACTTTAAAAATACCGGCGCAGCACTGATTGAAACGGGTATCACTTGGTTTTGGCCAACGTGGCGTTTTAAAACCTTATTGGTTGAAAAAGATCTTTCCGCGCTGCGAAAACATGACCAAAACAGCCGAGGCGTACTATTGTGTTGTGTGCACGCGTTAAATTTAGAAATTACCGCTCGAGGTTTCGCGGTATTAGGATTACCTGGTTATGGCGCATATCGACCACATTCAAACCCTGCCTATGAATTCATTCAATATCGGGGACGAACACGTAATGGTAACCAATTAATTGATCGCACTGATTTAAAGCAGATGATTCGAGTACTCCGCCAAGGCGCACGCCTTTTTTATCTGCCCGATCAAGATTATGGACATAATAAGTCTGTGTTTGTGCCTTTCTTTGCCGTGCAAGAAGCCTGTACTACGACAGGTACCAGCATTTTAGCTTATACCAGCCACTGTGCGATTGTCATGGGCTCTGGTTTTCGCAATACACAAGGTCGCTATGAACTAATGGCCGATCTGTCTGTTGAGACCGACTATCCACAAAAGGATGAAACGACGGCGGCGGCTTATATGAATAAGTACGTTGAACAGGTTATCTTACGTGCTCCAGAACAATGGATGTGGCTGCATAAACGATTTAAAACCTTACCAGATCCTGAATTAAGGGACAGTCGCTACGCCTAAATGATTTGCCTGCGCTATTCATTTGCCGGCACTACTTTCTGCGACGAAAAGAGCTTTATCAGCGCATGATCTGAATCATAGGTATTAAAAAGGGAAGTCCGTTACACTGGCTTCCCTTTTTCATTTCTCACTCTTGCCATTTATGTATAACGACCAATTTGTGATGTTACTGGCGGTGTTTGAACGCGCGGCCCTACTGCTGATGGTGCTGTTTTGGTTAACACGCTTGCACCTGATTCAAACCATAGTACAAAAGACCGATCGCCGGCCCGCGGAAACCACCTTGCTGGCGGCGCTGTTTATCGGTTTTGCCCTGTTTAGCACTTATACTGGAGTCAATGTGGATGGTTCTTTGGTCAACGTACGGATTATTGCCATTGTCGCCGGCGGTATTTTGTTTGGCCCTTGGGTTGGGGTCAGTGCCGGCGTCGTTTCTGGGCTGCATCGCTACTTAATTGATATTGATGGCCCCACTTCACAAGCCTGCTTGATTGCTAGCATAGTGGCGGGATTATTATCGGCGTTGATCCATTATCGAGCTGACAAAGCTCACTATGCTCGCTACGGTATTTTGGTCGGCATGGCGTGTGAAGCGCTCACCATGGGACTGATAGTATTGCTTGCCGAAGATAATCAGTTGGCTTATAGCATTGTCAGCCACATCAGCTTTCCGATGATCGCGGGCACCTTATCTATTGGCTTGATTATTCAGTTGGTACAACACCTAGATGATGAAAAAGAGCGTCTTGCTGCCCAGCAAGCCAAACAAGCGTTACATATTGCCACGCAAACTTTGCCCTATTTTCGCCAAGGTGGCCGTTCGGCTTTAACGAAAGGCTGCCAAGTCATTTTGCAAAACACACAAGCCGATGCGGTTGCGATCACCGATACGCAAGATGTCCTAGCTTATGTCGGCATCGGTGAAGAAGAGTACCTCGATGCGCATCATCAAATTAGCGAACTGACCCAACAAGCGGTCAAACTCGGCCAACAAATCATCAGTAATAATTTGAATCTACATAACTTTCGCTCTTTGTTGATCATTCCGTTGTGGGAAAATCAACAAGTCGCTGGCACCTTAAAGATTTTTTATCGCCAACCGAATCGTATTCGTCGCCCACTCAAAGAGATGGCGATTGGTTTATCACAGCTGATCTCCACGCAATTAGAAGTCTCTCGAGTGGAACAATTAAAAGAAATGGCCAGCCAAGCCGAATTTTCTGCCCTGCAAAGCAAGATCAATCCTCATTTTCTGTTTAATGCGTTAAATGCGATATCCAGCTTGATTCGTCTGCGCCCCGATGAGGCGCGCAGCTTAATTGGTAATTTAGCCGACTTCTTACGCTATAATTTGCAGCGCACACAAATTCTCATCCCATTAGAGGATGCGTTAAAGCAAGTGCGCGACTATGTGGCCATTGAACAAGCTCGATTTGGGCGTAAACTGCAGGTGCATTTTGATGTTGAGCCGGTCGCAATTTCGATTGCGCCGCTTTTGATCCAACCTTTAGTAGAAAATGCCATTCAACATGGTTTTCAGCCTTCGGCACACGCCTGCGAGGTGACGATCAAAGTACGCAAAACTGCGCAAGGTGCGCAAATTACCATCACAGATACAGGAGTAGGCATCGCCGCAGAACTGATTGATAAGCTGTATCAAGGTGACATAGACAGCCAGCATATTGGCTTAATGAACGTTCATCAGCGATTGCAGTTACTGTACGGTCAAGGGCTACATATTAAACGGTTAAACCCCGGCACACAAATTCGCTTTGATATTCTCACTAAGGGGAAAACATGCTACGCGCAATAGTGGTTGAGGATGAATATCTGGCTCAAGAGGAGCTGCGTTATTTAATTGCCAAACACAGTGATATTGAGATTATCGCCAGCTTTGACGATGGTTTGTCAGCGTTAAAATATCTACAAAACCATCCGGTAGAGGTGCTGTTTTTAGATATTAATATGCCCGCGATGGATGGCATGTTATTGGCTCGTAGTCTGCCAGCGGCCATTCGACCTCCTTATATTATTTTCACCACGGCCTACAAAAAACACGCGGCAGAAGCCTTTGAACTCGACGCTTTTGATTATTTGTTAAAACCGCTCAATGAGCAGCGAGTGCAAAACGTGCTCGATAAGTTACAACAGGCACAGTCGATCAAGCAGCCGCAGCCAAGCAGTGCGCCGCTGCACCTTATGCGTGAGAATCGGATTCGGATCACCGAGCCTGAGCAGGTCATTTACGCCATGGCGAAAGAGAAAATTACTCTGGTGTATTGTGAAGATGGCGAGTTTTATGTGCCGTATCCGATCAGTGAGCTTTGTGACCAGTTGCCGGCGCAGCACTTTTTCCGCTGTCATCGCTCTTATTGTGTCAATCTCACTCGCGTGCAGGAGATCATCCCTTGGGTAAACAGTACTTACCTCCTGCACTTACAAGGTACGCAAAGCGAAATCCCGGTCAGCCGGAGTAATTTAAAAACCTTCCGCGAGCGAATGCAATTGTAATTCATGCCAAATAATTGCATTTGATGCGCGAGTAATGCAGCTCATTTTATCTTGCTTTAACCCTATTGCAGCTAGGGGATTTAGGCTCGTATCTTAACGGTAGTTCTTACCCATTTTGTTATGGAGTACCGTTTATGTTAGGCATGATATCCCCCCGATTACGGACCTTAATTGGTACCATTATTGCGCAATTTGCCCTTGGCTCTGTGTATACTTGGAGCTTATTTAATGCTCCGCTGGCGGAAAAACTAGCCGCCCCAGTCAACCAAATTGCCTTCTCTTTTGGTCTTTTGACTTTAGCCCTAGCCTTGGCCTCATCTGTCTCGGGCTTACTGCAAAAACGTTTTGGCGTGCGCCGAGTGACGATGGCAGCAGGCTTATTATTAAGCCTAGGTTTACTCTGGGCAGGACAAGTGACTCAAGTGTGGTTGCTGTATGTCAGTGCGGGGTTAATCCTTGGCTTTGCCGATGGCACTGGTTACTTAATGACATTATCCAACTGCGTGCGGTTTTTCCCGGAACGTAAAGGCCTAGCTTCAGCTTGTGCTATCGGCGCTTATGGCCTCGGCAGCTTAGGGTTTAAGTACATTAATTTATACTTTCTTGAACACAGCAACGTGAGTATGACCTTTACCATATGGGCTCTGATTGCCGGCAGTTTGGTGGTATTGGGTGGATTACTGATGCATGACGCCCCCGTGCAAGCGCCAAGCTCATCGAGCAGCACAAGCAGCCAAGATTACTCGCTACAGCAAAGTACCAAAACACCTCAGTTTTGGTTATTGGCAACGGTATTTTTTACCATTTGTATGAGCGGATTATACGTGATTGGCGTTGCGAAAGATGTTGGCGAACTGCAAGTGCATCTCTCCACCGCGGCGGCGGCTTCTTCAGTGGCGATCCTGGCGATGGCGAACCTTGCGGGTCGATTAGTGCTGGGGATTTTGTCTGATAAAATGGAGCGTCGCAAAGTGGTTGGGATAGCACTGCTGATTTGCACGGTAGGCATTAGTACTTTGTTGTTTGTCCCTCTCAATGAAATGCGCTTTTTTATGGCGATTTCTTGTGTTGCCTTTAGCTTTGGCGGCGCGATTACCGTATTTCCAACCTTAGTCAGCGATTATTTTGGGCTAAATTCTCTGACTCAAAACTACGGAGTGATTTACTTAGGCTTTGGTTTGGGTAGCTTCTTTGGCTCTATCGTAGCGTCATTATTCGGTGGCTTCCAAGCGGCGTTCAGTGTCATGCTCATATTGCTTGGTGTGTCCTTATGTATCGCTCTTTGGCTACGGGCCCCAAAAGAGAAAGCATCCGCCACGCTGACTTGGCAGCCATCGCTTCATTCAAGCAGTCGTTAATCACGTCGCACTTAGGCTGCTTAACGTTGCCGCCAGCACCACAGCATATTTCAATAAGCAAAGATGAACAGCAATAAGCAACGGCTCGGTTATAGACTGAGCCGTTGTTTTCTCTAACGGGCTTTATCTAACGGACTTTCTGTTACGGAGTCGTTAAGCGACAACACCATATTGAGCTCGGTAAGCCTCTACTGCAGCTAACTGCACCGGATCTCCCCCTTGCTCTTTTAGATAAGTCACTAGATCGCCCAAGCTAACGATAGAAATAATCTGACAACCAAAATCACGCTCAACTTCTTGAATCGCCGATAATTCGCCTTTACCTTTTTCTTGACGGTCAATCGCTACTAAGACACCGGCCAATTGGGCGCCATTGGCTTGAATGATTTCCATTGATTCGCGAATCGCGGTGCCCGCGGTGATGACATCATCCACCAACATGATCCGACCTTCTAATGGCGAACCAACCAAGTTACCGCCTTCACCATGATCTTTGGCTTCTTTGCGATTAAAGCAGTAAGGAGTATCGATTTGATGGTGATCAGCTAAGGCAACCGCGGTGGTCGTCGCAATCGGAATGCCTTTGTAGGCAGGTCCAAATAACACATCAAATTTAATCCCCGCATCAACCAAAGCAGCGGCATAAAAACGACCTAAACGGGCCAGATCACCACCGGTATTAAACAGCCCAGCGTTAAAAAAGTAAGGGCTTTTACGACCGGACTTCAAAGTAAACTCACCAAATTTCAATACTTGCTTTTCTAAGGCAAACTCAATAAATTCACGCTGGTAGGCTTTCATGAATACTCTCTCGATGTTAAATGGGTTTTGGGTTCTAGGTTCTAACTTCTTGCAATAGATAAAAAAATAGCCCCCTCAACGGGAGCTACTTACTCAATCATTCCGCCAACGCGGCTTTCTGTGCGGCGACAATATCAACAATGCCTTTTTGCGCCGAGGCAAGTAATGCCAGCAACTGCTCATGGCTGAACGGTTCGCCTTCTGCGGTGCCTTGGATCTCGATCATCTTGCCTTCTTCGGTCATGACCACATTCATATCGGTATCAGCGGCAGAATCTTCCACATACTCTAAATCGCATAGGACGTTTTCACCTAAGATACCCACGGATACCGCGGCAACGTGGCTTTTCATCGGACTCGCTTTCAGTTTGCCTTTGGCGACTAAATGCGCGAAAGCATCAGCCATAGCAACACTAGCACCACTGATCGCTGCCGTGCGTGTCCCGCCATCCGCTTGAATCACATCACAATCAACGGTGATCATGATTTCACCCATGGCTTTTAAATCAACCACGGCACGTAAACTACGAGCAATCAGGCGCTGAATTTCCATCGTTCGGCCACCTTGCTTACCATTGGCCGCTTCGCGACGGGTGCGCGAATGGGTGGCTCGTGGCAACATACCATATTCAGCCGTTACCCAGCCTTTGCCTTGACCTTTCAGCCAGCGTGGTACGGTTTCTTCCACCGTTGCGTTACACAGCACTTTGGTATTACCAAATTCAACGAGTACCGAACCTTCAGCGTAAGCCGTATAGTTACGAGTGATTTTAATTGGGCGAACTTGATCTGCAGCGCGGTCATTTGGACGCATGGATAAATGCCTTTTGTGAAGGGAACAACAAGATTGGGGCGAGATTATACTGGAAGTCACGGTAAAATCCTAGGTGCTAGGTGCTAGGTGCTAGGTGCTAGGTGCTAGGTGCTAGGTGCTAGGTGCTAGGTGCTAGGTGCTAGGTGCTAATAAGCAAAACTCAAACGAAATACACAAGCAACCTATGAACACGCGTTTTTTAACTATCTGTACCTCGAAAAAAGTCAGTGCTTATCTAACCTAGGATCTCGTCAGTCTTTGCCGTATTATTGATTTATTGCACTAAAAGCAGACCGACTAATAAAGGATACCGTAATGATTTACAGCATGACCGCTTACGCACGTAAAGAAGTCAAAGGCGACTGGGGCACGGCAGTATGGGAAATTCGCTCCGTTAACCAACGTTATTTAGAAACTTACTTTCGTCTTCCTGAACAGTTTCGCGGTTTAGAACCGGTGCTGCGTGAGCGTTTTCGTCAACGCCTTGCCCGCGGTAAAGTCGAATGCCATTTACGTTATGAAGCCAATCCAGCGGCCAAAAGTGAACTCAATATTAATGAAGCATTGGCGAATCAAGTGATCAAAGCCGCTAATCAAATCATGCATATGACCGGTGAGCTCAGCCGCATCAATCCCTTCCAAATTATGCAATGGCCAGGTGTGATGGAAACGCCTGAGCAAGATATGGACAGCATTAATAAAGCGTTATTGGCCGGTTTTGATGACGCGATTGTTGAATTTATTGACGCTCGTGGTCGTGAAGGCGACAACATGAAAGCGTTAATCGAGCAACGCTTAACCGCGATCAGTGAAGAAGTGGTCAAGGTTCGCGCGCGAATGCCAGAAATTTTGCAATGGCAACGTGAACGACTATTGAACAAGTTTGAAGAAGCAAAAATTGAGCTTGATGCTACCCGTGTCGAGCAAGAGCTGATCCTACTGGCGCAAAAGTCGGACGTGGCGGAAGAGCTGGATCGTTTAGATTCTCACATCAAAGAAACGCGCAATGTCCTGAAAAAAGGCGGCGCGTGTGGCCGTAAGCTCGATTTTATGATGCAAGAGTTTAACCGCGAGTCCAACACACTGGCTTCAAAATCGATCTCAACCGATATCACAGCTTCAGGGGTAGAGCTAAAAGTTCTGATTGAACAAATGCGTGAGCAGATCCAAAATATAGAATAGATTCCCTCCTACTCCACATACTTCCACAAGGCCATTATTTATAAGGGCCTTGTTACTTTTCTCATCCATATACATCCATCAAATTCATTAACAGCCACGAAAAAACGGGGAGCATCATGGGTAGTACTTTGCTATTTACTCCCCTCTGTAGTATAAAAATTACAACATACTCCCCACTCCTGAGGGTGGGGATGTAATGATAACTTCGATTAGAGCTATAAATTCAAGGAGATAGAGATGGGGAATCTCACCGTCAACCAAGTTAAGGCGATTGTAAAAGACCAAAAAACGGGGCGTCATGCCGATGGTGATGGTTTCTATCTCATGATTCCTAGAATAGGTCGACCATACTGGATGCTAAGGTACACCCTTTTTAAGAAAAGAAAGGAGATGACTATTGGCAAGGTCGATGAACTTTCTCTTGCCGATGCAAGGTTGAAAGCTGCTGAGCTTCGAAAGCAAATAAGCGAAGGGATTAACCCAATTGCAGAAAAAAAGCGGAGTAAACAAGCTGATATACAAATAATAGATGATCTCTTCGAAGACTGGTACAAGGATTTGTCCAAAAGGCTCAAGCATCCCAATATACCTAAGCGTATCTATCAGAAAGAGATCTCTCCACAAATTGGTCAATACACGTTGAAACGTGTCACACCTTTAGATATCCGTAATATCATCCAAATAGTCGCTGACAGTGGCCGTCCAACCACAGCTAACGACACGCTAATGTATTGTAAGCAGCTTTTTAAACACGGTATGAAGATTGGTGTTATTGAGTCTAACCCTGCACTAGCATTTTCTAACTATGATGCTGGTGGCATTGAAGAGAGCCGAGATCGGGTCTTAGAGCTTGAAGAGATTAAACATGTTTTTTCCGTCTTCAACCAAAACATTTATAGTTTCAATCGAGACAACTACCTAGCTTGTGCTCTGCTTCTTTGTCTTGGCGTTCGTAAATCAGAGCTAACAGAAGCAAAGTGGACTGAGTTCGATCTAGATAATGCTTTATGGCACCTACCAGCGGAGCGGAGCAAATCTGGGACAGGTTTCACTATTCCGCTTCCGGAGCTGTGCGTAGAGTGGTTTAAAGAACTGCATATGCGAGCTTGTGGTTCGGAATACGTCTTCCCTAACAGAAGAGAAAGCAAAGTACCGCACATGGGCAAAGACACATTGAACAGAGCGATTTCAAAGTTATTCGGACGAGAGCCCGGTCGTAAGGTACAACCACCAAATAAAATGGGCGATATCAAACACTTTGCGGTTCACGATCTACGCCGAACCTGCCGTAGCCTACTCGCTTCGGTAAAAGTTCCTAGCCATATCGCAGAGCGCTGTTTAAATCACAAGCTGAAAGGTGTCGAAGGTATCTATGATCGGTATGACTACTTGGAAGAGCGCAAAGAAGCGCTGGAAAAAGTCACTGACCTAGTAAAAGTCTATATGAAGAGAGATGATCAATAAAAAGAAAAAAGGATGCAATTAGCATCCTTACTTTAAAAATTAACAAAGCTTAATAAATGCTTTAATTCCCAATGAGTTAATAAACATTCAATGCGTCATCCTGCGTTAACCAACTACTCTTTGAAAATTAGGGATAAAGCGATAGTACTTTATATAATTTTCTATTTTTGTTTTCGCTTTTCGTGCATTTCTATCCAGCTTGAAAGGTAAAATATCAAGATCGAAATCACCCTCTTGGCAAGGCAAATGCCTATTTATTTCAGCTCGTTCCTTCAATGTAATATCTGGGACGTTTATTTCTTGAATATCTTTCCACGACTCAGCCATATACGGCCAATTTGCTAGATGAGAATCGTTTAATAGTGACCGCAATGAATTTTCATGATTTTCTGGAAGAATTATTCCTGTCACAGTCAACATTTGGTGTCGATTATCAATGTAACGAAACTGCGTTAACGGCACATAAACCAACTCTTCTAGCCCTAAAGCATCCTCAGTTGCTCGCATAAACATGTCGGAGATAGTCAAAGCAAACCTATCCATACCTGAAACATCATTAGGTGTTAGATTTGCACTAAGTTGACTACAATTAGCTTTAGTTTGAAATGCCTCCAATGGAGTTACCGCTGAGTTACCTTTAAGACTATCTGGGTTAGCATTAAAGGTAACTTTAAAGATATCATACTCTTTCAAATTCTCAATTAAGCTAACACAATCATTGATCTGCGCCCCCCACTTAGTATCTGTGTAGTCCAACCAGATTATAACGGGATCATCTTCATTGAAGTTGTTAATATAGTCACTAGTAGAGCCTTCCCAGCACTCAATACATGAGTAAGGTTTGTTGAAATCTTGGCGTGTCAGAACAGCAGAATCTCGCTCAATAGAAACTAGCTTAGTCAGGCCTAGTTCATGATGCAAAGCTTGATGATCAGCAAGCATTGGACCACCAAGACTAATATATTTATAGTTTTTCAAATCCCTACCTAAAGCTAGATTGCCCAGCAAGTCAAAGAATATTCTTCTTTCAATAGCCTTATTTGTCCTCAAATGGTATGGAATGCTACCCCCACTCATTTAGTTGCCTCCATATAGACAAAATCAAAACATGACTCACCAATTTGATTAGGGGTCGCATCTGATTCCAAATTGAGATACTCACAAACAATCTCAACTTTTTCCTGTGGCTTTTGGAAACTAATACGCTTATTAGATTCAACATTCTTCGGAACTGGTAGTGTTGGCTTGAATTTAGATTCAGAAGATCTATTTCTAACTTTCGTCCACTTATCAGGAACAGCTGAAAATTCTTCAATAACTTTTAGCGGAGATGCCACTTCTGACTTGCTCAATCTATTGTTACTTTCGCTAATCAGCTCTTGGCCTTTCCATTTATTGGTATAGTCGATAAACAGTTTAGTTCCCTCGACCATATGTTTCCTAACTTTCAAAAATAGTGGTGATGATATATCCACACCACGTTTGGTCGTCGTAATTGGGAGTTTCTCTGGATACTTGGATTTAAAGTAAACGATACCGCTTATCGCTATAAATTGAGTGTGATATCTAGCATAGTCAGAGCCCCAACCAGTAAGCTCTGTTTTATCTTTAAAGACTACAATTCGATCATTACATACAATAGTCCAACCAGCATCTCTCGTATTATGCCTTGCTTGCTGTTTATCGTTTTCTTCTTCATTTTCACTCGGAAGTGGAGAATAAAAGCCCACAATAAGCTTTACATCTACTCCGTCTATTTCACCTTTGAAGATATAAGGTTGAATTGCTTTACCTTGCGTATGTAGTGGTATGGTGAATTTGGTCACTTAGTTAGAGGTGATATCATCATCTCATAAGTTAATAGGTGACATTATGACAAAACGTACAAGACGGCTATTTAGTGCCGAATTCAAACTGGAAGCGGCACAGCTAGTGCTCGATCAAAACTACTCGGTGACTGAAGCGGCTAAAGCCATGAATGTAGGTAAATCTACGATGGATAAGTGGGTTCGCCAATTAAAACAAGAGCGCCAAGGGAAAGCACCTAAAGCGTCACCAATCACACCTGAGCAAATTGAAATTCGTGAATTAAAAAAGAAGCTAGCTCGTCTTGAAGAGCATAATGAAATATTAAAAAAAGCCACGGCTCTCTTGATGTCGGACTCACTGAACAATTCTTGATGATCAAGAAACTCAAGCAGAGCCACAGCATAAAAACATTATGCGAAGTCTTCAATGTTCATCGAAGCAGTTATAACTATTGGCTGAAACGGCCAACAGAAATAAAGGCGGAAACCGTAAAACTTCGCAGTTTGATTAGCGAAGCTTATGCGGCAAGCAATGGTTCTGCGGGAGCAAGAACCATTGCCGATATTGTAACAAACCAAGGCGTGAGTCTGAGTCGTTACCGAGCAACTAAGCTAATGAAAATGCTGGGATTAGTGAGTTGCCAAGTACCAAAACATCGTTACCGTAAAGCCTCACAAGAGCATATTGAAATCCCGAATCACTTAGATCGTCAGTTTGCTGTCACGGCACCAAATGAAGTCTGGGTGGGTGACGTGACCTATATTTGGACGGGAAATCGTTGGATGTATTTAGCGGTAGTCATCGACCTTTTTGCTCGAAAAGTGATTGGTTGGGCAATGTCAGTATCACCTGATACACGATTAACAGGCAAAGCGCTTTCGATGGCTTATGAGTCTCGTGGAAAGCCTAAAGGCGTCATGTTCCACAGTGATCAAGGCAGTCACTATACGAGTCGTCAATACCGTCAGTTACTGTGGCGTTTTCAAATAAAACAAAGTTTATCTCGCCGAGGAAATTGCTGGGATAATGCGCCGATCGAGCGCTTCTTTAGAAGCTTGAAAACGGAATGGGTTCCAACAGTAGGTTATCGTAGCTTTGCAGAGGCTCAACAAGAGATCATCCGCTACATTATTGGATATTATAGCCAGCTCAGGCCCCATCAGTATAACGGTGGCTTGACACCCAATGAGTCAGAACGATTGTATTGGGAAAACTCTAAAACCGTGGCCAATTTTAGTTGACCACTACAGTATCGACTCTTTCATAGCGCATACTTACTGGCATAGGATTTATAGGTTCACCATTAACCTTAACGCTGAAACCTTTATCAATAATATAGCTATAAGCAAAGACTATTTTGTTAACTAGCGTCGATTGAAAAGTGCTCTGCTTAAATTGGTTAGAAATATCTTTTTGTACCTTAGTTATCTCGATCTTTGTCCCATGTTCATTTTCTCTAACTAGAGAAGGTTGAATAGGAATCTCCCAATCATGATCACTATTCAGCCATTCCTCATCAATCTCTATTGAAAATGAATCGGTATCACTGTGAGCAGTTGATATTTTACAATGCCTACCTATTTTAAAAATAGAACGTTTCATACCGATGCCATATACACCGACGGTTGCTAGGTTCTCCTGCGGAGCATCTTTAGGTCTCCCCATTCGAAATGCGTAAGCAGCACTCTGGATGGGAATACCACCGCAGTTGTCTTCAATCGTAAAAGAGTTTCTATCAAAATTAATGTTTACCCAGTAACCATTATAATCAATTTCATCGGGATCTTTTTTCTGAGATCGAGTTACACCATCAAGACAGTTGTCTAGTAAATCTAAGATAGCATCTTCAAGATCTATATCTCGTGTCAGCATATCTACGAAAAAGCGCTTCGTGGGCGTAAAATTTGCTTGTGGTATTTGAGACACTTTAGTTACCTCTAAAAAGTAAGCTGCGAGTTTAAACAGCTACCGTATATTCCTTGGAACAGGTGATAAGACACCAGTGGTGAGACACTATTGCCTATCTTCCTGAAGCTGTGAAACTAGGTTGGATTAAAAATTAATCGAAAAGCCTTTTAACCTAGCAACCTTATCTAACGACAACAACTCGTGGGTTCGAGTGTTAATTAATCTGACAGCTTGATGACTTCCTTTCTTGGTACTAGCTTGCGATGTAGTATAAAAGCTTTCCCATTCCAATCATTTAACTCTGCTTATCTTATCGACAGAATCCTAGAGTGTCTCATCATATCGTTTCATAACTCTTGGAGTGTGGGCTGTATCAAAAAAACACATATATGATTACCTTTAAGCGATCAAAGAAGCACTGGGGAAAATCATCACTATAGGTAAATGCTTTATAGTAATCAGATAACGTTCAAAAAAGAAAAGAGGGTGCGACTGCACCCTCTATAACTCAATTGGTTGTATAAGAGAATCAGGCACCATTTAAGTTTGGCTTGCCATCAGCTAAAAATTCTAACAACTCTATTGTCGCATCACGCATACTAAACAAGTCATTCGCATTACCCAAAACACGATTCCCATGAACTAATCCATTGAGAACCTGAGCCTCTTGTTTAAACCTTTTAGCACATAAAGATAAGCGCTTTTTCATATCAGAAGGGTACAGGCTATCATTATCAACTATCCACCCTGCGCACATAGAAAGATCCAATGTACGTTTTTTGACATAATCGCTATCGTGCTGCTTTTTGCGTCCCTCACCTTTTGTATAGTAATGCTCTTTGATTTGATCATGTAGCGAATGTTTTTTCGCAAAAGCTTTAAACGCGGCTTCAAAAAGTGAGCGATAAAGTAAACTAGCAGAGTTTGGTACTTCCGAGATCACAATCGTCGTGGCTTCAAGAGCTAAATGATCAAAAATCGCGTCTCCACTCATTGGAAAGTAATCTGGAAGTATGGTTTTCCAAGACTTAGAATGCTTATTTGAATTGTTTCTCGCTGCTTTGACGCTATTTTTAGCAGTACTTAATGTAGGAGACTTAGTTTCTTTTGGAGCAAGAAGGGTTGTAATTGAGGTATTGTTAGGATTATTTTTATGTGCTGTTAAAGTTGAAGCAGATACATTCGATCTATCTAACTTTTTGACGCCAGTTTTAGCGGCAAAAATTTGCTTACGTTGTTCTTCTGGCAACGATTTGGTTTCTTTATTCGTCCATATATTTATCAACTTTTTAGCTTTCGAACGATACTCTTTAGCTAAAGGCTCGACGTTTTCCCTAATCTTGATAAAAAGAGGACTGAATAACTTAACATCAGTTTTAGCCGTATTCCAAGGAAGATCCTTAGGGCTAGAACCGGTTACATGGGCTAAACATACAAAGCCGCCATATTCGGAGTGCCAGTTAGTGGTAAAACCATGCTTTTTCTCTCTGCTGGCTTCAACAATAACGCGGTCATTAAATATGTAATATACACCGTATTGATCGGTTAGCTCTTCATTACATTTCGGCGTATGTCCATACTCTCCTGGAAAAAGATAATTTGCATGGATGCCTGTTTCAAAATCACATGAGACGCCTCCAAACTCGAATTTTTGTCTCAGTGGAGCTATCAGTTCATTCCTCAACTGAGGCACTGTAGGATTAATAAAAGATGTATCGGTTAAAGAATCTAAAGAACAAACGACTTTAATTTTTAGTCCCTTACTAATAAAAATCGAATAACGGACTTCTAAGCTCTTAACTAAGGAGTTAATCCAATCGGCATTATGTATTTGTGATGTTGTTTCTTCGTATAAAGAAGAAACAACAAAGACGGTGCGAAGTCTATTTGTTGATGGTGAACGCTCAGCCAACAACTGTACATCTCCATCAGAAGCAAAAGCTGCCATGTCAAAACGAGACTTATATTGATAATCCCCATTATCAGTTATCATCCCATAACGGCTACCGGCTTTTAATAATGCTCGTTTTAGCCCAAGTCCATAATATCCAATACCATACTTATGGTCAGAACGTCGTCCTGTGTAAAAGGTGTTTTCTTCAAGAGTTTGAGTCCCGACTCCGGTGCAATTATCCTCTATTAAGATGCTTTCTCGAGAAAATCTCAATTTAATTTCATAGCCAGAATAATTACTTGGCAAACCACGAGAATCTGTTTCATGAGGTCCATTAAGAATTTGATCTCGTGCAGCATCGATGGAGTTATCTATCAAGTCAAACAATGCATCAGTAAGTTCAATATCAGTAGTCAACGTGTCAGCTAAAAATCTAGGATCAATTCCCGTTTTTAACCGCACAACCTCACGATGCTCCTTGTTGTTCAATGATTTTACTGAAGTATTTTGTTCCATCTAGCCATCCTAAAATTTATTAAATTGCTTTTGCTATATTCTGCGTACTCATTAACCGACTCTTTATCAAACCAAGTATTCTTCGAGAAACAAGCGGAGAAACACTATTACCAATCATCCTAAAACTATGCCACTTGGTAGCATGAAAGGTGAACCAGTCAGGGAAACCTTGAAGTCTAGCGGCTTCACGCACTGTTATAACTCTCCCTGAATTAGGATGAATAGGACGAACAGCTTGATGACTCCCTTTATCAGTTCCAGTACCAGCGCGAAGAGTTGGACAAAAACCATTGAGTTCTAGTTTTTTTGCTTTACTGGTTTTATCTATTTGTCCTTGCTTTAGGCGCGTATACCTCTCTCGTACTGTAGGCGTATGTCTAGTGTCAAAGTTTCCGGAAACTAATCCTTGAAATAACTTTTTATTCATTTCAGGGTCTCCTAACCCTTTAGGTGGAAAACTTCTCATCAACTTTGCATACTCCGACAAGTCCCTCTCAGTTCTATATGTAGTCCAACCAAAATCTGTTTTATCTTTTGTTTGAGGTATAGGCTCGTTGATATCTAAAATAGCCTCCCCAACCGTAGTCCTTTTAGAGTTTACCGGAATTAACTCCGTTTCATGAATCTCAGAAACAAACTCCGGCATATAACCAACAACGATTACTCTCTTTCGACTCGTAGGCGCCCCATAATCTAACGCATTCACGACTACCGGTTGAAGAACCTTATACTGGGGATCTATTATTTCGAGTGCAGCATCAAGTTCATATTTATTCTTATCATCAAGCAATCCTTCAACATTCTCCATGACAAAGAATTTAGGCTTAATGATGTTGATCGTTCGAAAAAAATGAGCAAGTAATGTTCTGCGAGGGTCATTTGTATCTGAGTGCCCCATCCTGCTATAACCTTGACAAGGAGGGCCACCGATTACACCATCAATTTGCTGTCTATTTAGAATCAGCCCCCAAGACTCCGAGTCCATTTGAGCGATATCACTCAAAAGAGTTCTAGTTTCAGGAAAGTTTCTCGAATAGGCCGATTGCAAATTAGCCTCAATATCAACTGCTACAACCGATTTAAAACCTGCTAACTCAGCCCCCAGACCAAAACCACCACATCCACTAAACAAATCGACTATTTTCAGCTCATTATTCATTTTTAAATATTCTCTACATCATCTCTTTAATAGCATTTTACTGAATATAAGCTTTATGTCGACCGTCCCTTTGCCCAAAGCATTAAAATTTCTAAAAAATTGAGGTAACGTCAGGGAAATATGTCTAGCTCAGTACCTTAGACTCTAACCGCATCACTTGTTGCATATTACCTTAAAATCAAAGCTGAGTTCTATGAACATTGTCACCGATCATGCAAAACTGATCCACTAACGATCATCGAAAACTGATCCACTTGGTATCATCCGTTTATTTTTTGTACGGGTGATTTATGTTAACCAAGGAGACATTTGTGGATATTCATGTTCGCTTTGCACAAGGCCAAAGCATTCGTAAAATTGCCCGTCAATTAGGGATCTCTCGTAACACCGTAAAACATCATTTGCAGCAGCATCAGATGCCCTCTTACGCGCAACGAGCACAACCCGTGACAAAACTAGAGCCCTTTAAACCCTATCTCGTTCAACGAATTGAGCAGGCCAAACCTGATTGGATACCTGCTACCGTCTTATTTGATGAGGTGGTTCAACGTGGCTATCAAGGCGGTATTGCTCAGCTCCGTCGCTTTGTGTGTCAGTTTAAACTTTGTTCCACTCCTGAGCCGGTTGTCCGTTTTGAAACCCTCCCAGGGCAGCAAATGTAAATCGACTTTACCACCATTCGGCGTGGTAAACGGCCGCTCAAAGCCTTTGTCGCCACCTTAGGTTATTCGCGCGCCACTTTCGTTAAGTTCTTTGATAATGAGCGTGCGCATGCATGGCAACAAGGTTTAAAAGAAGCGTTTGAGTATTTCGGTGGCGTACCGGAGCAGGTGTTGTGTGACAACGCTAAAGCGCTCATCATTGAGCGAGATGCTTATGCACAAGGCGAGCATAAGTTGCATGACGAGATGCTACAGATGTCGAAATGTAGTGGTCAACTAAAATTGGCCACGGTTTTAGAGTTTTCCCAGTACAAGCGTTCAGATTCATTGGGCGTTAACCCACCGTTATACTGATGTGGCCTGAGCTGGCTGTAATATCCAATAATGTATCGGATGATCTCTTGTTGAGCCTCTGCAAAACTACGATAACCTGCCGTTGGAACCCATTCTGTTTTCAGGCTTCTAAAGAAGCGTTCCATCGGCGCATTATCCCAGCAATTGCCTCGCCTCGATAAGCTTTGTTTAATCTGACAACGCCATAGCAACTGACGATAATAGCGACTGGTATAATGGCTACCCTGATCACTGTGGAACATGATACCTTTGGGCCTTCCCCTAGATTCAAAAGCCATCGTTAATGCTTTTCCAGTTAGCTTGCTGTCTGGTGATAGCGACATTGCCCAACCAATCGGTTTTCGTGCAAAAAGGTCGATGACTACCGCTAAATACATCCAACGATTTCCCGTCCAAATATAGGTCACGTCACCCACCCAGACTTCATTTGGTGCCGTGACAGCAAACTGACGATCTAAGTGATTCGGGATTTCAATATGCTCTTGTGAGGCTTTACGGTAACGATGTTTTGGTACTTGGCAACTCACTAATCCCAGCATTTTCATTAGCTTAGTTGCTCGGTAACGACTCAGACTCACGCCTTGGTTTGTTACAATATCGGCAATGGTTCTTGCTCCCTCAGAACCATTGCTTGCCGCATAAGCTTCGCTAATCAAACTGCGAAGTTTTACGGTTTCCGCCTTTATTTCTGTTGGCCGTTTCAGCCAATAGTTATAACTGCTTCGATGAACATTGAAGACTTCGCATAATGTTTTTATGCTGTGGCTCTGCTTGAGTTTCTTGATCATCAAGAATTGTTCAGTGAGTCCGACATCAAGAGAGCCGTGGCTTTTTTTAATATTTCATTATGCTCTTCAAGACGAGCTAGCTTCTTTTTTAATTCACGAATTTCAATTTGCTCAGGCGTCATTGGTGACGCTTTAGGTGCTTTCCCTTGGCGCTCTTGTTTTAATTGGCGAACCCACTTATCCATCGTAGATTTACCTACATTCATGGCTTGAGCCGCTTCAGTCACTGAGTAGTTTTGATCGAGCACTAACTGTGCTGCTTCCAGTTTGAATTCGGCACTAAATAGCCGTCTTGTACGTTTTGTCATAATGTCACCTATTAACTTATGAGATGATGATATCACCTCTAACTAAGTGACCAAATTCACCGTACCACTACACCATAATCTCTTGTTAGGTGAACCTTTCAGTCGTCTTTATTTTTGATGGTTGACTACTGACTCAGCTTTTGTCTTTTTATAAATTAATACATCTACTCTATAGACATGACTTAATTTATGCACTAAGTTTAATATAAGAACAGCAAGATATAGAAAAATTAAAGAATTTACTGATGGAGTATAAATCCGCTTTCTTTGGTAGCGGCATTTTTCTCGCCCCAAAGGGGCATACTAAAAGTCCTAAAAATAAGCCTTTTCCTCTTTGTTAGATTTAAGCACAAAGACAAGAAGGTAGAGGGCACCTATTGCTGACCATGCCCACATGGCGTGGTTTTCAATTGTCAATAAACTCAAAGTCAGAGGGAGTAGAATATGAACGATGTAATGAAAAGTGGTGATTTGAATGATGAGGGTTTGAGCCCAGAGGATTTACAGCGGGGCTATGCTCAATGGGTTGAAATTACAATAATGCCTTATAATACTGATTGTAAAATAACTAAACCTTACCTTGATCATGGCAAATTTTATAAGCCGGGTAATAAAAGCGTCGAAGTTTATCCTTCCAATATAGAGGGAACATTAGTTAAGGATGGTGAGGCATATACAATCGCCGCTTGTGGGCGCAGCAATACGGCCGTAGGAACTCAAGGTTCATTCGAAGTGATAGATGGTGATAAAAAAGTTTTCAAATACTGGTTTTCTTGCCCGTGGAATACACAAAAAAACACTGATAAGCTTATTGATGTAAATAATGAAAGATTCGATGTGAAAAAAATTGGTGGAAATTACAATGGTGGTGCGTTAGGAAACATCTATATTACCATTACGAAAAAATAATCCTTGAGGTGTATATGAGTAATAAATATCTTAATCCATTGATTGGTATCACCGTAGGTTCTACTGTTAATGGTAACAATTTCAAACCTTCAATCCTGCAAGCATCAATTACTAAAATGGTGGCACAGAAAGAAGTTGAAATGAGCATGAGCGGTCAAAGCCAGTATGTTTATACAGACTCCCTAAATCAAGGAACTTTTGGTGTTTCTGGATCGCATGGTGTTAAAGGAGTTTCTAAATTTACAATGGCATTGTCAGGGTATGTGAGTAATGCCAATGCTACAGAGTCTAAATCTATCTCTGTTGACTATAATATCTCCATGCTATCAGGTATTGAGTACATCGATTTTGATAATCTTACTTCAGAAGAAATTATTAATTCTCTAAGTAAAGGCCCAAAAACGCTGGCGTTGGATGTATTAAAAAAGTTCATTGATGCTCGTGATTATAGTAGAGGCTCATCTATTCAAAAAGATGAAAAGATGAAAGCTTGGTTGAAATCGTTACAAGATTTTATTGCTGCGTATGGTGATGGTATTGTAGTCGGAGTAATCTGGGGAGGCATTGGTTCTGTTACAACGACAATGACCAGTACAAAGCAGGAAGACAATTGGAAATATGGGGAAAGTACTGAGTTTACGTATTCAACCATTGGGAACACAGTCGCTATAGGAGAAACCTATGAGGGCTCCCAAAAAAAACAAAATTCCGATGTTCGTATTTCATGTGGATCTCAAGCAAGTGGTGCCTGCGTCGAAAAACAAGTAAACGACTGGTTCAATGTTGTTGCCAACAAGTCTTTTTCTGAAGTATATGATATTAAATTACTAGATAAAGCACCAACACAAAGCAGTGTATCAGCACCACCTAAAATCCCTGACTTTATCACTGAAGATGATAAAGAGGTTAAGGATAAACTAAAAGAACTTGGTGATTTAAAAGATTCAAAATTATTCTCGGTTTATCAAGGATATGAAGAGGCAAAGAAAGACAATACTGAATTGACACTTGAAGAGTTTTTAATAAATCTCGAAAGGAAAAACAACGTAAGTGGTATAGATCAGGTTATCTCTGAAGTTAATGACAATTCACTGGACGTTTTGTCTAACGGCGGAGTATTACCAAGTCGTTTTAAAAATAAGTTGCAACAAATCAATGTAACCTCTACTTATTCATCCTCGGTATCAGATTATGTGCCACTGGGCATATGGATAATCAATTGGTCAGATATCTTTCCGTGGATGTCTATGGGCTTTATGAACGATGTTGATAGTTCTGAATCTCAAATGGCAGATTATATCTTGAAAGTTCGTTGTATGATTCAGGATTTATCTACGCTAAATACCATTTATAACACTTTTGTCGCTAGCAATATAAACCTAGATTTCTGTCAGTTGAAGTCAGCATCACAAGTTGCAGATTCTTTTAAAAGCGCACAAATAAAGCTATGTAATAACTTAGAAAAAGAGGATGCTATCAAAATAGCATTCGACTCACTCAGTCAAGATGCTAAATCAATTTACAAACACTGGAATGAAAATAGTTTTTTACGAAATGCAGAGCTGGGATTTGGAATTATGATTGGAGATCATTCTCCTTCAAATCACATCATAGATAACCCTACATTCCCTCATCCTGAAGCAATCTATGAATCAAGTTATTGCAGCTATAATCAAAATAACTATTCAGCTTTTAGGAGTTTTGTTAAGGCATTTCCATTTATTGATACAAATGGTGATATATATGCCTTTGGCCCATCTTCAATGCTATTACGAAAAGTCTATTCTGACCGTACTATTTTTACGAAGAAAGGCTCGATAGCAATGAAACTCACTCCAGATAAAGCAAAAGGAATTTTATCCAATGAAGACGCTCAGTTAATACCTATTCCTTATTCAGCTGCTGAAGGTATGAGCTGGTTTGGTCAAGGCATGGGGAAAAGCATTTCCTCATTTTCATCTTTAACCGACCAATTGCATAAATTAAGAGATGAGCTCAGCAGACTTAATATGTGTACATTAAGCAGTGACTCATGGCCTGAAAACTGGACTTATGAAAGTCCTTATCACTTGCGCAAATTAAAATCTTCTTATATAGGGATTGTTGAAGAAATTAAAACAATATTCGGCTGATATTGATTGACAATCATACCAGTTCGATTTAATAACAAATGAGGCTATATTATCAGCCTCATTACTTTTTTGCTCTTACCCATTTTTATCTAATTTAGATTGTGCATGTCATACCACCTACCTATGTTCATTTGAAGTTGTAACACGAAGTGGTTTAGGCGAAGAGGTTGTCGAGGTTGTGATCGCAGGTTTATCAGACAAGCCCGAAGAAGGGATGAAATACTTTAAATCTGTGTAAACGCCCCATGAACCCACGGGGCGATATTGTTAGTGTTTGAAGTTCCAAGGCAGGAGTGCATCGATATCAGGTTCAGCTTTCGCTAATTCCTGCATGCACTTGACCATGTAGTCGTAAATGATAAGGTCGTTGGCTTTCGCTGTCTTGACGATACTGTAAAGCATCGCGCTCGCTTCAGCTCCATTGGGATTGGTCGAGAAGAGCCAGCTCTTTCTCCCAATAACCAGCGGCTTAATGGCGCGTTCAGAAAGTAAACTGATTGGCACCAGTGTTTTCGCCGTCGCCTTTATGGCGCTGGTGCTGACGACGCTAGCCGCCAGCCAATTAAAGCACGAAACGGCGGTCAGCTTGCAGGCTCGGGTCAATGGCATCGCCAAATCTGCTACTAGCCGCAATTAACCAGTGGTTAACCATCCGTGGCAGCATTGTCACCTCGGTGATTCCGCATACAGGACAGGAGAATTTTTTACCTTTTTTACAGCAAGGCCAGCAAGCGGGCGGATTTGATTTGCTCTATTTTGGTACTGAGCAAGGCAGCATGCATCACTCGATTCCTGAACGCGGTGCTTCTGATACCAGTTATGACCCGCGTACACGCGGTTGGTATCGCGATGCGAAGGCGCAGAATCGACAGATATTGAGCAACGTTTATGCTGATGCGATTACTCGCCAATTAATGGTCACAATTGCTGAACCTATTTCTCGTCATGGACGCCTATTTGGGGTAATTGGTGCCGATGTATTGATTGAACAATTGGTTAAAGATGTGATTGCCATCGACGCAGGAGCAAAATCGTCGGCGTTATTGGTTAATGGCAATACAGGCAATATTATTGCTCACCGCAATGCCGATTTGATTTTAAAACCGCTCAACACTTACAGCTCGAATTTAACCATGGCTGTGATTAACCAATCGATTAAGGATAATCAGGTTCAAGAAGTGAAGGTCGGTGGCGTTGATAAGTTCTTCTTTTTTTCGAAAGTACCGAGTGGTTATTGGGTATTGAACTTGATAAATCTGTTGAACTGGCCACGATGAGTAGCTTAATGCGTCAATTGATCATCACGGCCGTTATTATTACCGGTTTGGTGGCAGTCCTTGTTGCATGGTTAGTCGGTTTCCTGTTTCGAGATCTTAACTGCGTATCGAGCGCTTTGGCCGAAATCGCTGAAGAGGATGCGGATTTAACTCAGCGTATTGAGCCTCGTTATCAGGATGAAGTCGGTGCCAATAACTTTAATAAATTTGTTAATAACATGCATAGCATGATCACCCGATTACAAGACGTATCGCGTGGCTTAAATTTACAAGCGGAGAGTACGGCAGAACAAGCCCATGAGCGAAGCTTACGGATCACCGTGCAACAAGACGAAATTAATATGGTTGCGACAGCGAAAAAACCGCAACGCTGATGCCCCTATTTTATTTATAGATGCTAGTCAGAAGGTTGATAAGTCTAATCGAATACCAACATTATCGGCTTTGTTTCCTAAATCATGGAACTAAATCATCAATCTACGATCTGATCAGCTAAGTTCATCCAAATACTTAGACTAATGGCCAAGCCTCGCTACAAAACAACCAATTGGAAACACTATAACCAAGCTTTAATCAATCGCGGTTCACTGACATTTTGGGTTGATGAAGAAGCTATCCAGTTATGGAAACAAATCAAGCAAGGCAATCGCGGAAGGCCTCGTTTGTTTAGTGATCTGGCGATAACAACAGCGTTGATGATGAAACGTATTTTCTCAATGCCGTTACGAACTCTGCAAGGATTCATTAAGTCTGCATTTACACTTACCCGAATTCCATTGAAGTATCCCGCATTACACTTGTATCAGTCGCCGACCACTAAGCACAACAAAAACAGCTATGACTTCACTATGAACTGGGCGAAGTCAGACAACAAACTCATCAAAGATTTAAAAGACTTTACAGCAACCTTCTTCCAGAAAGAAACATTGTTGGAAGTGATTCTGCGTTACTCCGTGTCTGATATCAGCAATACTTTGCTAGTGATGCGTTCTTACCAAATAGCGGTGACTGAGCGCGTTTTGTGGAAGATTAAAAGCGCCTACAACAGCAAAAACTGGAGCAATAGGCAAAGCGGTGGTTATATTTGGCATACCACTGGCTCGGGTAAAACACTAACCAGTTTTAAGTAAGCGCTCATTACTCAACATAACCCATCTTCCAACCTTTCGATATCACCTTCGACCTGTCCAAACTCATAGGTCATCAGTTCGGTCATCTGTACCACTCGATAACTCACAGTCAAATCCATCCGCTACTTTTAATGCAACGTATTCTACCTAATCGTTGAGAGTTGCAGGATTTATAACCATATGTTCAATCGACCAATTGCAAATATTGTGATTTT